>JAJRRI010000112.1 GCA_024279685.1 Verrucomicrobiota bacterium | reverse complement strand
CGTTACCTTTCTTTGTTGTGGTAACAAGAAATATAAAGCACCTCTTTCCGACATAGGAGGCAAAAAAGCCTCTTATGTTCGGAATCTTCCTCAACTTCAGCCCTGCAAGCAGGGCGTTTTATCAAATGGGACAGGCTCTAGATCGGCTACGGACCGGCGCAATCAAGTGACGTGAAGATAAAATTCAATAGATAGAAACCAGAACGATGCAAAATAAACCACCACAGAAGTACCCCTTTTTCGACCCTCCCTATAGAGGGCGGCTGGCCATGACCCCGCGAGGAACACGATGATAGATTTCACACTTTCAATCCTACCGATCGCCCTGCTGATTTTTCTGATGACCAAGAAAAATAGCATGCCGTCATACCAGGCGCTGCCGCTGGCGGCTCTGGTACTCTACGCAATCAAACTCATCCATTTCGAATCCGACCCCAACCTGATCAACGCCACGGTCATCAGCGGTCTGCTCTATGCATGGACTCCAATTCTAGTGATTTGGGGCGCCATTCTCCTGTTTAAAACTATGGAGTATTCAGGGTCGATGGATGTGGTTCGCGACGGGCTCAACGGGATCAGCCGAAATGAAATTGCCCAACTCATGATCATTGGTTGGGCTTTCTCCTTCCTGATCGAAGGCGCTAGCGGGTTTGGAACGCCCGCCGCCCTTGCCGCCCCGATTCTTGTTGGGCTGGGGGTCAATCCAATCAAAGTGGCGATCCTTTGCCTCATCATGAACAGCATCCCCGTTTCGTTCGGAGCGGTTGGAACCCCTCTCTGGTTTGGTCTTGGCGACCAATTAGACCTCTCGGACGAAGTCCTCCGCGAAATCGGATTTAAAACCGCTATCATCCATACCGTTGCGGCCCTGGTGATCCCTGTGATTGCCCTGCGCTTTGTGGTCTCTTGGCAAAAAATACGAAAAAATCTGCTCTTCATCTACCTCTCCATTCTCGGCTGCACACTTCCCTATCTCGTTCTGGCTCGGTTCGACTATGAATTCCCCTCCCTCCTAGGCGGCCTGGCCGGCCTGCTGGTCTCGGTCTTTTTGGCAAAAAACAGATTGGCCTCGAACCAACCACTGAGGAGGATAACGCCTCGGTCGGGCAGAGGCATTTAGTCAAGGCTCTTTTCCCGCTATGGGGTTCGATCCTTGTTCTACTGGTCACCCGGGTCAAGCAACTTGGCATTAAGGAACTATTGATTTCGACGGCGCATAGCCTCGATATTCCGCTGGGATCCATGGGTACTCTCAGTATCAGCCCATCGTTGGTCATCCGGTTGCAGGGTATCTTCGGAACCGAGGCCGGGTGGAAGCACCAACTACTTTATATTCCCTCCATCGTCCCCTTCTTTTTGGTTTCCGCCCTCGCCTTCTGGTTGTTCAAGATGAACCGCGTAAGCATTCGAGAGGTCTGGGACGAATCCTACGAGCGGGTGCACCGGCCTATTCTGGCGTTGCTGGGTGCTCTGGTCTTCGTGAAGTTACTGATGGTGGATGGCGACAATGCCTGCACCATGGTGATCGGCAACGTCTTTGCCCATGTCGCCGGGGAGAATTGGACATACTTTGCGGCCTATCTAGGGGCGATCGGTTCCTTTTTCTCCGGCTCCAATATGGTTTCAAATATGACCTTCGGCGGGATTCAAAATTCAATTTCCGATGATCTGGGACTCACCCGCACCACTATCCTCGCGTTGCAAAATGTCGGTGGAGCCATGGGCAACATGATTTGCATCAATAATATCGTTGCCGTCTGCTGCATTCTTGGAATCTCCAACCAAGAGGGCTATATCCTTAAGCGAACGGTCATCCCGCTGTTGTTCTATGGAGCCATCGCCGCGGCCGTCGCCTTTTTTCTCTAGCACGCGCGTGGGGATGGGTATGAGGTAATCCCAGTTAGGCGGACACTCGGGGTACTTCAAACTATTTTTTTTTGCTTCGGCGATAGTAATGGAGGCAGAGCTTCCAACTTCATTCCATGAACCGAAAAGGCATTGTTCTTTGAAATACGCTCTGATCGAGTGCAGGGAATCTTTTTCTACGAGTGCATCGGTCTTATGATATGTCTGATGATATGTCTGATGTTGGGAAATATTGAAAACGGGTTTGTGCGGGGTGGGTTTGGCGCGGTATACTTCCTCCCTTGAATTTAAACGAGGGAGAATGCCATGGAAAATAATACATCTGAACCTATTGAAGAGGCTTTTTTCGAGACGACATCGTCCGAATTGGGTGGGCCATCTAAAAGTGAACGCCAGTGGGCTATGGGATGCCATTTGATTGCATTGTGTGGCGTGGTGGTGCCTGTGCCGTCTGCAAATTTATTAGGACCATTGATTCTTTGGCTGATAAAACGTGAGGATGGAGCGTTTATTAATGACCAGGGAAAAGAGTCGCTGAATTTCCAAATTAGTCTCTTTATTTATTTCCTGGCCTGCCTGTTGCTTTCTTTTATCGGAATCGGATTTATCCTTATTTTGCCGTTGGCGATCTTTGGTTTAGTCTACGTGGTAATCGCCGCAATTAAGGCCAATGAAGGTACAGCATTCCGCTATCCACTTTGTATCCGATTGATCAAATAACACGGGTTTAAAGGACGTTCATGGGTGCAAAAGTTATTGATGGGAAGCAGATTGCTGCGGAGATCCGAGAAGAGCTGAAGGTCGAGGTGACTGGGCTGAGAGAGCGGGGCATTGTGCCAGGCCTTGGCGTAATTTTGGTGGGGGCAGACCCGGCGTCGGAATCGTATGTGAAGGCCAAAAAGCGCGCCTGCGGGAATATGGGGTTGTTCTCTGACGACCATCAGCTCTCGGCTGAGGCGACGCAGGAGGATATATTGGCGTTAGTGGATCAAATGAACCATGATCCGAAAATTAATGGCATTTGGGTTCAGCTTCCGTTGCCGAAGCATATCGATGAAGCGGTGGTGTTACTGGCGATCGACCCAGACAAAGATGTGGATGGATTCCACCCCATAAACTTAGGGAAAATGATCGTGGGCGAAGAGGCTTTCCTTCCGTGTACGCCAAATGGAATTTTACAGTTACTATTCCGCAGTGGGGTGAAGACATCTGGGGCGCATGTGGTGGTGGTGGGCCGGAGCAATATTGTTGGGAAGCCGGTGGCGAACATGCTGCTCCAAAAGAAAGAGCATGCAAATGCCACGGTTACGCTCTGCCACACGGGTACGAAGGATTTGGCTCACTTCACCCGTCAGGCCGATATCATTATTGTAGCGGCCGGTAGGCCGAATACGGTGACGGCCGACATGGTCAAGAAAGGGGTGGTGGTGATTGACGTGGGTGTAAATCGGGTGGAAGATGCCCGTCATGAACGGGGCTATCGCCTCGTGGGGGATGTTGATTTTGAAGCGGTGAAAGAAAAGGCTGCGCAGATCACGCCGGTTCCTGGTGGGGTTGGCCCAATGACGATTACCATGCTACTCTTCAATATGGTGGAGTCGGCTAAACGTGCGAATCAAGTGTAGGGATTAAAAAGAGGAGACGATTATGATTTCAGAAAAAATGCAGGAAGCCTTGAACGAACAGGTAAACAAGGAATTTTATTCGGCCTACCTTTATTTAGCCATGTCGGCCTATTGCAGTAGGATCGGATTGCCCGGATTCTCGAACTGGATGCGTCAGCAATACGAAGAGGAGAGTCTGCACGTTACTAGAATGTATGACTATATTTTAGGCCAAGGGAGCCAAGTTCATCTGAAAAAAATTATCGAGCCGCCGAAGGAATACGGAACGCCGCTCGAAATTTTTGAACAGACTCTGGAGCATGAACAGTTTGTTACGGGGTGCATTAACGAGCTCATGGGTATGGCGATCAAAGAGCAGGACTATGCTACGCAGACTTTTCTTCAGTGGTATGTGACCGAGCAGGTTGAAGAAGAGTCGAATGTGAACGATATCCTTGCGCCGCTACGTATGGTGGGTGATGACAAGGGTGGCCTGATGATGATTGATCAACAACTATTGCAGCGGGTACCGCCCGCCCCAATACAGCCAGTACAATAGAGAGCGAGGGATGATGAAAAAATATAGAATTTTAATGTTATGGCATATCGCAGTCATTCTGGTGTGCACCGCCATGCATTCAGCGGCTGCGCGCAAAGATGAAATTACATTGGTTATGGTTCCGCGCGAGGATGCCGCTGTGCAGCTGGGAATGGATATTGCTAACAAATATCCAACCCTACTCGTTAGTTATAGACTCGGCGCGAATGATATCGTTTCACTACACGGCTGGACGGGAACCCAATGGGTGAATGTCAGCACAGAGGATTTCTTAGCTGGAAGCTTTTTTCGAAAGGGTCCAGATTCGACATTGATCGTGGAATCGAAAGGGGTTGAAGTTCCAGCAACGCTTCTTCCCCCGCCGGATTGGTGTGCGAGCGTCGCTAAAATTACAACGACTGAGATGCGCCCATTGCTGCATTTGATGGGGCAATACTATGATTTTTCCTTCAAGGATTGGAACTGGTTTTCAAAGCGCTATAATCTAGATTTAGACGCGATTAATCCCGAGGGATTGAACGTTTCTTGGTATCATAAGCGTATGGAAGATCATCTTAAGTCAAGCGAGGTAAAGGGGAATTCCGATCTTCAATTTTGGGTGACCATCCGCCAGGCCATGAGCACTGAACGCTCTCTGGAAGCGGCAAATACTGAGTCATCCACGGCCGACGAAATAGTCAGTGATCCCTTCACCAACGATGCTCCTTCGGCGGTGATCATGGGAGCGGCAGATACTCCGGCAGAACTGTTGGGGGATGCGACTCCAGCAGCTTCAGAGGAAATACAATGACCTTACTACGTTCGTTCCTGTGTGTCGTACTTTTGATGAGCCTGACGGGGTGTGTTAACAAACCCATGGACGATGAAGTGGCACATATACCCCCGCTCATGATTGCTCAAAATAGTGATGGACAGGTGACGATCAGCTGGGAATCTGAGGCTGATTGGATCTACACGATTTACTACCAAGCGGAAAAAGAAGGCGACTGGAAGGCCTTACGCTCGGGCTACCGGCTACAGGGAACAGGTCGTGTATTAACGATACATGACCGCGTGAATCCTAGAAGGCCTATGCGCCGCTATCGAGTGCTTCCCGAGAAGGTTTAGCGAACCCCGCCTACGGGTAAACCCCTAATCTTATAATACGGGAGTCATCAGCGAGCAGAGATTTTCGCCGAGCTTCTGAATAGCCGGGCGCTGGAGCCATTCATTGAGCTGGATCTCGCTACTTTGTTCGATGTCCTCGTGAACGATTAGTTTGAGTTTGTTGACGGCGATTTCATCGAAAATTAACACGGTGGTTTCATAGTTTAGTTCCAGACTTCGCACGTCAATATTAGCGGTTCCGACTAGAGCAAGGATGCCGTCAACCACCATCGCTTTAGCATGAATGAATGGGGGCGGGCGGTGGAAAATACGTGCACCGGCCTCGAGTAGTTCTTCGTAGAGTGCCTTGGTGGCCATACCGGAGTAGCGATGGTTGTTTTTCTCGGGAACAATGATGCGCACATCCACACCGCGTCGAGCGGCGGAACGTAGCGCTTTGATGATGTCGACGGTTGGAACAAAGTAAGGCGTCACGATAAGGATCTGTGATTGGGCCATGATGATGGCGTTGAAAAAGGTATCGCCGATCAGTTCGGGCGGAGCGGAGGGTCCGCTATCGATAATACGCGCCATGACGGAGCCAACGGGGTCGTTGGGCGGGAAGTGTTCGGGGCGAAGCAGGGCGCTGAGCGGTTCTTCACTCATGAAAAACCAGTCGCGCAAAAATGAATACTGGAGCTCGTGAACGAATGGCCCTTCGACTTTGAAGTGGTAGTCTCGAATGGCCTTGCTCCCGTCGTCGTCGGTATTTTTACTACTTATATTTACTCCGCCGAAAAAGGCTATTTTCCCATCCACAATTAGGTTTTTTCGGTGGTTACGAAGGTTAATTTGGAACTGGCGCTTGAGTGGATTCGCTTGGGTCCATCCCCTAATTTTTAAATTTGGAATACGGTATTTTCGGAAGATACCGCCGAGATGGGCATGGGTGGAGCCGAGCCGGTCGAAAAGAAGTCGCACCTGCACGCCTTCTTCCGCTTTGGCTTTAAGTGCATCGAGGAATTGGATGCCGGTAGGGTCGTTGGCGATGATGAAGCTTTGCATGTGGATGTGGTCGGTGGCGGAGCGGATGGCCTGTAGCATTAAGGGATAGGCTTGATCACCACAAACGAGCGGCTCAATTCGGTTTCCGTTAATCAGTGGGTGTTCAGGATTCAGACCGTCGATCGCATGATTCAATTGGCGGGCGAAGAGCTCTTTGATCTGCTCGGATTCGGTGCGGTAGTCGTAGTGCCAGGCTTTGAACGAGCTACTATCCAGATGTTGTTCATCCCGTTTTCGCATCATTAGTTGGTTGGTGACTTTATTCTCCAATCCCTTGACAGGCACACGATCGATCCCGAAGGAGAGGTAGAGTAGTGCTCCAAATCCGGGAAATGACCACGCCACGAAAATCCAAAGGATCGTGGCGCTGGCATTGCGGCGGCGTTTCAACGCATGCAAGCAAACCCCTGCGAAGGTCATGAGATGAAGTGCGGTGCTAAACACCACCCAAAAGGTAAGATTGAGTGAACTCTGTTCCATGGGGCTGATTCTACTGTAGCCGCCGGACAAAATAAAATCTTAATTCTTCATTCTACACCTCGGGCACGTTAGATTTTCCGCATGAGATTTTTACTATATAACATTTGCTACGCCACCCACGGCAATCAACGTAAGTTTCCCCTAATTGGAATGCTAGGGCGCACCCACGATCATCTCGACGAGATTACCGAATTTATCCGCCCACTTGATCCCGACGTGATTGGATTAATCGAGGTCGATAACGGCTCCTATCGTTCTGGCAGAAAGAGTCAGGCTGAAAAATTAGCCGAGGAGCTGGGGCATTTCCATAGCTACTGCTCAAAATATGGCAGCACCTCCCGTTGGCAACAGATCCCACTCTACAATAAACAGGGGAATGCTTTCCTAGCCAAGGATACCATCCACGGCGAAAAATTTCACTATTTCGAACGTGGTATGAAAAAGCTCGTGATCGAATTGGAGCTGGAAGACGTCACGATTTTCCTCGTGCATCTGGCACTCAGTTATAAGGCTCGGCAGGAGCAAATTCTTCACCTCTACCATTTGGTCAAAGAGACCGACCGCCCTTACATCCTTGCTGGAGATTTCAATTCCTTCATGGGCGAAAAAGAGATCCAGTTGTTGATGTCGGCAAGCGGTTTGCAGAATGCCGACAAGGATAGGCAACCTTCTTTCCCTAGCCATAAACCCCGAAAGCACCTCGACTTCATCCTACACAGCCCCGAAATCAAGGTGAATAAATTTTGGATGCCAGATGTTCAACTCTCCGACCACCTGCCGCTTGTGGTCGACTTTGAGGTGTTGGACGTTTAGTTTTAAGAAATCAGTAGGTCGTATCTCTAGTAAGCTAAGGAGTTGGTTATGAATGAATTTTTTATCGGTATGATCGGAACCCTCGTGATTGGGGGTGGAGTGTGGTTTTGGCTTAAGTTAAAACGAAATAAATCCGTCAAAGAGATCCTCGTTTTTTCTAGTATTGAACAGTTGCGCGCCATCGGGCAGTTGTCGGCCTATAAGGTGATGACCAAAGAGATTGTCACTGAAACTGATCATACTTGGGGCGAGATCGGCACCCGTTACCTCAGTTGGGTTTTGAGTAAAAAGAAGATGGCCATGATTTTCGAATTTGTCATTGATTTTCGATATAATCTGCAAAGCCCACTCTTCAAAATTACCGAGACGGGGGACGCGACCTATTCGATCACTATGCCGCCCTGCGACTATGAAGTGCACATTCGCGACATCCGCTTCTATGACGAGCAAGGGTCTAAACTACTCCCTTGGCTGCTCCCCGATCTACTCAATGGATTCCTCACCACCGGCTTCTCCGAAGAAGACAAGAATAAGCTGATCGATGCCGCCAAAGGGCACGCCGAAAAACAGGCGTTAGAGTTGATCAATAACATCCAGTCCGAGGTGCAAAAATCAGCCAAGTCCACCCTCGAATCCATCAGTCACGCCTTTGGTGTCAAACAGATCGACTTTAGTTTCACCCCTCCATCCGCCACCGAACTTAACGTCGCGGTATCCGAAAACCTCGCGGCAGCCTCCTAAGATTCAATCATGAACTGTACAGAACTTGGAATTTCAGATGCGCTGGTGCAGGCCTTGGAAAAAGAAGGTATCAGCGCACCCATGCCGATTCAGATGGAAGCCATTCCTTCATTAATGGCAGGAATAGAGGCCTACGTCTCGGCAGAAACAGGTATGGGAAAGACGTTAGCCTATCTGCTACCCCTCTTTAGTTCCATCGATCCGGCGATGCCGAACGCCCAGGCCATTATCCTCGCTCCGACCCACGAACTGGCTTCGCAAATCCATCAACAAGCCTTGCGGTTGGGGCAAAATTCCGGCCTGCCGATCAAGTCGCTCCTACTTATTGGCGGAACGAATACCAAGCGGCAAGTTGAGAAATTAAAGAAAAAGCCACAGCTCATCGTCGGCTCTATTGGCCGAGTGCTTGAGCTGGTTCGCATAAAAAAACTAAAGGTACCGCAGATTGCAACGGTGGTGGTCGACGAAGCCGACCGGATGTTGCACGGGGAGCTGTTGGAATCATTACTGGAGCTGAAACAGGCTCTTCCAACCCAGCCAAAATGGGTTTTTGTTTCGGCCACGGAACAACGCTCTAGTACGGCCGAGGCCCGGAAGTTCGCTCCAGAGTTGATCCAGCTTTCTGCGGGGTCAAACCAAGTGAATCCCGATATCGAACATATCTATTTTGTGGTCGAGGAGCGTAATAAGGCCGATTTGTTGCGACGGCTAATCCGTGCGACTGATTCAGAACGAGCCTTAGTCTTTGTGCATCGCAACAAGGATGCCGAACTGGTGAAATCCAAGATGGAATACTATAATATTCCGGTGGCCGATCTCCATGGCACACACGATAAATTGGCGCGAAAGAAGGCGATGGACGACATTCGTAGCGGCAAGGTCCGTGTGCTGATTGCATCCGATGTCGCCGCGCGCGGACTGGATATCAAGGGCGTGACGCACGTTTTTAACTACGATGCCCCGTCGAACAGTAAAGACTATCTTCACCGGGTCGGTCGTACCGGTCGAGCAGGAGCGCAGGGCTATGCAATCTCGCTCATGACTCCGCAGGAAACTCGACTCGTCCGCCGCTACGAATCCGAACTGGGCATTAAGCTGGTCGAAGCGATGATTCGCGAAGGTCATATTTTTTCCGCCGAAGAGTCGGTTGTTGAGTGAGTGATATACGCATTGATTTGACGAATTTTCACTCCCCGATCGCAAGGTGGCCGATCCCAAATAGCACAAACTCAACCAGCTAGTTTTCATCCCCTATGAAATGACTAGACGTCACGACGTTTGAATGAGATTGCAGGGGACGCGGAGTTCGGCGTCTTATAGCAATGCCCATGCTTCTTCTAGCCGTTGAGCGGAAATTTTAATGGGCGTCTTAATTTCTGGGGCGAAGCGGTTGACGCGAAACTCCTCCAGGAGCATGGCGAATTCTAAGAGATCGTAGGCGGAACTAATATCGTCGCTCTCTAGCAAGGTTGCACTGAGACGATTTTGGAAGGGTTCAACTTCGGTTAACTTGCGTAAGTCGGCCGGAGCATTGTTTCGAATGCGCTGAATTCGAATTTGCATGGCTTTCAGATAGCGCGGGTATCGAGTGAAAAAATATGGGGTTTGTAGCAGCCCGGGGCGAAATAGAAAGGCGAGTTGCAGCTCTAAATCGAATCGGGAGTCCATATCGCCCGACAATGCCTCCAATGCATGGATTATTTTTTCACGTTGCTCCAATAGAGTTTCCAGAATTTCCGCATTCTCAGCTATGATTTCGTGGAGCGTCCTGCGGGCTTCTTGAGCGCGTTGTTCAAACGTGCTGGCATCCCGGATCTCATATCTTGAATCCTGTGTAAGCGCTTCATGGATTGACGCATTGTAAAAGTCAGTTAAAAATCCATCGTCGATGGCGGATAGGCTAAGCTGAACAAGGGGTGTGATCGGCGGGCGTTTTTCAAGGTATTTTATTTGGTCCGCCTGTTGGATACGGAAAAGTTGTACCAATCCGGCGCGGTGTGAATGCGCGGCCGAAATTGGACTAAGGAAAACGTGCCGGCCGACCCCGCCAGCTTCCGCTGTGAGGACCGGATAGCCGCGTGTTTTTTTGTGATCTTCACTGGTAATAAATTCGGGAAGGATATCACCCGGCCAACTTTGCTGGGAGGGCAGGGTCCATTTGGCAAAGGCCATTGCTGCACCACTACGATGGACGGTCAGTCGGTGTTCGTCGGAGATTGAGGTATGCACGTGGACGATTTCATTATCCTTCGTTTCAATCACCTTCATGCGTAGGAAATCAGGGAGACCTTTTTCGTTAAAGTCGGATGCATCGACAGGAAGTTTAAATTCCTGCTGTAACCATTGGGAGAGCGCATCCAATAAAGGGCCCTTGGGCGAACGAACTGATTGGGTAAATTGGACCGATGTTTGATCAATGGGGGAAACGGTTGTTCTAAGATTTTTGGGCAACGTTCGGAAAAGCCGGTTTACCTTTTCCTCCCTCCATCCAGGCACGAGCCAGTCCGGAGCCCAATCCGGAAGAAAGGCCAGTTTATCCGTCGGGCAGACGAGGGCAATTCCATCGAGTTCCTCGCCAGGGTCGAAGGTATAGATGAGTTGGAATTCCTCTTCGTGGAAGGTAATCGAATCGGGATAATCCGTAGGAATAATCGGTGTCGATTGCGGATACATCGCATCTTCCATTCGCATGACGATTCGTGATTTTGTTTTCCCAATCCAATTTTCGAGGGTCTTAACGGAATAGACCTCCGGCGGAAGTAATTGGTCAAAGTGATCTAAAACAGCCTCATGATCGAGGAGCGCACCGGGCCGCCGAATTTTTTCTTCGAGTGAGGCAATGTCGTCGAGCATGCGGTGATGCCGTTTGAGCCAGCCGTTACGGGTGGTAAGATGGCCGGGCACCAACCCTTCGCGGATAAAGATTTTTCGAGCGGCTTCTGGATGAATCGGGCCGTAATGTACGGGACGACCTTCGATCAGGGTCAATCCGCCGGAGACGATCGATTCTGTGGCGTAGACGAATCCTTGGTCGGGATTCCATTCCGGTTTTTTATAGACGGATTTGCAGAGGTGCGGTGCGATGTCTTCCAGCCATTCGGGTTTAATCTCCGCAACCGTCCGGGCGTAGAGTTTGGTGGTTTCCACTAACGCAAAAACCATCACCCATTCCGGCGGTTTCTTGAAGAGGCCGGAACCCGGAAAGATGAAGAACTTACGATGGCGTGCGGCGGTAAATTCTCGGTCATCCCCCTTTAATCCAAGGTTGGAGGGGACCCCAGCAAGTAAACTACGGTGAACTAGATCATAATGATAATCATTCAATTTTTTAGTCTTTGGAATCGTCCACTTTAGGTTTTGTGCCGTGTGGTTTAAATCGGTCCAAAGATTGCGCCACTCCATCACCCGGCGATAGTTAATGAAGTTTTTCTTGGAGAACTTTCGTAGTTTACCCTGCGATCCGCCTGCGCCACGTTCCGCTTCAATCGAATTCCAGAGGTTGAGGATGGTGATGAAATCAGATTTTGGATCGGTCCATTGTTGGTGAGCCAAATCGGCTTCCTCAGATTTTTCGCTGGGGCGTTCGCGTACATCCTGAATGGAAAGAAAAGAAACCAGCACCAGAATTTCTGATAATGCACCCTCGTCGTGCGCCTGGATGATCATGCGCGCCAAATGGGGATCGGTTGGGAACTTTGAAATGTCACGACCCAATGGAGTCAACTTACGTTCCGCGTCGATTGCTCCAATATCCTGCAGGGCCTTATAGCCTTCGCGTACGAGGGTAGGGTGGGGTGGGTCGATTAATGGAAAGCGCTCGATGGGCGGCAAGCCGAGGAGATCCATTTGTAGGATCACCCCCGCGAGAGAGCTTCGCCGGATTTCGGGGTCGGTATATTCCGGGCTCCCTTCAAGCGTGTCTTTGTCGTAGAGATAGATGCAGATGCCATCGGTCACCCGGCCGCATCGTCCGCGCCGTTGCCGCGCACTCGCTTGCGACACCTGTTCAACCTGTAATCCTTGCACCTGTGTGCGGGGATTGTAGCGACTTAGGCGCACTTGGCCGGAGTCGATTACATAATGAATGCCTGGAATGGTGATCGAGGTTTCGGCCACGTTGGTGGCCAGGATAATACGGCGCCGTCCGCCCGTCTTAAAAACGCGCTGTTGTTCGTTCATACTTAAGCGCCCAAAGAGAGGAAGTACTTCGGTATTTTTCCAATGCTGGCCCTCCAGTTTTCGGGTGGCATCTCGGATTTCACG
Organism: Verrucomicrobiota bacterium; assembly: GCA_024279685.1. Lineage (GTDB taxonomy): Bacteria > Verrucomicrobiota > Kiritimatiellia > Kiritimatiellales > Pontiellaceae > Pontiella. The sequence continues at coordinate 10,296 of JAJRRI010000112.1, read as the reverse complement.
TTCACCCGGTAGGAAGATGAGTACGTCGCCCTGATCGTCGACATCTGTGATCCAGCGCATGGCGCGTAGGATGTGATTAGAAAGTTCCTCATCCTTGTCGGGCGGTAGGAAAAAATCGTCTACGGGATAGGTGCGGCCCTCGACTTTGATCACAGGTGCATGATTGAAAAATTTAGAAAAACTCTCGGCATCGAGCGTTGCTGAACTGATGACGATTTTAATATCAGGGCGTGTGGTTATTAAATTTTTAAGGTATCCCAGTAGGAAGTCGATGTTGAGGCTGCGCTCGTGGGCCTCGTCGATAATGATTCCGTCGTATTGTTTCAGGGTGCGGTCATGCTGGGTTTCCGACAACAAGATTCCGTCGGTCATGAATTTGATGACGGTGTCGGCGCAGGTTGAGTTGTCGAAGCGCACCTGACACCCGACCCCTTGGCCGTAGTCTGTTTGCATTTCTTCCGCCACGCGGCGCGCCATGCCGGTGGCGGCCAATCTACGGGGTTGGGTAACGCCGATACGGCCGGTCGTTCCCGCGCCTGCCTCTAGCATAATTTTTGGTAACTGGGTGGTCTTGCCGGAGCCCGTTGTGCCGCAGACAATCACAACTTGATGGTCTTTGATCAGTCTACTAATTTCCGCACGCTTTCCTGAGACCGGAAGGATTGCTGGGTAATCAATTTTTAATGCTGGTTTAGGCCGATCCATAAGAGCGGGAAATAACGCCACAGGGAGGCTCGTGGTGCAAGGAAGAAGGGGCGTAGGTTAGTCTTGTTCTTTGCGTAGCTCGGTCCAATAAGCGAGGAGTTCCGTGTTACGAGTATGAGCTTTGGAGGAAAGTTGAAAGTAGAGAAAAGCATCAAGGAAGGCCTTGTGCTGCATGAAACGCTTCGGCCTCTGCCCTTGGGCGCGCTCGAAGCGCAACTGATTGGTCATGATGTCGGAGACTTGGTAGATCACTTGTTTTGGAACGCGGACGTTTGTACACATACCTTGTAAGTGCTGCTGGACGGCATTGCGCGCGGCTTCGAATGGCGAGGCACCTGCATCGATGAGTTGTTGCGTGCGGAACTCATGATATTCACCAAAGAGGAGCGCGAAGAGCAAGGCGGGGTGAACGCGGAGGTTGGCCTTGCGCCAGCGGTCCATCTGCTCGAGGGTTTGAATGACCCAATCATGACGAGCCCTATCTTCATCGATCCAATGCGAGAAGTCGCGGAACATGGGGTGGAGGAGTTCGGTTTTTTCCAGCCAGTAGAAAACATCTTTTGCATGGCCGCAGAAGAAGAGTTTCTGTACTTCTTCGTACATGCGTGATGAGGAGGCGAGGGCCAATTTTTCCTTGTTACGACAGATGGAATCGTAGGCGTTCTTTTCAATCTCAAAGCCGAGCGTACCGGCAAAGCGAGCGGCGCGGATCATGCGGACAGGGTCTTCGGTGAAGCGTTTGTCGGGATTGCCAATGACGCGAATAATCTTTTTTTTCAGATCTTCAAGCCCGCCTGCGTAGTCAATGATTGAGAAATCGGCAATGTTATAGAAGAGGGCATTAATGGTGAAATCGCGGCGGAGGGCATCTTGCTGCGGGGTTCCAAAGACGTTATCGCGCATGACTTGGCCGTCTTCTCCGGTACGAAATATCTTTTCGTTGTGCTCGCCTTCGTTTTCGGGGGCGGGTGCGCGGAAGGTAGCGGTTTCGATAATCTCGCCGCGAAAGAGGATGTGAGCCAAGCGGAAACGGCGGCCGATCAGCCGGCAGTTGCGGAATATTTTGCGGATCTGTTCGGGAGTCGCATTGGTGGCGATGTCGAAATCCTTAGGGTGCCGACCCAACAATAGGTCGCGCACGCCGCCGCCCGCGATGTAGGATGTATAGCCTTCATCTTTGAGGCGATAGAGCACCTTGATGGCGGCGGAGGAAATATCTCTACGACTGACGCAATGGTCGGGTCGGGCGAGAATGATGGGTTTCATGGGGGATGCGTTTGTGCGACTAGGCATCGAGGTGCTCTTCGATCCAGCGGAGAATCACATCTCCACCCTTTCAACCTGAGCCTCGGAAAGTTCCTTGCCTTTCTCGATACCAAAAAACTGTTCGAGGCTGTCGCGGTCATTGCATCCCGTGGCATGTTGGGCAATGAAGACGGGATGCCCTTTAGCTGGGGTTTGCCGGCCATCATTTTTAGGGCTGGCCGGTGCGAGGCGTTTGTTTACAAAATCGGTGGCATGTAATCGTAAGATGTCCATTCCGCGCGAGGTGACGTATTCTTTTTCAGGATCACCGAGGGTAAACTTTTCAAAGCGTCCGTCTTTTTCCAGTGCCTTCTTGAGCCCGTTCCAATCTTTATCTGATAATTTTGCCACAGCTAATACCTCTTATGCGTTGTAGGATTCCCTAAGAACAGCGGGAGTCTACGTTGTGTGAGAGGGAAGTGGCAAGCCTTGGATGGCAGAAAATACTAATTTTATCCCTGAACCCGCCGATTAGATTTTCTACCTTACGTTTGATTTCTGACGCAGATTTAAATAGATTCTCCGGCATTCAACCCTTGGAGAAATTTATGCAGGAGCAGATCAATCAAGCCGTGGTGTTTACCAAGCCCGTTCATCACCTCGGGATTCGCTTGTCGCCAGAACAGCTTGCCACACAGGCTCAGACTTTTTTTGAGGGGCATGGATTGACTGTGGTCTTGAACAAACCGGTTGCCGGGAAGCAACTATCGAAGCAGCAGGTCATTCAGCAACATTATCTAATGTACAGTAAGGCCGCGTGCGTTAAGTCGCCCGATGAATTGGGGTTGTCCGCGGAAGCCCAAACCAAATTTGAATTAGCCTTTGGAAAGAGTTGGGCGGATGAAAAAGATAAGGTTTTTGGCAGTCCGGCCTTACAGCAGGTAAAAGGAATTTCCTCGCACGAACTCTATCTCTTGTGGAACGAACAGTTTTCCAGCCGGAAGACGGAGAAAATACAAGACGGAGTTATCATGGCGTGGTTGCCGGATATGGGAGCCTATTGCATCAATGCCTTCTACCCAGCTATGGAGGAGAATTTTAATAATCCAGCTACGAAGATGACCTACTACGTAGTCGAGTTTGATCCTAAGCTGGTTTCATGGGCGCAGTTTCGTAAAAAGATCCTCGGGGTAACCGATGCGAGCAAAGCCGATCCTGCGAGTCTCCGAGGAGAGCTCTATATGACCTACGGCGCGGATTTAGAATTTCCAGGGCGCGATAACTTTGTACATGGCAGTGCGGGGCCGCTCGAAGGTTTAATCGAACGAACGATTCATGAACCGGAGTTTGATATGGCCACTAATCCGGTCGGACGCTACCTACTTAAACGAGGCATCGATCTCGAATCGTTCAAGCGATGGAAGGCGGGTCGGTCGATCCCGCAGCTTGGAGATTTGTTCGATGCCACTGAGGAACGGGATACGGACGAAGTGCTAGATCGGTTAAATGAAATTCAATTTAATCCTCTAAAAAAAGAAGGATAAACCTCTTTCTTGATTCACTTGGTTGCAGTTAGCAGTAGGCTCTAAGGACATAACTTGCTATAGCACGGCCTGAATTTTTAAAAACCTTCAGATTTACTTTAGGAACCATCCTATGATTACGACTTCAAAAATTACGATGCGCTTTGGGAAAACGGCTCTATTCGAGGACGTATCGGTCAAATTTATTCCGGGCAATCGCTACGGACTGATTGGAGCCAATGGCTCCGGTAAGTCCACCTTCATGAAAATCCTAACCGGTCAATTGGATCAGAGCGATGGCGTCGTTACGATCGGAAATGGGTGCACGCTCGGCTATCTTCGGCAGGATCATTCGGCCTTTGATGAGCAATCTATTATCGACACGGTTTACACCGGAAATGACAAATTATGGAAGCTCCATTGCGAACGCGAATACCTCTATTCGCAGGATGAATTGACGGATGCCGAAAATGACCGTTGCAGCCATATTGAGGAGGAGTTTGGCGATGCGGGTGGCTACACCATGGAAGCCGAGGCGGCGGCGCTCCTGATTGGTCTGGGCTTTACCGAAGATCTGTTTGAACAAAAAATGGACGTATTGCAAGGCGGTTTTAAGTTGCGGGTTCTATTGGCTCAGGTTCTATTTGGTCAACCCGATATCCTGTTGCTCGATGAGCCGACGAACCACCTAGACATGGGATCGATCGAGTGGTTGGTTGATTTGCTGAAGCGCTATTCTGGAACCATCCTTACGATTTCGCACGACCGGTTTTTCCTCAATCAGGTCTGCACGCATATTGCCGATTTGGATTTTCATGAGATTCGCATGTTCCCGGGTAACTATGATGACTTTACGATTGCCAGCCTCGAAGCACGCGAGCTACAGGAAAAGGCAAACAAGAAGGTTGAAAAACAGGCGAACGAACTAAAGGCTTTTATTTCAAGGTTCAGTTCAAATGCCTCTAAAGCAAAGCAGGCGACATCGCGTAAAAAGACGTTGGATAAATTGGACATTAAAAAATTTAAGGCCAGCAGCCGGGTTTCGCCCTTTATCCGTTTTGCGGCTAAGACCCGTTTGGGTGACAAGGTGATCGACGCCAAGGAAATTTCAAAGGCGTACGATGAAAAACTGTTCAGTAATTTTTCCTGCACGATTGGGCCGGAAGAACGCATCGCTATTATCGGAAAGAACGGCACCGGAAAGACCACGTTGTTAAATATTTTGTGCGACCAGCTTAAAAGTGATTCTGGCCACGTTAAATTTGGCGAGACGATTGATATTGGCCTGTTTCCTCAGGACTCCTCCGGTCTGTTGGAGCCGGGCGTCAAGGCGATCGATTGGCTCGGTCGATTTGCCGCGAGCGGAACCTCTGAAGTCGAATTGCGCTCGTTCATGGGCCGGATGCTTTTCCGCGGCGAGGATGTCATGAAAAAGATAGGCGTGCTTAGTGGAGGCGAAAAGGCACGGTTGATCCTTTCAAAAATGACGATGGAAGGGGGCAATGTATTGGCTTTGGATGAACCCACAAACCATCTGGATTTGGAATCGATTGAGGCCCTCAACTTTGCGCTATCACTCTTCACCAATACCCTTATATTTGTTTCACACGACCACCGATTTATTGCCACGTTGGCCACTCGGATATTCGAGATTACCGAAGCCGGTATTATCGACTACCCGGGTACACTCGATGAATACGAAGCCATGAAAAAAAGCCAAAAGAAGTAGGTAACTTCAGTTTAGGATTTGAACGAAAGGAGAATTAATGATTAAGCATATTGTAATGTGGAAGTTTAAAGATGAAGTAACTCCTGCGGATAAGTTGGAGATGAAACGTCAATTAGAAGCCCTGATGGGGATAGTACCGAGTCTGATGAAGATTGAAGTTGGGTTGAACTTTTTACCCAGCGATCCAGCGAAGGATATGGTGCTCACGACCGAGTTTAAAACAGAGGAAGACCTCGCGACCTACGCAAACCATCCGGAACACCAAAAGGTGGTTTCTTTTGTGAAGCCATTCGTTGCAGAGCGGGCCGTCGTCGACTACGAAGTTTAATCCGTCGGCCAAAAATAACATGTCGCAGCGTAAGTCAAATATCGTATTGGTCGGGATGCCGGCGAGCGGAAAAAGCACACTGGGTGTGCAGTTGGCCAAATGGCTTTCGATGGGGTTCATCGATACAGATTTGCTGGTGCAGGCACGCATCGGTGAAAGCATGCAGGCTTTTCAGGATGCCAACGGTATGGAAGCCTACCAGACGTTGGAGTGCGATGTAGTACATTCGCTCAGCTGCATAAACTGCGTTATTGCCACCGGCGGAAGTACCATTTATTGCCCTGAAGCCATGGAACATCTACAGGGCATGGCAAAAATAATTTTTCTAAACCTTCCCGCCGCCGAAGTAGAACAGCGCATTGGAAGTATGGCCGAACGCGGTGTAGTGATTCAACCCGACATGACCCTTAGTGATTTATATGCTGAACGCCATCCGCTCTATCTAAATTATGCGGATGTGGTGCTTGATTGTTCCGGCAAGAGTTTGGACGAACTGCTGACAGAAATTCGAGCTTTAGGATAACTCAAGCGGCAAAAATATAGTTCACACCTTCGGTAAATCCACGCTCTTTTAGAAACGTCCGGATGCGTTCGCGGGCGCCTCGATTTCCAACCATCGGAACTACAAAACAATCGGTCGAATCTGGAATCTCACGGGGCAAGATGACGGGGGTTCCGCAATTGAGGGTGCGGGCTTTAATGTCTACGTAATGGGTAATTCGTATTCCGTGATTTTCCAAAATAGCGACTCGCTTGCGGGTGACCCGCCCAGCCCCCCAGACGATCATATTAGGATGGTGAGGGTTATGTTTCTCCAACCACTGGAAAAGATATTTAGCCTTGGTTTTGTAGAAGGCATCGATGCTGTAGCGCTCGTCGATACGTGAGAGACGATTAGGCGAATCGTTCCAGGTCACTAATTCTGCATCGACCTTGCCGGCCTTCACTCCGTTGGCCATCCACCGCAACCAAAGTTCATAATCTTCAGGAAAAGGACCGTCGCGGTAAGCGCCGAACAGTTCGAATAGCTCGCGGCGAAACATAATGGAAGGGTGGGCGAAGGGCGATTCAATGAACCGGTTGAGGGCGATCTCTTTTGGCGTGATCTGTTCATTGATCCAATCGACGTGTGCGGCATAGCCCGCCTGCTTGCAGCGATCGCCGCCGAAAGCCACCCGGCAACCAACGATCCCAATCTCAGGGAATGAGTCGAGGAATGAGACTTGTTGCTCCATGCGCTCCGGATGGCAGAGGTCGTCGGCATCCATACGTGCAATGTAGTCACCTTTAGCAGCGGCCAGTCCATCGTTAAGCGCGGGGACGATGCCCCGGTGCGGACGGTCGATCAGCGTAATATCCGGTTGGTGCTGTAAAAGCTCTAGGGTGCCATCGGTTGATCCATCGTTTACAATAATGATTTCCAGTGGCTGAAAACGTTGTGCTCTCAAGCTATCTAAGGCCTGAATCAGTGTGGCCTCGGCATTATAGACCGGCATAATAACGGAGACTTTCATAACGATTTAGCCAGAGCCTTTAAGATCAAGAGTTTGGTGATGAATCAGTAAGGTTTGATTAGAATATTCCTGACGAGTGAGCTACAGGGTAATTATAACAGATGGGCCGTAAGTAACGGATGTGTTTTCTTCGTTGATTTTTCATAGCTCCGATCCCTCTCATTGATGGAGCCATACGCCAAAACCTAACTTATACTGCTGGTACAGATTTTTAAGTCCTCCTCTGCCGATGGATGGCCGGTTTTGGCTGAACAATTAAACGTTCCAGTAGGCGAGGAATTCCACGTTGCCGGCAGGGCCGGTGATGGGGGAGGTGCAGAGGTCTATCCAGCGGAAGCCGAGCTCTTCCGTGCCGAAGGTTTTTATTTTTTCGATGACGTTCTGATGGATGGCTGGATCGCGGACGACGCCCCCTTTGCCCACCTGATCTTTCCCGGCTTCAAACTGGGGTTTGATGAGCGAGATGATATGGCCGCCGGGCTTCACTAGCTGTTTAAGCGGCGGCAGGATGAGCTTAAGGGAGATAAAGGAGGTGTCGATGCTGCAGAAGTCAACCTGCTCGGGGATGTCGTCTTCGGTGATGTAGCGTGCGTTGGTGTTTTCCATGACCACAACGCGAGGGTCGGATCGTAGCTTATAATGGAGCTGGTTGGTTCCGCAATCGACGGCATAGACCTTAGCGGCACCGTGTTGCAGCATGAAGTCGCTGAATCCACCGGTGGACGAGCCGATATCGAGGCAGACTGCACCTTGCAGATCAAAGTTAAATTGTTGATGTGCACCTTCGATCTTAAGGCCGCCGCGGCTCACATATTTTTGTTTTTCTTTGAGGAAAAGTTCGGCGTCGGCGGGATATTGGTGTCCGGGTTTATTAGCGGGCTGCTGGTTAATGCGTACCATTCCTGCACGAATTAACCGCTGAGCCTGTTCACGGCTTTCGGCCAGTCCACGTTGGACGATAAGTTGGTCTAGTCGGATCTTCGGCATGGGAGATTAGCGTAGTTAGTTTTTGACAGGATAACAGGATAAACGGGATAAGGTTCGCATGACTGGACTTTATATACACATACCGATCTGCATTTCAAAGTGTAGGTATTGCGATTTTTACAAATTAACTCCGCGTGAATGGGATAATATGGATTTATTCCTACGCTCTTTTGAGCGAGAGCTTCAGCGCCTGCCCGCTGATTTTTCTCCGGATACGGTCTTTATCGGAGGGGGAACGCCAACGGCGCTGAGTCCGGATAATCTTTCCGCTGTGTTTGATTGCATCAACCGGAGGATCAACCTTTCCAAGGTGGTTGAGTTTTCAAGCGAGGCCAATCCGGGAACGCTTTCGCCTGAAAAATTGGCTATTATGCGGGATGGCGGGGTTAACCGGGTGTCGATTGGGGTGCAGTCGTTTAATGATAAGGCTTTGCTTCTGCTGGGTCGGGCTCATAAGGCTGATGAAGCGATTCGCGGCTTTGAAATGCTGCGCGAAGCTGGGTTCGACAATGTAAATATTGATTTGATTCAAAGCATTCCCGGCATGACGCCGGAGGATATTCTTTCCGATGCACGTACCTTGGCCTCGCTCGGTCCTGAGCATATTTCCTATTATAACTTAATCTACGAGCCCGGTACTCCAATGACGCGCGACCGTGATGAAGGCCGGATTATTCCACCTGGCGACGATGAGGAGGCGGATAATTATTTTGCGGTCAAATCCCTGCTGGAAGAAGCGGGCTACGGCCACTATGAAACATCTAATTTCTGCAAGCCGGAGCGGCAGTGTAAGCATAACGTGATCTATTGGCAGGGCGGAGAATATTTAGGGTGCGGTCCCTCAGCTCATTCGCACTGGAAGGGGGCTCGCTTCGGTAATGTCCGTGATCTACAGGCCTATTGCGATCGCTTGATGAAGGATGAAAAACCATTTGATGAACTTGAGCGACTAACGAGCGACGATAAAGCTCGTGAGATTTTGGTGATGTGGTTGCGCTTAACGGATGGAGTAGACCTTTCCGAGTTCGAACGCTTAACGGGGACGACTGTTGATGCATTGTGCGGGCCTGCGATAGAAAGTCTAATTGAAGAGCGTTTGCTTAAGCGATTGGACAACCGGTTAGCCATAACAACGGATGCTTTATTCATCAGTAATTCAGTTTTTACTGAGTTGATTTAAAAACCTATCGTTTTCCCTTGCAAAGCCGGCGGGAAGCCTTAGATTCCCATGCTCTTCATTGAGACAACTTAGCGTTTCAGGAATAAATTACAGAGGGATTTACGATGTCTAGAGAATGTGCAATTACAGGAAAAAAAACCATTAGTGGACGAAGCATTGTCCGTAAAGGTCTGGCAAAGAAGAAAGGTGGGATTGGTCTTCACGTGACCAGCGCGACTAAGCGTACGTTCAAACCGAATCTTCAGCGGGTTCGCGTCAAGGATGAAAACGGAACCGTTAAGCGCATATGGGTTTCTGCGAAGGCGTTGAGGTCAGGTAAAGTCCAGAAGGCCTAATTTTTCCGACATTTAAAGCATTGCAAACCGCCTTCGAAGAGGGCGGTTTTTTTATGGTCTACCCTTTGAATTCAGAAGTGTCGGTGTTATAGGCATAAAAAAAACACCTCGCGAGTGGAGGTGTTTTTGATGCTTTCAACGAAATGGAATTTCGCTACCAGCTGGCCTTGGTCATGCCGGGGATCTTTCCTTGTGAAGCCATTTCGCGGAGCGTAATGCGGGAGAGACCAAATTTCCGGTATACGGCATGTGGACGGCCGGTTACGGAACAGCGGTTCATGATTCGGTTGGGGTTAGCATCGAGCGGAAGTTTACGCAGTTTTCGGATGGCGTCCATGCGATCCTCAGGAGAAGTCGCAGGGCTCTTGATGCTTTTTTTCAACTCAGTACGAAGCTCGCGGTATTTTGCCGCGCACTTAATACGTTGTTCATTCTTTGCAATTTTGCTCTTTTTAGCCATGTATTTATGGTTCCTTTTGTTGAAAGACCCGTGGATAAAACATAAAAGAGCGGGGGCGTGCAACATTAAATAGATAAAAAAGAACCTCTATTTATGGCGGGCGGCTAATGGGAATAGGCTTTGGTTTGGTTTTTAGCCTGCAGGTTGCACCGGTAGATAGGATGAGAAGGCAATTGAGAGAGGTGTCCGGCCTCCATACGAGCTGTGATAAAATCACGCTCAACAAACAAAACCGCACTCAAGGTGCAAAAGGAGACCGGACATGAAACAACGTAATGCAATCGGAATGG
>JAJRRI010000111.1 GCA_024279685.1 Verrucomicrobiota bacterium | reverse complement strand
TCCAAGCGTCCATCCGTCGTCACCTCCTCCAAACCAACGCAACCCAAGCGGGTCGATGAAATTTACCGGGTTATTTCCAAAGGCAACGTACAGGTTCAAACCACCACTAATGCCAATGGGGTCTTTGGAGAGCCAGCGACCTGTTTCAGGGTTGTACCAGCGGGCACGGAAATAGTAGAGGCCGGTCGTCCAGTCGATTTCGCGGCCTTGGAAGGTGTATCTATTTCCGATTTCCGATTGTTGATTGGCGGTTGAATTTCCGGAGCCATCCTTTACGTCGAGGATATTCCCCCATGCATCGTATTCATACGATTCAACGACTGCGCCGGTTTCATCGGTGAGGGCGATGACCGTGTTTTGGTAATCCTTGACGGGGTAGTAGGTGTTAGTGGAGGTTGCGCCGTACACGGTCATGGCGAGTAGATTATCGATGCCTTGCCCCCATGTGTAGGTGTGTAGGAGGGTGCCGGAGTCGTCGAGATCGGCGGCGACTTGGTTTCCGTCATAAACGAAGAAATTCGTTACGCTTCCTTCGATCCGGCTTATGCGGCGGTTTAAAGCGTCATACTCGTATTCCACGACGTTGGAAGCATCGTTTACACGCGTCAACCGGTAGCGTTCGTCCCAATCCAATGAAACACCGTTGAGGTCCGTCAAGCATCCGGCATCATTGTACGAATAGGATGAGATGGAGGGCGTTCCGCCCGAGGTTGTAGGAGTCCAGTAGTCTTTCACGGCGTAGCCCATGTTTCCGGCAGAGTCGCGGATAGCAACATGGAGGCTATTGGTTTGGCCCGCTGTCGCTGGAATCTCAGCGAAGCAGGTGTTGCCGTTGATGGATGGAACTGCGGATGCGCCAGTGGTGAGATTGGTGAGCCACAGCTCGCCCCAGCGGTTGTCAGTGCCAATGAGTTCATCGGCGGTTCCTGTGACGAAGAGGGTGTTGGTCGCGGCTTGTGCCGATGTAGATGAAGCCAAGCGATTGCCGTTGGTCACGAGATAGGTCGTTTCCCAGCCGTTGGCGGTTATGGAAGTACGGTTACCGGCTAAGTCATATGAATAGTGAATGCCGAACAGAGAATGTCCATTGGTAGAAGTGGATTCATGGACAAGGCGGTCGAGCGAGTCATACACATAGGAAGTTTCAGAGTTAGGCGTTTCTGGTTCACTATTCAAAATTTTCTTTTTAGTGATCATCGAGGCGGCATTGTACTCATAACCGAAGGATCGAATCAAGGAGCCGGCGGAAGCTGTGTAGGCGATATTGGTTGCGCGATCCAGCAGGTCGTAGGCATACGAGGTGGTGATCCCGGAAACGGTGTTGGAGACCGTGGCGATAGCTCCGTTAGCGGGATTGTAGGTATATGCAAAGGTTCCTGAGTCGGTGGTGGAAATTCCTGCCAAACGTTCGGCGGCATCGTAGGCATAGGTCGTTGCCGAGACTTGCACCCCTCCGATCGAAACAAGGGAGTTTGTGATATTCCCTACTGGATCGAGGGAGTAGCTCACCACAGAGGATTCCGAGGGCACGGAGGAGGTCGTGCTTGTCAATCGATTCAGCCAATCGTAGGCATTGGTGATGGTGGTGGTGTCGTCGGCAATGGCTTTGATCTCGCCGTCTGGATAGTAGCTGTAGTTCACGGAGGCAAGCGGGCCGCTTGCGCTACTATAGAGAACGTTGGTCAAGCGTCCTGCCTGATCATAGGCGTTAGAAATGGTGGAGCCGTCAAAGCGAGTGGTCTGCCGGATGAAGTTGCCTACGCCATAGTCGATGGATAGAACTTGGTTTTCAATATTAGTGACGGAGGTAACGCGGTCTTGAATATCGAGCTGGTAGCTTTCGACATACCGCCCTCGTGGCTCAGTAATGCTCAGGACATTGACCTGTTCATCGAGGTCGTAGCTAATGCGCACAGGCGTGTTGCTGCCCCCTTCGCTCAGGTAGCGGGTCACAGAAGTGAGTTTCTCGGTGGGGGCGTAGGTGTAGTCGGTGGTGCGCCCGGCGCGGTCGGTGGAACGGACAAGATAGCCAAGTGCGTGGTAAGTGAAATTTGATTCCAATTCATCGGCGAAAGTGGTTTTTAGGATTTGTCCCTTGGCGTCGCGATCATACTGCGTGGTGCGTCCTGTCGAGGTTCCGCTTTCAGAGAGGATTTCTGCGGCTTCCACGAATCCGAGGACATCGTAGGTGTTGGTAGCGATGGGGCCAAGTTCCGCCGAGGTGGTTGTACGGTTTCCCATCGTGTCATAGCCGAAAGAAACCACATGTCCGTTAGCGTTGGTGATGGTTAGCGGGAGGCCGTTGGTGCTGTAGGAAAATGTGGTGTCGTAGCTGTTCAAGGCACTGTGAAAAGTTTTCACGATGAGTGGAAGGCCGTTGGTGTAGACCGTTTCGATGCGATGACCTTCGGCATCGATGATGATAGAGGGAAGCTTCCAGACGGGATTGAACTCCATGGAGAATTGCTGCACCGGAGTGGTCGAGTTGTAGGAGACGGCATAGTTCGTCATGTTGTGGGCATCGTCATAGAGCATCCATTCGGTGAAGGATTCGTTCACGGTGTTGTCGAATTGCTCTTCCTCGGTCTTATCGATTCCCGCTGAGGTGGCGTAGTCGTAGCGGACGCCTCGCTGTTGCACATTCTGCACGGAGTCCGCCGGGCCGTATTTGGCATTCAAGGCCCCGCCACTGCGGGAATAGCGAAAGACCTGCTCTTCTCCACGGCGGGAATAGGTTACATCCGCAATTCCGGTATCGTATGCAACCGTATGTTCATAGTATCCATCGACTTTCAGGGAGGGTCCCTTTCCGTTGAATGTTCCATACTCGCTTCCATATCCAAAGGTATACTCAAATCCCGCCCCGTTGACTTTGTTGGTCAGATACCCGTCGGCATATTGGTAGGTGGAGGTGTAGTTTTCCTCGTCGACCTGCTCGACCACCTGCGTAAGTTGGCCGTCTCCGTTATAATCAAAAGTTAGCGACTCCCCGCCCTGCACTTCAATGGACGCAACCCGCCATTCGCTACTCGCCACATGCCAATCATTATTAAAAATGATCTTCCGCCCATTCGAATGCGTGGCTGCTTCAAGGCAATCGTTGGTTCCATACGAGTAGGCAACTTCGTTGCCCCACGCATCGTGGGTCGCCGTAAAGAGGCCGTTGGTATCGAAGGCGTAGGCCAGGCCGCCAGGCAATCCAACTTCATATCCGGTTGCAGTCTCTTCTAGCGTCCAGTTGTTGCTATCCGGCGAAAGATACCCGCTACCCATATCCTCCTAAAAAATCTTTTTTTCACCGGAACCGGTGTAGAGGACCGCCTCGCTGGACTGGATGTCGAGACTCCATTCGTAGCTATGAACCCAACCCTCACCCAATCGTCCTTCCGGATGGCTGGTTATACTTTGATATTTAAGATCCACCGTCAACGGAACCCCCGGGCAAGGCACAAACAACCGGCTTTCTGTGAAATAGTTGTTTCCGTTTGCCGTATCGATGGGTTCCGTCGTACTACCGTCTCCGGGATTGTATGACGGATCCGAACCGGGATAGGGAGGATTATTCGTCTGCCCAAGTACCCGACCTGGCATAGTAATCATTCCCGCCAACACGATTAACATACCTACTCTTACATTACTACCTTTGAAAAACTTCATTTGTCCATCCCCTTTAAAAATTGTTTGGCTTGATTCCTCGGTACACCGCATCTCGACTTAAAGAAATGCCACGCTTGGCGAAATAGTATCAGGATTGTTCGGATCCGTAGCTGGAGATCCTAGCACTTCGGCGGCGTCGGTTCGTCCGTCAAAATCGCTGTCTGGATTCATCGGGTCGGTATGCCAATTCAGTCGCTCAAAATCGTCCCGCAGTCCGTCGAAATCGGAATCGGGAAGCGCCGGATCGGAATAAAAAATCACATTGGTCATGCTTGGCGAGATCGAATACACCATCTCGATACCGTTCACCAAATTATCGTTATCGGGGTCATCCATCTCATCATAGGCCGTAATGGAACCCCAAAATCGAATTTCGAACCAGTCTTGTAGCCCATCGCCATCATAGTCAAGGTAGTCGAACGAATTGGTCAAGGTAAGGCTATCTAGGCGCTCACGTAGATCGGAATAGCCGTCGCCATCACCATCATTGTCCGAATCGTTCACATAGTAAAACATCTCGTTGGTTGTGGGGTCGGACCAAATAACCGGCATCCCGTTGGTGGCATTGAGATTGTTGACCGTCAGGCTCCAGCCCGGCGGGTAGACTAGATCCTTCCTTGAAAAAATTTCGATGTGTCTGACCACCGTTCCTGCCGTGTCGATTTGGAGTTCAATCGTTCCATTACTTCCCGGAACCACATCGACCGAAATCGGAACTGCGCCACTTGAGGACGCGGCCATTGACATCATCATTGAACCCATCAACCCATCCTGCGCTGCTAATTCGGCCTCTATCTCCTGATAGGCGGGGAAAAATATTTCTGGCAAAAGAAAGACCTCCAGTTGGATTTTCGAAGACAGGTACCATGCCCTTTGCATCTCCGAGAGGGTTGATGCGGGAAGCTGGAAATAATTTTCTGCCCATGCATAGACGTTGAAACCCTTTGGCGCAGGAAGACGCAATACTTCAATTCCGAACGCATTTCTGAAAACGATTTCTCCAGAAAACTCCTGTTGCACCCCAACGCGATAAACCGGGAAGCCGTTCGAATCCATCTCCGCATACATCTGCCGGGTAAAAGCCTTATTTTTGAAAGCCTTCCAATCCACCGGAAGTACGTTTTTCAAGCGATCTACATAAGGAGCCGATGTCGGCGGAGAGATGGGGAGATATTGCAAGCGACTTTCTGTCAACAAGTCTTCGAGGGAATATACCGAACTAATTACGCCATCATCTACCGTTGGTTTCGCGAGGGCGGAAATCGCCAAGGAAACGCATACTACAATAATTATTTTCTTCATCTTTCTTTCCTTGTTTTAAAATAGGTTAAAGGAATACCAATCCATCGAGAAGTAGATAGCTCCTTTTATTCTTTTTTGTCCAATTCACATGCTTCACTTTGTCCTTGGCGTAGGTTTTGACTGGCTTCTTTGATGGCCGCACTGAATTGCTCTGCGGCCCCTCGTTCTTGCGGATCATCGCTCCGGAGGGCGATGGAGAACATCCGAGCCAGCCCTTTTTCAATCGTTGTTTTTTCTCTGGCATCCATTCCAGCGCCATCCTTCCATAATAATTACTAAAAATAATATTATTATTTAAATAAAAGTTAAGAGGGTTGACAGCAAAATTTTATATTATAACTTTTTGCCATATCAACAGCGTAAAGGAAATGTGATGAGTGAGCATTCGAAGATTAGCATGGCATTGATTACCGCTCTTAGAGAATTGGATATAACGCAGGATCAGTTGGCTAGGGAAACGGGGATTTCCCAAGCAGGAATCAGTAAAATAATAACCGGAAAAACCCGACCGTCCCGCATAACCTTGCAAGCCCTTTGCGGGGCGCTTAAGGAGTGGAGCTACCATCAGACCGTGTTGGTTCTCATCGGGCATCTGGAGGATGAAATCCTTGCGTCAAGCCTGTTGCTTTCCGATATCAAATTGCATCCTGTTCGCGACAAGCCCCCTGTCAGAATCGATATCGAGCAGAACCTTGACACCATCCGTACTGGGGCGCTTAAATCGAAGGAAACTGCATTGCTGGTAGGGGATTTAGCTTAGCTAATCGAACATGCCAATCTCAGAGGCACCGCTTCTTCGGAATAATTTAATAGTAAGTTACCCCCAATTCATGCCCCTTCCTCAAAAGACTCTCCTGCTTACTTGCCTACTTATTGGTCGGCTTGACTCGCGGGGCGGTTCGGGCATAATATGCGGCTTTAACAAGGCGGATTGTGTTTATGATCAAGGTTGAAGGAGTAACGAAAAAGTATCCGGCGCGCTTGGCGGTGGATCATATTTCGTTTGAGGTTAAGCGTGGCGAAATCGTGGGTTTTCTGGGTCCGAACGGGGCGGGGAAAACGACCACGATGCGTATGCTGACGGGATACCTTCCGATGAGTTCCGGACGGATCGAGGTGGCGGGCTACGATGTGGCGAAGCAGCCGCAGGAGATTCGCCGACGGATTGGTTATCTGCCGGAAAGTTGCCCACTCTATCCGGAAATGCGGGTGGATGAATATCTGCGTTTCCGCGCCGAACTCAAGGGCGTGAAGGCCTCGGCGCGTAAGGCAAAGATGAACGAAGTGAAGGAACAGTGCGGATTGACCGAGGTGGGCAAACGTATTATCGGCCAGCTTTCGAAGGGATATAGACAGCGCGTGGGGCTAGCCGATAGCCTGGTACATGATCCCGATTTGCTGATTCTCGACGAGCCGACCGTGGGATTAGATCCCTACCAAATTCGACAGGTTCGTGAATTGATTAAACAGCTAGCCGAGCGCCACACCATTCTACTATGCACCCATATTCTTCCTGAGGTCGAAGCGGTTTGTGAGCGCATTCTGATCCTTAATGAAGGAAGAATCGTTGCGGCGGATACGGAGGCAAATCTCCACCAAAAATTACAGGGTTGCACGGTGATCGAAATGGAGATTGCGGCCAGCCAGCCGGAGGCGAGGGCTAAGATTGGTGCAATTGAGGGGGTGGATGTGCGTTCGTCAAACGAGCTGGAAGACGGCTGGGTTTGGCTGGAGCTCGAAGCCGACTCATCGGAGATGCGCGTGGAATTATTCAATCTTGCGGTGACGGAAGGTTGGCCCCTGAGGGAGCTGTCCGAACGAGAGCATTCGCTGGAGGACACGTTTGTCCAACTGACTCGCAACACAAAGGAACCCCGATGAATCCCTTTCTAAGCCTCTTTAAGAAGGAGCTTTGCACCTGCTTCCTTTCGCCCATTGCTTTTGTGGTTCTATTTTTTTTCTGGGTCTTGACCGGTTTGAATTTTTGGTGGTTATTGGTTCAGTTGGCGGATGGCGAATCGCTGACGATGGCGACGCAGCAGACGTTTGGCGGCCTGATCATTTTTAGCCTATTGGTGGTGGTGCCGCTGGTTACGATGCGGCTGTTTGCGGAGGAGCGTAAGCTGGGAACGCTGGAATCGTTGCTAACCACCCCGCTGACGGCAGTCGAATTGGTGCTAGCCAAATTTTTCGGGGCGGTGGTGTTTTATATCGTACTCTGGTTGCCGGTGGTGATCTATGCGGCCATCCAGCAACATCTTGGGCCAGCAGAAGTTGCTCAATTTCCTGACTTTGGCGCCATGCGTGCGGGATTTCTGGGCGTCATGTTGGTGGGCGGATTGTACCTGTCGCTCGGGTTGCTGATGTCGAGTTTGACCTCGAATCAAATTGTGGCGGCCATCTCCGGGTTTGCGCTCCTCTCTATCTTCTTTTTCGCGACCCTTTTCATGGCGTATACCTCGGTGAATCCATCGGTGCGCATTGTCGGGCAGTACCTTTCACCCTATGCTCACCTCCTCGATTTTTCTCGCGGTATGGTGGATAGCCGAACGATGGTGCTCTATCTCTCCTACACCGTGTTCTTCCTATTTTCCGCCGTGAAGGTCATTGAATCCAAGCGAGCCTGATGCACACCAACCCGCCCGTCTAAACAGGAAAAGCTTCCGAATGAAACGAATTTTATCCAACTTGAATCTAGTCGCCGCCGTGCTACTCGCCTTTGTGATCGTGCAACTGGTCAACTACATTGCGCTCAGCAACGCAACGCGTTGGGACTGGAGTGACCGGCAGTATTATGCGTTGTCCGACAAAACGATCGCCCTGCTCTCCGAGCTGGAGCAGCGCGTTGAAATCACGGTCTTTTTTCAGGAGGAGCATCTGCTCTATTCCGATATAGAAAACTTGATGGAGGAATACCAATACCAATCACGGAACATCCATGTCTAGTGGGTCGATCCCGCCCGCGATTTGGCTCTCACCGAAAAGTTGGCTAAGAAATATGGGCTGACCGAAGCTCAAGTGGTGGTATTTGATCTTGGAGGCAAGAGCAAGGTGGTCGCAGAAGCCGACCTCGCCGGATACCAGATGGTTAAAGGCCGCCGAAAGCCCGTTATGTCGGCCTTTAAAGGCGAACAGGCCTTTTCCAGTGCGATTCAAGGCTTAGTGCAAGGCGAAACCCCGGCGGTTTATTTCCTCGTCGGCCACGGCGAACGGCGTGTATCCAACTTTGACCAGATTACCGGCTACTCGAAAATTGGAACGCTTATCGTTCGCGATAACCTTGAGATTAAGGAGTTACTGCTTACCGGAGAAAAGAAAATTCCGGCTGATGCCGCGGCCCTAATCATTGCGGGCCCCTCGAAACTCATGCGCGCGGCCGAGGCCGAGATGATCGAGGATTATCTCAGCCGTAGTGGGCGCGTCATGGTGTTGCTCGACGCGCTGCAAGAGACCGGCTTGGAACCCATGATGCGCCGCTGGGGTGTTGCGCTACGCAATGACTTTGTGCTTGATCCTAAAAATACACTTAAGGGTTCCGATGTCTATATCCGCTCCTACTACGAGCATCCCATCACCCTGCGGATGGGCGATGCCGGCGCTCGCTTTCATTTGCCTCGCTCGGTGGAACCCTTGTTTTTGGAGAACCCTTCGGCCGGATCCGAGGATCGACCCTCGGTGACACAACTGGCCTTAACCTCGGAAGAAAGCTGGTCCGAAACCCAGGTCGATGAATCCTCCGCCCAGTATGACGAAGACTCGGGTGATTTACGGGGGCCGTTCTCGTTGGCGGTGGCCGTGGAGCGGGGAGCCACCCAAAAGATGCTCGACGTACAGATCCATCCATCGCGTATGGTGGTGTTCGGCGATTCGGATTTTATTTCAAATGGAGCCTTGTCCGGCGGGGATCAAGATCTATTCATGAGCGCACTTAATTGGCTGCTCAACCGCGAAGAACTGATGGCGATTGCTCCAAAACCGATCGAAGAAATTAAACTAAACCTGACTAAAAAACAGTTGGTAAATTTATTTTGGATTAACATTGCGGGCATTCCAGCTCTCGCCGGGGTGATGGGATTGCTGGTGTGGTTCCGCCGCCGGAAATAGGAAATTTATATGGCAAAAGGTCGATCCACTTTAATTTTACTAGCCGGTACTCTCATCCTGGGTACCTATATCGTTATTCAAGATACATGGCGCCGCAAGGTGCCGTCGAAGGAATACCGCCGAATCCAACTTTTTGATCTCAATGCGGAAACCCTCGAGTCGATCCGCTTTGAATACACCAACCTCGTGGTCAATTGTGTGAAGGAAAATGGAATCTGGATGACCGGAGGCTCCGAGCGCGGGCTCGGCCGAGCTGATGTTGCCCTCGTTCATCAGATGATCGGCGGGTTAAATTCCATTGGCAAGGGGACCACGATTACCGCCGAGCATCTAAAAATGCGCGGGATAGATGCGGAAGAGTATGGCTTGGCTGATTCGGCACTACGTATTTCAGCGGTTGATAACAAGGGGCAACACACGTGGCTGATTGGGCGCAAGGCGCCGTTAGGCGAAATGCTCTATGCTAAGCAGGGAGATAACTCCGATATTTACACCATTCCTGCCCGACTGCTAGAGGTGGTGCCAACGGAGTCCGATGGGTTGCGCGATCGCACGCTGTTTTCTAGGAATACGGCGGGGGTTCGTCGTATTGAACTCCGAGGTTCCGGCGGGTTTATGCAGATTCTGAAGGATCCTAAGGCGGGATGGCAAATTCAACAACCCCTCGTCGCCTCGACCGACTCCCAGGCGGTGGAAGGCTTGCTCGATAAAATGTACCGATTGCGGATCGAGGAGTTCATTGCTGAAAATGTTTCCGATTTCGCCGTTTATGGGTTGCAAGGCGGAGCGGGGCAGATGGCTCTCGGCGGAGCTGATGGCTCCTCGCGCCTGTTGATGGTTGGCGACGATATTGTCGACCAGCCAGGGAAAATTTACGCTCGCCGAGCGGATGATACGTCTGTGTTTACCATGAAAGCCGAGGTTCGTGACCTGCTGAACATCAAGTTGGACGAGCTACGCGATGTTCGGATGCTTCCGTTTCCGGTGAAGGACGTTTCATATCTTTCGGTGGCGCGCGGTTCCGAACAGATTGAATTAACACGGGACGCGAGCGGTCAATGGATGATTATCACGCCGGTTTCATGGAAGGCCGATGCGCGGGCGGTCGGCAAAGTGTTGAAGTTTTGGGATGCTGCGGTCATTACGGAATTCGATAAAACCAATGCCACGTTGGCCGTGGAGTGGACGTTGTTGTTTGGTTCGGAGGCGCTGGGCGAAACCAACCGGATCGACATCTTACCGACCTTGGGAAAAAAGGATGGCCTACTGATGCGGCGCAACGGAGAAACCACCGTCTGTCAGATCAATCTTCCGCTGATCCCCGACTCGATTCTAGATCGACTTGAATATAAAAACCGCACGTTGTGGACGCTCCAAAAAAAGGAGATTCAAAAGATCTCGGTAGAGAAAGGCGAGCAGCCCCGACAGGTGGTTGAGCGGCGGCCGGACGGAAGCTTTGCTCCGGCGGAAACTCAAGCTATAGCCCAAGTTGACCCAGCGATACTCGGGGCGTTGCTCGATGAGCTGGTGGAGATTTCAACCTCGAGTTATGTGGCCGATAATCCACGGGATCTTGCTATTTATGGATTGGCAGAGCCGACGATTCGACTGCAGATAGGCCTGACGGGCACGAATCAGTTGGGCCGAGTTTTATTGATTGGGCAGGAGGCTGTAGAAGGGTTTTATGCGATGGTAAAGGGGCGCGATGTGGTCTTTATTCTTTCGAAATCCTTTGTGGAGATACTCTCCTTCGATTTAATCGTGGAGCCGGATCCGGTCGTTCCGAACGCGGATCAATGAGCCTCTTGCAGTTCAGCCGGCGCTTTACAAAAGGGACCTATCATACCGTCCGGGTTTTGGTTGGAGCGCTGTCGGCTCTTGCGATGTTCCTCCTGCTGGCGTTTGTTTTCCTCCGCGTCTATGGCGTGCCCAAGCCGTTGCTGAATGAAATTATCCGGCGGGTCAATGCGGCGGGTATTCCGGTTGAGGTGGAGGGGATTACCCTCACACTGACCGGTTGGCGCGCAGATCAGGTTCGCTACTATAGCGACAAC
>JAJRRI010000110.1 GCA_024279685.1 Verrucomicrobiota bacterium | reverse complement strand
CGGGCTCATGGCCCAGAAGGCAGAGGAGTATGGCTCGCACGATAAGACCTTCGAAATCCCCGCAGCGGGAACCGTTCGCATCGTCGATAACGCGGGCCATATACTCATCGAACATGCGGTAGAAGTAGGCGACATCTGGCGGGCCTGCCAGGTGAAGGATGCGCCGATCCGCGACTGGGTAAAGTTGGCCGTGACCCGCGCTCGTGCGACGGGATCACCAGCCATTTTCTGGCTCGATGCAAACCGTGCTCACGACGCACAGCTCATCGAAAAGGTGAATGTTTATTTGAAGGACCATGATACGGACGGTCTGGATATTCAGATCATGGAACCTAAGGCGGCCACCCGCTTTACATTGGCTCGCGCCAAGGCCGGAGAGGATACAATCTCCGTAACCGGCAACGTCCTGCGCGACTACCTGACCGACCTCTTCCCCATTCTTGAGCTAGGCACGAGCGCGAAGATGCTTTCTATCGTTCCGCTGATGAACGGGGGAGGGCTATTTGAAACCGGCGCGGGCGGCTCTGCGCCGAAGCATGTCCAACAGTTCGAAAAGGAAAACCATCTTCGTTGGGATTCTCTCGGGGAGTTTCTGGCCCTCGGCGTGTCGCTTGAGCATCTCGCCACCGTCTTTGATCATCCAAAGGCTCAGGTTTTGGCCGATACGTTGGATGTGGCCAATACTCAATTTCTTGCGGAAAACAAGTCGCCGTCGCGCAAGGTCAATGAACTCGACAACCGCGGCAGCCACTTCTACCTCGCACTTTACTGGGCACAGGCGCTCGCCGCGCAAGATGCAGATGCCGAACTTAAAGCTCGTTTTATACCGTTAGCGGAGGCGTTGAGTGCAAACGAAGCCACGATTGTTGATGAGCTTATTTCGGCACAAGGCGTTGCGATGGATGTTGGGGGGTACTATCGCCTCGACGAAGAACTAGCGAGTCAGGCCATGCGTCCAAGTGCCACCTTTAATGCGGTGCTCGCTGCGCTATAGCGTGTCGAGAAGCTTTCGGACATCCGCGATACACTCGGTTTGCATGAGCCGGGCGCGGAGGTCGCTGGCGCCGGGAAATCCTTTGGAATAGATGGAGTAGTAGTGGCGTAGGATATGGAAGTTTTTCGTATCGCCCCACACGCGGTCAAAGATTTGGGTATGCTTCCAAAGTAACTCTAGTTTTTCCTCGGGGGTACGTTCGCGTTGTTCTTCCATGAACATCCAGGGATTGGCAAAAATGCCTCGACCAATCATGGCGCCGTCCAACCCAAAAGTTTTAACTTTGGTACGGGCTTCTTCGATGGATTGAATATCGCCGTTCCCGATGATGGGAATATTTAATCCAAGCTGGTCGCGCAAGCGTGCGGCCTTAGCGATTTCAGACCAGTTGGCCAGACCCTGACTCATCTGTTTTTGCGTTCGACCGTGGATCGTGAGGGCCGCGGGTTGGGTTTCAAGAACCTGCCCAATCCATTCTTCGGTGGCGATGCTCTTGAGACCGATACGCGTTTTGACGGAGACGGGAAGGGTACTGGCTTCTTTGGCGGCGAGGATAATTTCTTTTGCCAGTTCGGGATTGCCGATCAAGCCGGAGCAACAACCGCGTTTCACGACCTTGGGAACCGGACAGCCCATATTAATGTCGATTCCATCGAACTCCATTTCTTCGGCGATCTCTTTAATGACCTGTACATAGTTTTCCGGAGTATTGCCCCAGATTTGGGCGACGATTTTAACACCTTTTTCTTTCAGCAGTTTGCGTTCTTCATCAGTCACGCGTAGGCGATGAATCACCCGCTTACGTGCTTTCTTGTGCACCAGCCCGTCGGTTGAAACAAACTCGGTCATAACAACGTGCAGTGCACTCGGGTCGGCAAGGCCAAGCAGAAGCTCACGCAGGCCGGTGTCGGTTACATCTTCCATGGGCGCAAGCGCAATGATCGGCCGGTCGATTGTAGTCCAAAAACTCATCGGAAAATTAAGCCTCTTCGATTTCGAATCCGGCATCTTCAATCATGCGCTTGTCGGTTTCGAAATCCTGCCCGCCAGTCGTGAGATAGCCCGCGGTGAACATGGAGTTAGCCGGATAGAGTGCAAGCGGTTGGAGGTGGCGGAGTGTGGTTTCGCGACCGCCCGCGATACGAACTTCGGTGGCAGGCATCACAAAACGAATCATGGCGAGGCCGCGTAAACAATCGTTGGGGCTGAGTGGGTTAGGCTTGCCTTCGAACGAAGTTCCGGGTCGTGGATCGAGAAAGTTGAGCGGCACGGAATCGACCTCGAGTTCGGATAATGCAAAAGCGAGGTCAACGCGATCCTTCAGCGATTCGCCCATGCCGAACAACCCGCCGGAGCAGAGGTCGAGCCCCACCTTTTTAACAATTTTGGCGGTGTCGACGCGCTCGGCAAAATCGTGGGTGGTGACGACTTCCGGAAAATAATTTTCGGAAGTTTCGAGATTGTGGTTAAAGCGGTCAACGCCGGACCCCTTCAGCCGAATGGCCTTCTCTTCGGTCAGCAGCCCGAGCGACGAACAGATCTCAAGGCCTGGGTGTTTTTCCTTAATCTGGAGGGCGGCTTCACAAATTGTTTCAAGCTCCTTGGGGGCGGGCGCGCGGGTACTCGATACGACGCAGTACCGTTTGGCCTTACGGTCGACGGCCGCTTGGGCGCCATCTACAATGCTCTCGACGGTTTGAAAGTCGTAGCGCTCGACATCGTTGATGGCGGAGGTGGATTGCGAACAGAAGGAGCAATCTTCCGGGCACTTGCCGCTTTTAACATTGCGGAGTAGATGCAGAGATACCTTGTTGCCAAAGTGTTTTTTGCGGATGCGGTAGGCACCCTGCAGGACCTCCAATAGTTCGTCGTCGGGCGACTCTAGAATAGCCAGTGCTTCGGTTTCCGTGATGCGTTCACCATCCAACACGCGGGTGCTCAACTTTTTCCAATCCATGGGGATTCTCCGTTTAAATTAATAGAGGGTCGATATTACCTCGGCCGCATTAAGATGCAATCCGATTAAGATTGGAAAATGCACAAGGCGTGTTATCTCTACGTCTTACTCAAATGGAGATTTTGGATGCCGGAACTACCGGAAGTTGAAACCATCGCGCGGCAGTTGCGCGCACGAGGTATCGAGGGGCGGGAGATTGGTTCGGCTCAGGTGAACTGGGAACGGACCGTGGCTCCTTTAACCGCAGCCACCTTTTCGAAGCAAGTTTGCGGAGTCACCATCACTCAAATTTCGCGAGTCGGAAAGTGGATATTATTTTCGCTCAGCTCCGGACAGACCCTCATGATTCACCTGCGGATGGCGGGCCGTTTTTCGATGGAACCGGGCGCGCATGATCGACTAATCCTCAGGCTATCGGATGGACTTTCATTATACTATCGCGACACCCGCAAATTTGGCCGCTGGCGGCTCGTGGATGATCCAGAGGTAATTCTATCGAAACTCGGTCCCGATGCGCTAACACGGAAATTCACGTTGTCCTATTTTACGGAAACGCTTCGGAAGCGGCAGCGGAAAATAAAACCCCTCATTCTCGATCAAGCCATCGTGGCAGGGTTGGGGAATATCTATGCGGATGAAGCCCTATGGGAATCCAAAATTCACCCCGAACGCGTATCGAATACGTTGAATGATGCTGAACTTAAAAATCTATTTAAGGCCATTAAGCACGTACTGAGAGTGGGGGTAAAAAATCGGGGCACCTCGTTAGGAAAAGGAAAAACCAATTATCGCGATGTGGAAGGGGAGACCGGCGGGCATCGGGCCGAGGTAAAGGCCTACGGCCGTGGAGGACAACCGTGCAAGCGCTGTAAAACCCCCCTCAAAAAAACGGTCGTGGCTCAACGCGGCACCCACTTTTGCCCATCCTGCCAGCTCCGCTGAGCGTTCAGTTTATTGGCCCGTGTAGGTGCACGGTTCGACTAACTTAAAAGATAAAATTTATATTTTTATACGGATCGAATGGTTGATATGAGGCGATTCGATTTACTTGGATGAATGGGTTTTGTTTTGGTGAGTTATGGCGCGGCGGTAGCGCAGGAATTCCGCATTTTGGACTAGGGTGGAGAAACAGTTGCTCTCGAATGCCCCTGAGCTTTTTGCTTTGGGAAAGAAGAGGCAGGCTAACGCTGAGGAAGATTTTATGGCTCCACCTTACGAAGAGATTGGGCGGCTGAAGGAGGATGTAACGAATCATGATGAGGTGGAGGTTGAACGTTTGGTCAGGACTGGCCTGAAAATCCTTTTTTTGACCGAAGGTAATTTGGTACAGTTGATCAAAAGTGCCCCCGCAAAATATGCGATTGCCTAGTTTGTACGTGGGAAGACAGCGGTACGGACGCGCTGGATAAAGGATCGTTTAAGCATGGGATCGGTAACTAATTTCGCCCATGATTGAAACCGGATTGAATCCTCGAGAAAAGCGGGCTGAGAATGCGCGGACTTTCAGAAGATTAAAAATATTAATGTATAGGACGGGTCCCTAAGATTGGGTGAATTGGCGCAAGCCGCAGGAGTGATTTAATGATTGGAATTATATTTGCCACCGAAAGGGAGGCACAGCCCTTTCTTGACCAAGGCGAACGAGAGGGTGTGGTTACTGTAATTTGTGGCATGGGTATGGAGGCGGCACGCGTGGCCACCGAAGAGCTGATCGCTAAGCATGAGATCACCACGGTTATCAATGCTGGGGTTTGTGGCGCGCTCATTAACCGGATCGAGCGGGGCGCGGTTTATCGGGTGTCCATGGTCAGCACCGAGGAGCTGAAGGCCGCTGTTAACGTGGGCATTGGCATCGGGTTAAAACGGTTGGTGACGGTCGATGAAGCGGTTTTCGACCCCGCCCGCAAAAAGGAACTTTCTACGTATGGCGAGCTCGTCGATATGGAGGGCTATGCCGTCGCCCGCGTCTGCGAGGCACACGATATTCCGTGTATTTTGATCAAGGGCGTGACCGACTTTGGCGATGGAAACGGAAAAGAGGATATTCAAACACACATGGCTCCCGTTTCCGAAACCGTCGCAGAGGCGGTGGCCGGAGTTGTGGATGAAGTTTCTAGCTTGGTTGCGCCCGAACGGGATGGCCACTCTTCTGAAACAAAGATAGAAGCGCTACCTACGTTGATGCAAAAACTACGCTCTTTCATAAAAGTGGAACATACGATCTTTAGCCTGCCGCTTCTTTTTGCTGGGGCATGGCTCGGGGCGGGGGGAATGCCATCGCTCAAAATCTTATTTTTGATTACGCTTGTTGGGCTCGGTGCGCGTACTTTTGGGATGGCACTAAACCGGATTTTCGATCGAAAGATTGATGCAAAGAATCCTCGTACCCAAAATCGTGAGCTTGCTACCGGAACATTGTCGCTGGGGCAAGCATGGGGCGTGGCGCTCGTGGGCGTGGCGCTCTACTTTATAGGATGCGCCTTGCTAGGGTCCACGGTGCTTAAAGTTTCATTGATTCCACTGATTCCATTGGCGCTGTATTCCTTGCTCAAACGCTTTACGCCGCTGTGCCACTATGGAATTGGCGTGGCGCTGGCGATGGCCCCCCTCGCCGCGTTCATCGCGGTCACTAATAGGGTGTCTTTTTCGCCGGAGGTGGTGTTGCTGGCAATTTTCACCTTCGGCTGGATCAGCGGTTTCGATATCATCTATGCCTTGATGGATATTGATTTCGACCGGAAAAATGGCGTGCGCAGTATCCCGGCTTCGCTGGGACCCTCGCGGGCGCAATGGGTCGCGGCCATTACACATCTGATTTCGTTCGCGGCCCTGGTGCTATTATGGACCTCTGTGGGCGGGGTGATGTCGCTCATCGCTCTCGTGATTTCAGCAACCGCATTCAGTGCGGGCTACTTGCAGGCCATACCGGTGCATGTTAGGTTTTTCCCCATCTCCGCCATCGCCGGCATCGCGGGTGCATTGGTGGTTTTATTAGGAAGAGGATAATGAACTTGATTGTGGCTATGACGGGGGCATCGGGGTCATTAGCGACCAAGCTGTTGATTGAAAAATCGCAGTGGCCAGTCACGCTGGTGGCCAGCAAGATGGGGCGCGTGGTCTACGAGCAGGAGGCGGGGCCTTGCAAGGAGCTCGAAGCGTTGGCCGATACCGTTTGGAAGGATGGAGACCTGACGGCAACGATTGCCTCTGGTTCGGTTCCAACGGCGGGCATGGTCATTCTTCCCTGCTCGACGAATACCTTGGCGAAGGTGGGAGCAGGGATTGCTGACTCGCTCGTGACACGGGCGGCGCATTGCCAATTAAAAGAAGGGCGCAAGTTGGTGCTCTGCGTGCGTGAAGCGCCGTGGACCTTACTCAATGCACAGAGCGCGGTATGTGTTGCGACGGCAGGCGGAACAATCATGCCGATTTCCCCGCCATTCTACATGGCGAAAGGATGCGATCCCAACGAAGTTTCGATCGTTGAAATGCTAGGCTATTATGTCGATCATGTGCTCTCCCTCTTCGGGCAAACCGCACCACAAACTTGGGCAGATAAAAGATAAATTACCGAGAAAAAATACGTTAAACCTCATATAATACGCTACCAAAACAGAGCGGCAAAAAAGGAAGAGGTATGTTAAGAGATCTACGAGAAGGTATAGATGCACGGGAAAGCGCGGCGGTTTGATGCGGATGGCCCCAGGCTATAATTACTACGGAATTAATTTATGACTGAAGAAAGGGACACGCTAATTTCCGCTGAGGAAAATCGAAAAATGTTTGATCGCATCGCTAAAAATTACGATGTGGCGAACCGTGCTATTTCGATGGGAATGGACAAGGCATGGCGCCGGAAGACCATCCACTTACTTTGCCCCTTTCGCGGGGGTCGTTATCTGGACATCGGTACGGGAACGGGCGATTTGGTTTTTGAGATACTGGATCAATCTCATAATGTGCTGATTGATGGAATTGACCCGTCGGAGCAAATGCTGGAGATTGCCCGCGCTAAGGCCACCGTTCGGGACGTGGGTGATGCGGTATCTTTTTTGACGGCCGACGCATTGAATTTACCGATGGAGGGCGCCATTTTCGACGGCATTGTTTCGGGCTTTTGTTTTCGCAATATCGAGCGCCGGAAAAAGGCGTTAGAGGAAATGCTGCGGGTGCTTAAACCGGGCGGAAAACTGGTCATCCTTGAGGCGACCTATCCCGCCAATCCACTCATCCGGTTGGGATATACGCTCTACACTCCACTGGTTCCCTTAATTGGGAAGTTTCTTGGCGGCGGATCGGCGTATAAATATCTCGTCGACTCCATCGAAGATTTCCCCCGGCCGCAATCCGTGATGGATATGTTTCATGAGGCTGGTTTTACGGACGTTGCATGCAAACCATTGACGTTCGGAACTGTTTCAATTTTTTCAGGAGTGCGACCCGCCGCAGGTTGATGATCGAAAACAACGAATTTATTTTTGCGGGAGCCCCGTACAGCAACTCGGCTCCGTTAGTTGATAAACTGACAGAGATCGACCCACGCGTGCGCGTGATGAACGATCACCCCGCTAACCTTGTAGCCGACCTGAATGTGGGGAAGGCTGATGTGGCGTTGATCCCCGTGGCCCATCTTTTTAGCCATCCCGAGCTGACCATGATTGAAGGGCTCGGCGTTGCAGCAGACGGTCCGGTAAAGAGCGTCCTGCTCAAGTGCAACGTGCCCCCCCAGGAAATCAAAACAATCCGGCGCGACCCCGCTTCCGCCACCTCTAATGCGCTTGCAGAACTCGTGCTCAAAAAACACTTTGGCTGCACGGTGGAAACAGCCAAAGGCGAAGAGGCCAATGCCGAAGTGGTTATCGGCGATCGGGCGCTATTTTCTAAACCCGCCCCGGCCGGTGATATTGATCTCGCCGGAGCTTGGAAAGAGATGACCGGCCTGCCGTTCGTTTTTGCGGTATGGGCCGTTCGGAAGGATTTTAAAGAGATTGAAGTCGTCACCGAAATCGCCCACAAAGCCTGTGCGGCAGGCATTCAATCCATCGAAGAAATCGCTACGCGTTATGCCCGAGAACTGGGTCATTCGGAATCCTTATGGGCCAACTATCTTTCCAACACGATCCACTATTTACTCGATGCTCGCGACATTGAAGGACTAGAGCAGTTTAAAGATTTTCTTGCAGCGCCCTGTATTTTTCCTGAATGCGGCTAGACCTTTGTCTTTACAATAAAACCAACCGCTAGAATAAAAATCATAGCCAGTGTGGCGCTGATCTTGAGAAGGATGACGCCGAGGCGGGCGAGTACTGCGCCGGTGGCCACATGCGCCGCGTGTTCAATCCTTTTCATCCGCGCATGCTCGACCCAGAAGGCCCCGCCACAACTTCCGGCCACCATGCCGAGCAGATTGCCAATAATCGGTATGGGAATAAAGCTTCCCAGAAGCATGCCGAGAAAACCTCCGCCGAGCGCCGCCCATCCGGCCGCCTTCGAACCCCCGCGTTTTTGTACGCCCCACGATGCGGCGAATGCTTCGAGGACTTCGACCCCGATGCAGAGCACTAGGAAAAAGACGAGGGTGGCTACGCCTGGAAACTCAGCCCCATTAAACCATGCTGCCACAGCAGTGGCCACGAGCACGATCCAAGTGCCTGAGAGCGAGAGGCACGATAAAATAAAACCCAATAGACAGAGTAGACCCACTAGAAAATAAATGGCTGCGGCTTCCATTGCTAATCGCGATCGGAGACCCATTGTGCGAGTAGACGAGCACCGAAAAGGGTGGCTCCGGCGGCCTGATGTGGTTTAGGCGATTGGTACCAAGCCATACCTGCTATATCGAGGTGCGCCCACGGAATTCCTTCAGGGACAAATTCTTGAAGGAAGGCGGCGGCGGTTGCTGTACCGGCCCCTCCGGATTTGCTGAGGTTGGCGAGGTCGGCAAAGTCGGATTTCATATCGTTGGTGTAGTCCGTGTAGAGTGGGAGTTGCCAGAGTCGCTCGCCGGCAGTTGCTCCGGCGGAAATCAGGTTGCCGATCAGCCTGTCATCGTTGCCGAGTACGGCGGCGGCGGATGAACCGAGTGCCACAATTACAGCACCCGTGAGCGTGGCGAGGTCGACGATGGCGGCGGGCTTGAGATCGGCGGCGAGGCCGAGGGCATCGGCCAGAATCAAACGACCTTCGGCATCGGTATTGAGCACTTCGATGGTTTTTCCGTTATAGGCTTTGATGATGTCGCCGGGGCGGGTGGCTTTGGATCCCGGCATGTTTTCGGCTGCACCGAGAATGCCGACGACGGGTGTTTTGAGGTTCATTCGAGCGATCATTTGCATGGCCGTGAGCACGGCCATTCCGCCACATTTGTCGTAGCGCATCCAGTCCATCCCTTTACCTGGCTTGAGTGAGATTCCTCCCGAGTCGAATGTTACTGTTTTTCCGACGAGCACAATGGGCTTGGCCTTCGGGTCGGTTCCCGCGTGCTTGAGAATAATCATCTTAGCATCCTGCGCGCTCCCTTCGGCGACGGAGAGGATGCCGCCGCACCCTTTCTTTGCCAGCTCAGCTGGGCCTAATATTTGGCAGGAGAGGCCATTTTCTTTAGCCATCTTTTTGGCCCAGCTGGCAATTTTGGCCGGCGGGGCGGCGTTACCCGGTAAGTTGGCAAGGTCGGCGGTAGAGAGTAGGGAGGCTCCTTGCTTTTCGGCGGTTTGAATGGCCGTACGGCCTTTCACTACACCGGCAAAGACGAGGGTGGTCTTGGGGGTTTTCTTCGCATCGGATTTAAACGTGGTGAAGGTATAGGTTCCCCAGCAGGCACCGCGCCCAGCGAGGAGCTGGTAGTCGGCTTCGGATACTCCTTTGAGTTTGATTTGGGCATCTATGGCATAGGTGTTAATGCCCGCGGCACATCCGCTACGTACCGCCGCTCCGGCGGCTTGTTCGAGCAATCCGTTGTAGAAATTTTTGGCTTCGCCCAGTCCGGTGAGGATGAGCTGCCTGTCCTTGAAGGGGAGGATAGACACCTGACCGGCTTGCCCTTTAAAGGCGGAATTTTTAAGGAATTCGGAAATCTGTTTCTTAAGGGCAGAATGACCGGCGGGGAGTAGGTTTTCTGAGCCTTGGAAGAAGATAATGAGGGCTTCTTTTTTTGTTCGGTGAGGGGGATCGTGGAGGCTGAAATTTTCATTTTTATTTGAGTCCTTCTGGACGTTTTGCGTGTGGGTTTGCTGGTCGACCATTAACGGAGAATCCGGCGAGAGCGATGGCCTCCTCAATGTTCATGGTGCGGATGGTGCTACTTTGATAGTTGACGGTAAGGGTGCGATTTTTAAGGTTGAAGGAGCTTTCCTTGATTCCCGGTACACTTTTTATTTTATTTTGAATATATGCGCCCGCGGCGGGTGTTCCCATTTCGGGGATGGAATATGTGGCCACTTGGATTTCCTGCCGGAAGCAGCCGGTAGAGAACACCAGTACGGCGGCGCTTAAGGCGATGAGGTGAAGTTTTTTCATGAGGCTTTTCCTTTGTACGTGGGGATGAATAACAAACAATTATAGTTCATGCATAATCTGATAGCTATAGATTTTTTTCCAGTTAGGGGGAGTACGGAAGCCTTCTTGCATGAGGTAACGATACTCTTGAATAAGGGCTATCACGTCGGGAAAAATTTCGTCGAATAGATAGCTAAATTCGGCATATTGAGCCTCGGCCTCCGTAAATTTCCCCTGAAATTGAAACGCTAGACCCAGTGCGATCATGGGGCCAGGGCTATCAGGGGATTGCTCTCGAAGATCAAGGAGCAGCGTGGAGGCCAGTTTGTTCTGCTGTTGCAGGAGTAAGATGTTTGCGGTCATCAGCCGGGCCAGCGCAGCCTGTTCTGGATAGTGCTTAATGATCATCAGTCCAGGGGCGACATTTCTTTTTCCGGATGGACGGGAGTAGATGTCATTAAGTTGCGTTTCGAGGGCGATGTACGGCGGTGGCTGGCTAAGTTGCTGGTATATGAATCGAACGGTGAAAATAGCAAGGATGGTGACGGCGATTATGCTTAATTCGAAGGTATCAATACGGGTTTTTCGGAAGAACTGGGTGAGGGATCCGGAGAGGCGTCCTTTACTCGTGTGTCGATAATTGTGGGTCTCTTGCAGACCCATGATATAGGCCGCCGTAACGGCATCGATGGATAGGGTGCCCTGCTCTTTGAGGGAGAGTGTGTGCCGCTCGACGAACCCTTGAAGGGTGATCCGTGAAAAATCGCGGATCAGTGTGCCATGTGGGTCAGCAACTTTGAGTGTTTCAAGCACGAGTAATTGTTGGAGGAGCGAAAACGAGTCGTGATCGAGCGCAGACTTTCGCCAAGAGAGAATACTCAGCCCGCCCGGTAGCGTTCCAGATTCTCGAATTCGTTCTAGCATCAGGTTTTGTTGACGGGTTGGGAGCTTGCCCCAAAGGAGTGGCACGAAGGCGGGGAAGCCGAGCATCGGTTCGATCCGCTCTCGGACGAAGGTGTTGCTAAACTGATTGGCCTCTTCATTCCAGAACTGGGTTAGCAAGTTGTTCGCTAATACCTCGCGTTCTTTTTCAAACCACGGAGGCTGATCGGCTCCATCGGGCGAGGCCTGCCGAAGTCGATTGATCGACTCGATTTCGGTCAGTAGTAGAGTGGCTAGATCAGCGGTAGCGCGGCCAGATTGATAGTTTTCTGGGTCGAACGGTTCATCGCGATTTTGCCAATAGTGCAAGCCTCTCCGTTTGGGATCAAAGTGATGCAACAGCCATTGCAAGTGGCGCCGTAGTGGCTGGAGGATATCGGCCACAAATAGAGGGTCCTTGCGCATCTGCCACACTTTTTCGGCGGCCTTGACGATCAGGGGTTTGGGTGCTTCCAGTATAGAAAAAGTTTCGTGTGGCGAGTAAGCCACTGGAATTGTGCCAGAGCTACCCTGCAACTTGAGGGCGCTACACACCAGAGCCTCCGCCGTGGCCATATCGATATGCCGCCAAGCCAGAGCGAGTGGATAGAGTTCGTTAATATTGAATTGCGGTTTGTCCGTGGAGGACGATTGGCTCCATAAGCCGGGGATCGTTCCTTCCGCCAAGCGTAGCGCCCGCATCATGCATTCGATACTAATGACGGCTAGTGCATCGTGGTGGTTCATCTGTTCAAAGAATTGAGCGGCTCCGGCGCGGCGCTGAAGCTCGCCGGTTAATGTGGTCTCTAGATTCTGGTTCAAATAGCTTTCCGCCAAGGCGACGGCATTGGTAAAGATACGCGATTTGGCCACGAGGCAAAAATGGTCGCCACGGAGAGCGAGCAGGGCGGGGGAGGTATCGCTCTCCAGCCATTGGAATCCGTCGATTTCCACTAGCGCTTCATCGGTCAGGAGAACTGGCTCGGGAATATTGGAAACCCGACCCCAGAGCACGCCCGCTTCCGGCACCACAACTTCGGCGCTATACGTGCGTTTCTTTTGATCAAGATGCCCGCAAAACCCATTGAACAGAATATTGATTTGGCTATTTTGCGGGATAGGAATTTGAAGCGCCCACTCCGGCGATTCAAGATTGGGCGCAATGCGGCCGACGGTTTCGAGTGCTTGAAAAAAATACCCCGCATTTTTCTCGCGGAAGATTGTCCCGCATCCGCGCGACTCGAAAGTCCATCCAGCAATCCAAGGGTGTGATGGGTATGATTTGAAAACGAAACTCATTTTGAAATAATGTTTGCTGCACCCTAAATCTTCAAGCGAAATAACCCCAAAGGTTTGGTTTTAAAGAGAAGTGGCCCGGGGATTATCGCTAGTATGATCAGTTTTTTGATCATTATATTTTATCACTAGTGTCCCAGTATTAGTCGAACAACTGCAACTGGTTGCATAAGTCGCTTCCATTGATCCTGCATTCTCCATCCTGAAACGCCTGTAAAAGGGGCATTTTTTCGAAAACGGACACACTCAATATCTGTAGGATTGT
>JAJRRI010000109.1 GCA_024279685.1 Verrucomicrobiota bacterium | reverse complement strand
TGAACGTTGCTGTATTAACCACGAGTTCTCGTAAGGCAGGAGGCTTGTTTTATTCGGTACGCTGGCTTTCGAAGGCGTTGGTTTCGCAAGGGTGCCAACTCACTATTTATAGTCCAATCGATGAATACTCGCAGGAGGATCTTGGGGTTTGGGAGCCCCTTCCGGTCAAACTATATTCAGCGTTCGGCCCGATGCAAACCTCGCCAGAGCTCCGGAAAAGGTTAGCAATTTTCCCTGATGATCTAATCCATGTGCACGGAATTTGGATGGATAATCAGTGGGTGGCAATGCAGTGCCAGTCCCGCAGTAGGGTGCCGTTGATCGTCTCTCCGCGCGGCATGCTCGATCCGTGGGCCGTGAAAAATGCGGCGTGGAAAAAACGGCTGGTTGAAAAATTGTTCGCTCGGAAAGCCTTAGAAAAGGCCACTTGCATTCATGCCTTGTGCCGTTCCGAGGTGGAGTCGATTCGTGCGTATGGGCTTAAAAATCCGGTGGCTCTTATTCCCAACGGCGTTGAGCTTCCCGAGCTGAATACGCGAATAGAAAAACCTAAGGGATGCAAAAAACAACTGCTTTTTCTCGGGCGTATTCATCCTAAAAAAGGGATATCCGAACTACTGAAAGCCTGGGTGGGAGTTTCCAAAGAGTGGCACTTGATTATTGCCGGTTGGGACGACGGAGGGCATGAAGCAGGGCTGAAAGCACAGGTGGTCGAGTTGGGTTTAGGCGAGGCCGTCTCGTTTGTCGGTTCCAAGTATGGTGCGGAAAAAGAAGAGCTCCTCCGGAGCGTCGATGCCTTCGTTCTACCCTCCTTTTCGGAAGGATTACCGATGTCGGTGCTTGAAGCATGGTCGTTCCACTTGCCGGTCGTGATGACGGATTTTTGTAATATTCCAGCGGGATTCGCTGCGCAGGCGGCCATTCGGATTGAGCCGCGAGCGGACGCTATTTTTCAGGGGATTAAACAATTGATAGCGTTGACGGACAACGAGCGCATGGAGATGGGATCTCGCGGGCGAAAATTGGTTGAAGAAAATTTTACCTGGCCTAGGATTGCTGAACAGATGCGGCGGGTTTATGCATGGTGTTTGACGGGTAAAAACCCACCGGATTGTATGGAGTTTTAAGGACCGAATGGAAGACCTTGATATAGCAGAAAATCGCGCCGAGCGAAAATATCCACTCCGAGTGCAGCTCATGCGATTAGCTTGGGGAGTGGGCGGGGTATTATTTCGCCTCGTGCCTCGTCCGTGCTATGCGCCTCGAAGGGTTCTTCTTCGCTGCTTTGGTGCGAAGGTCGGAAAGCAAGTGAACATTGCTAATACGGCCACGATTTATTTCCCGTGGAATTTGGAAATAGGAGACTGGTCGGCCATTGGCGAGCATGCCTATATCTATAACCTCGGAAAAATTGTGATTGGAAAAAAGGCCACCGTCTCGCAGCGTGCGCACCTTTGCGCGGGCTCGCATGATTATTCGGACTCCACCTTGCCGTTACTCACTCCGCCTATTTCGATTGGGGATCAAGTGTGGATTTGTGCCGATGCTTTTGTGGGCCCGAATAAAATAGTGGGTGAAGGTGCTGTGGTCGGCGCGCGCGCTGTGGTGGTTAAAGACGTTGACCCTTGGACCGTGGTGGCTGGAAATCCGGCACGCCTCATTAAAAAACGGGAGTTAAAATAACATGGTTTCTATTCTCATTTTAACTAAAAATGAAGAGAGCAATATCGAGCGTTGTATTGAATCGGTATCGTGGTCGGACGATATTGTGGTGTTTGACTCCTTTAGCGACGACCGTACCGTGGAGCTGGCCGAAAAGCTGGGTGCCCGGGTGATTCAGCGTAAATTTGATAATTGGTCGGCGCATCAAAATTGGGGTGTGGAAAATATTAAGTATAAACATCCGTGGGTCTATTATACCGATGCCGACGAAACCTGCGATGACACCTTGCGTAATGAACTGCTCGTCCTTGAAGAAACAAGCGAGAACTTTTCGGCCTTTCAGGTGCGGCGTAAGGATTATTTCATGGGGCGGTGGTTGAAGCGTTCGCAAATCTATCCCACCTGGATCACGCGCGTCTTTCGCCCTGAAAAAATCCGTTACGAACGTCTCGTAAACCCAGTGGCGGTGGTCGATGGCGAGACGGGATTTTTGCAGGGGCACATTACCCACTATCCATTTTCCCACGGAGTGGGGCATTGGTTTGATCGCCACAATAAGTATTCAGATATGGAGGCCCAGGACTTATTGGAAGAAGTGACGGAAGAGTTTCATTTTTTTGAGCTGTTCTCGAGGGATGCCGCCGTGAAGCGCCGTGCACTCAAAACCCTGGCCTACCGTATGCCGGGGCGGCCCCTTTTAATGTTTGGCTATCTCTACTTTTTTCGGCTCGGTTTGCTGGATGGGCTTCCCGGGTTTCGTTATTCCATCATGCGCTCTATGTATGAATATATGATCGATCTAAAGGTCGCGGAGCATCGTTTTAAAGTGAAAAATAAGGAGGCCCTTTGAAAATTTTAGTAACCGGAGCGGCAGGCTTCATTGGTTCGTACGTTGCACTCGCCCTACTCGAAGAGGGGCATGAGGTTGTGGGCATCGATAATTTTAACGACTACTATCCCATAGCGCTTAAAGAGGCTCGCCATGCCCGCTTGGAAGCCTGCGCAGGGTACGTGGGCCATCGAATTGATTTATTCAACTTCGACGCGATGTCGGCGCTTTTTAAAGAAAATCGATTTGATCGGGTTTGCCATTTAGCCGCCCAGGCCGGCGTTCGTTATTCCATTCAAAATCCCTTTGCCTATCAGCAGGCCAATTTAGCAGGACATCTCAACGTGCTCGAGTGCTGTCGCCAACACGAGATTCCTCGTCTTGTTTATGCCTCTAGTTCCAGCGTTTACGGCGGGAATAAAAAAGT
>JAJRRI010000108.1 GCA_024279685.1 Verrucomicrobiota bacterium | reverse complement strand
TGTTGTAGTCAATCACCACATCGGCAGGCAAAACCAAGGGAACATCGCAGGCTCCCGGCTCTCCAAAAAAGAGCAGAAGTTCGCCTTTTGAATTAAAAATCTGGACGGCTTGACTGGCGGCATCCACTACGTAGAGATTGCCGTCTCGGTCGACCGCGATGCCTTTGTTCCGCGCAAACTGACCCGCGGAGTCGCCATGTTCACCAAAAGTTTGGAGGGAATTTCCTTCGGAGTCGTATTGCTGAACACGGAAGGCTCCCGTGTCGGAAACATAGATTCGCCCTTGGGAATCCAACGCCAAATTAGTGGGTGAAAAGAGTTTTTCTTCTGCGTTCTCCGGATTGAGGGGGATGGTAAAAAGGGGGTTGCGCGTGGCTTTATCGACCACTTGCACCACTCTATGGGCGAGATCGGCGATGTAGATTCGGTTGGTGGAAACCACCACCCCGACCGGTTTCATGTTTTCCTCCCGACCAATGCCGGCCAGAAAGAGGCCGTTGGGCGTGTAGACCACCACTTCGCCGCGCTTGGGGTCGGCCACATAGCGAAACAGATCCGCATCCACGGCGATGTTGATGGGTTTTCCGAGTTTGCCGGTGTTGCTGGGGCGGAAGTATTCCCAGATCTGTTTTTCGAAATCTAGAATATGTACTTGTGCGGTGATCGTGTCGCAAATATAGAGTTTGGCTCCTTGGACAGCCATACCATAGGGTTTCACGACTTCGGGGCGTTGGGCGGGGTCTTCTCCCAATAAGAATTTTTGGAAGGCACTCCTTGGGGTTTCAAGGTCGGTGGGCACCGAAAAGTGGGTCAGATATTGGAGCCGAGGCTGAGCCGGTGGCGGGGGGTAGAAAATCGCGTTCGTATTTTTTTTTGGGGTTGTACTGCACCCGACCGCAAGCAAGAGGCCGCCGCAGACGAGCATGAAAAAGGTTGTTTTATCTACTTTCACAAGGATACCTCATTTATGAACGTGAGCTTCCCGAGGGGGAACATTTTATATAAAACGAGCACCCTTTCCACGATGAAAAGGTGCTCGAGATGGATCGTTCAAAATGCCGTAGAGGTTGCGTCGGCTTTAGCCCACGCAACCCGCCGACAGCACTCTACTTGTCGTGGCAGGTGAGACAGAGCGCGCTTGCCGCGTTATCAATGCGAAGTAATCCCGCGAGCCCCGAAGAGTTGTGGACATCATGACACGATGCGCACTCCATCTTGGCTCCCAGCAACAGATCGGCGTCGATCGTCCCGCCCAGCCCCGAATTGACGGTGCTCGGGTCGTGCAGACCGCCGTCTAACGTGGCCAGCGCGGCATCGTAGGTGAACGATACCGGATGGTCGTTGCTCAGGTCGGTGCCGAGGTTGTCCCCCCCACCAATGAACACGTTTCCGGTGTTTCCTCCGAACGAATCGAGCGCCACGGTTCCATCGTGGCAACTGAGACAGGCCAAAGAAGCGGCGCTGGGTTGTCCAACGGTCGCATCCAAGGTCACGCTGGAATACAGCGTGAATGTACTTGCGCTTGTGTCGTGGTTCCACAAGGGAACCAGCGTGCTCAAGGCATTGTGTGGGGTATGGCACGGCAAACAGATTTCTCCGCTTCCGTTCCATGCCTCGCCTGAAAAGTCGTGTGCTGAACCCGCGATGTTCTGCGCATTTGCGCTCCATCCCGCACCCAAGCCTACGGCAATCAGCAAGATTTTGAATCGTTTTCCATTCATGTCTAACCTCCTACTTAATGTTACCTTCTACTCTGATGGATACCGATCCATCCCTACGAATTTCTTTTATACGGCCTGTGCAACGTTTGCGGCGTGGTGGCTTCTGTTGTGCGCCGCATGCCGGTTCTTGAACTGCCGAGCCAGAGCCTCGATTTCCTGTTCCATGATTTGCTCGCACGTTTCCAAGTCTTGCTCCCATTGCCCGAGGGTTTGCCGCACCGTGGATTCGAGCCGGTCGATATCGTGCAGGTGCACCCCTTTGATTTCGGCAACACCGGGATCGATATCGCGCGGCACCGCAATGTCGATCATGACCAGCGGGCGCGTTTTTCGGGTCTGCATAACGGGTTCTAGCCGCTGGCGATCCACGATGATCGCGGGGCTTCCGGTGGAGCTAATCACGATATCGACCTCGGCCATGGCCGTGTAGAGTTCATCTAATGGAATGGCTTTCCCATTGAATTCAGCAGCCAATTTGCGGGCACGCTCTAGCGAACGGTTGGCCACCACCACGGAGCAGGCTCCTTTTTTCTGTAGATGCCGCAGGCAGCAGGCGGCCATTTCGCCCGCGCCGATCATGAGCACGGAATGTTGCCGAAGCCCTTTTTCCCCCAGCGCATTGCGGGCATGAGCCACAGCCACCCCGCCGACGGAGCGGGCGCCACATCCCATGGAGGTTTGCGTGCGAATCCGCTTGGCGGTACGCAAGGCTTTTTGAAAAACACTGTTGAGCACCTTGCCGACGAGTTTAGCCTCCTGAGCCGCTTCGTAGGCATCGCGCACCTGACCGGTAATCTGAGTTTCTCCCATCACCATAGAGTCGATCCCGCTGGCCACTTTGAACAGATGCTTGACCGCATCGTTCCCGCAGTGGCAGTAGGTATGGCTCGCCAGATTGGGGGTTTCGCGGGCAAGGCACTCAAACATGGAGGCCACATCCACTTCGGCATCGCGTAACGTCGTGCCGTAGATTTCGACCCGGTTGCAGGTCCAAAGCACCACCACTTCCGACAAGCCCGCTTTTAATTGCAACAAGCGGCTGACTTCGAGCCGATCCGGATGGGCTACCGACATGCGTTCGCGAATTTCCACCGGAGCGGTGCGATAGTTCACGCCCGCCACAAAAAAGCGGGATTCGATCTTGTGCTGTGAAGAGCGGCTCATGGGGGAATCCATCGTGTTATTTCGCAGGGCGCTCGTGTTTGATCTTCTCGTAGGCCTGCGTTACATCAAACCCGGTGGTTTCTCCATTGGGCAATGTGTAGCGCTTGGGATCCCACGTCGGGCCGGTGTCGTTATGGCACAGCGTGCAGCTTTTTTCCTTGGCGGGATAAACCATGCCGTTGGCAATCGCCTCTTCGCGGTTTTGCATGATCGACTTTTTCTTGTAGTCGGCGCCGGGGCCGTGGCAGGACTGGCAAGACACCCCGTTTTCAACCGCCAGAACTTCCGTCTGCAGGGTTTCGGTGAAGAAGTAGGCCGTGGAGTGGCATTTGAGGCACTGGCCGCTACGTTGCGGATCGTCGATACCGAGCTTCGCGCCGACGGCCTTGGCTTCCTCGGTACCCAACAGTTCATAGGCTTTGGCGTGCACCATTTTTTGCCAAACTCCGTATTGGTCGCCTTTGTCAGCCTTCTTGTGGCACATCACGCATTTCTTAAAACTGGTCAGCTTAGCGGGATCCCCTTCTGCCTGAGCGGAATTCACCGCCATCGTTACTATAAATAACCCGATCAGCATCTTGCACCAACTCATAGAACCTCGAACCATTTGTTTCATCCTCATCTCCTTTGTTGCGTAACGACCTCGTTTGTATTTGCCGCTATTAAATGCACGAACTACGTAGGGCGTCTACCTGTTTCTTAACTTTCTCATAAATAGGATTTTATATAAAAAAGCCCGCTCAATTATTTGTGCTTGATCATATTTACCATCCGATTCATATCTGGTGGGAATGACGTATTTAGTCCCTGCACTAACGCATAAAGGAAAGTCGTGAAAAATAAACTGAATCATACAAGCCTGTCCCATAATATGATTAGCCTCTGCGGCATGATCCTTGCCGCAATTGGATTTCTGGCGGGGGCGACCCTCATCGCCATCGATGTGCAGAGTCACTTCGAGAATCCTTACACGGGGATCTTCACCTATATGGTTATTCCGGTCATCCTCGCGGGCGGATTGTTCCTTATTCTTTTAGGTGTGGTCATCGAGAAAAAACGGCGTAGAAATAGCTCCTCGGGGAAGGAGGACAACCTGCCGGTGATTAACCTCAACGAGAAGCGGCAATTTATTTCATTTGTGGTGGTCGTGGTGGTCACGCTTCTGTTCATTGGGATCAGCGTAGTCGGCGGCTATCGCGCCTACCACTTCACCGAGTCGGTCGAGTTTTGTGGCAAGACCTGCCACAATGTAATGAAGCCCGAATACACCGCCTACCAGAATTCACCCCACGCGAATGCCGGATGCACCAAGTGTCACATCGGGCCCGGAGCCGACTTTTTCGTAAAGTCGAAGGTCAACGGTCTCTATCAAGTCTACTCCTCCCTGTTCAACAAATACAGCCGCCCCATCCCCGCGCCGGTGCATAACCTGCGCCCCGCCAAGGAAACCTGCTACACCTGCCACTGGCCCGCCAAATTCGTGGGTGCAACTGAAATGACGCGCACCTACTTCCGCGCCGACGAGACCAATAGCCCGTGGACCATCCAGATGCTGATCAATGTCGGGTGCGGCGGAAGTAGCCAAGGATCCGCCAAGGGCATTCACTGGCACGTAGCGGAAGATAACACCGTGGAATACATTGCCCGCGATGAAAAACGGATGGAGATCCCCTGGGTGCGCGTAACCGATGCCGAGGGCCGCCAAACCATCTTCCAAGACGAGAACAACCCTCTGACTCCTGAGGAAATTGCCACTTCCGAAA
The DNA here is from genome assembly GCA_024279685.1 of Verrucomicrobiota bacterium. Lineage (GTDB taxonomy): Bacteria > Verrucomicrobiota > Kiritimatiellia > Kiritimatiellales > Pontiellaceae > Pontiella. Next base: position 8,001 of record JAJRRI010000108.1, on the reverse strand, counting down.
TCCGCACCATGGACTGCATTGATTGCCATAACCGCCCGGCCCATCAATTCCGCTCGCCTGAGCGCGCCCTCAACGAAGCGCTCACCCACGGCCTACTCAATCCCGATATGCCTGAAATCAAGCTCAACGGCATCGCGGCACTAATGGGTGAATATGAAACCGAAGAAGAGGCCCTCGAATCCATTGAGAACTTGCTAGCCGAGGCCTATCCCGAAGGCGGAGCCGTCGTCGAAGAGGCCATCGCCGCCATTCAGCAGATCTACAGCCGAAACATGTTCCCCGAAATGAAGGTCAGTTGGAAGGAATACCCCGACCACATTGGCCACATGATCACCCCCGGGTGCTTCCGTTGCCACAACGATGACCACCGGAGCGAACAGGGTCAGGTTATCTCGCGCGACTGCGACTCCTGCCACACGATCATCGCCCAAGGACCGGGCCGTAGCGTCACCAGCATAAACACCGGTGGCCTGCCCTTCCAACATCCCGAAGACATCGATGAAGAATGGAAAGAATCCCGCTGCGATGAGTGCCATGAAGGTCTCCCCGTTATGTAAACCCATTAGCCGACTATGGCTGATTCTTGCCCTTTTTTGGCTATCTGCCGAATCGGCGTCCGCCGATATTGAAAACTCGGCCTGTTTGGAATGCCATGGCAAAGAGGATGCAGATCCCTTTGTGGATGGAGCCTTGTTTTCCAAATCCGTTCATGCCGACAACCAGTGCACCAGTTGCCATAACGACATTAAAGAGGCCGAGCACGGCACGCCGCTGAAGAAGGTCGATTGTGCCGACTGCCACGATTTGGAGTCGGAAATCTACCTGCAAAGCTCCCACGGCCAAGCCCTGCGCCAAGGTCGCGACCAAGCGGCGACGTGCAAGGACTGCCACGGAAATGCCCACCACATTGTGACGGTCAAACACCCCGAATCCCCCGTCAACCGGAACAATATTTCCCATACGTGCGCCCAATGCCACGGCGATGTGGAGCAGATGAAAAAATTCGGCCTGCATCAGCTTGCCCCGATCGACAGCTACGAACGGAGCGTCCATAGCATAGCCAACCAAGAATCCGGATCATCTGCCGCAACCTGCACCGACTGCCACGGTTCGCACAACCTTCTGAAGTCAACCAATCCAAAATCCAAACTCTTTTGGCAGAACATTCCCAGCACCTGTGGAAAGTGCCATGAAAACATTGCCCAAACCTACTCCCGCAGCATCCACGGGAAAGCCGTTACCGAGGGCATCAAGGACGCGCCCACCTGCACCGACTGCCACGGCGAGCACACGATCTCCGCAGCAGCCTCGTCCGGCTCCTCGGTCTCGCCCGCGCACATCTCCGCCACCTGCGCCGCCTGCCATGCCGCCGAGCGCATCATCACCAAATACCGCCTACCCAAGTTCGCCGTCGAAACCTACATGAAAAGCTACCACGGCCTCTCCATGCGCCTCGGTTCCGTCACCGCCGCCAACTGCTCCTCCTGCCACGGGAAGCACGACATCCTGCCGTCCAAGGACTCACGATCCTCCATTCACCCCGAAAACCTCAGAAAAACCTGTAGCGTCTGCCACGCCGGTGTAACCGACCTCGTGGTTCAGGGGCAGATCCATTCCGGCACTCGGCCCGGAATGGAAAAGAATGCCAGCTCGGTCGTTCGGCAGATATATATTTGGCTCTTCCTGATCGTGCTGGGCGGCATGCTGGTGCATAACGCACTCGATCTTTTCCGCAAACTACACGAGCATTTCAAAGAACTGAAAGAAGCCGGAGTATCGCAACGGATGTCCGTCAATGAACGGATCCAGCACGCCATCCTTGCCGTTTCGTGCATCGCCTTGGGCTATACCGGCTTCGTCTTGGTCAACCCCGATGCATGGTGGGCTCGGCCGTTTGTTGGCCAAACCGACTGGCGCGGCTATGGGCACCGCTTCATGGCGATCACCTTCATCGTATTGAGCATCTATCACCTCGGCTACGTCATATTCACCAAGCGCGGCCGCTGGCAGATCCAGCAGCTAGCTCCCCGCTGGTCCGACTTCGTCCACGCTGGGCAGATGTTCGCCTTCTATCTCGGCCTGCGCAAGGAACGCGCCCGCTTCGAGCACTACAGCTATATCGAAAAGGCGGAATACTGGGCCCTCGTCTGGGGCTCCGTCATCATGGTGCTCACCGGTGCTCTCATGACCTACGAGGAGTGGACGCTCGCCCGTTTCCCGAAATGGTTCTTCGATGTCTGCATCGCCATCCACTACTACGAAGCGATCCTCGCCTGTGCCGCCATTGTGATCTGGCACTTCTACTTCGTCATATTCGACCCCGAAGAGTATCCCGTTAAATGGACGTTCCTCTCCGGGCGCGAAGGGCCGTCCGACCGCAACCGTATTCGTCCAGACCGGACCGAACCAGACTCTCGAAAAAACAAACGCAAAGGAGGAAGACAATGAACACGAAAATACAATGGGGAACAGGGTTGGCGCTGGTGGCGGCGGGGATCGCCGGAGCGGTGCTGGCTGGGATCAGTGGGTCGGCGCACGACTTTAGCACACAAGGTTGGTCTGGTGGAAAAATCTGCCTGCCCTGCCACCCCCCGCACAATGCGGAAGGGGGCGGCACCCCACTCTGGAACCACCAAACCACCGAGGCCATCTTCACCCTCTACGACAGCCCAACCATGGACGTTCCGGTCGGGCAGCCCCGCCCCGTCTCGATGCTCTGCCTCTCGTGCCACGATGGCACCGTGGCCATCGATTCATTTGGAGGGGCGAGCGGCTCCACCCTGATAACAGGGTCGGCTCTGCTCGGAACCGACCTAAGCCATGAGCATCCCATCAGCATGCAATGGCAGCATCAAACCATCAACCCCTCCACCAGCGACTGCACAAAATGCCATATACAAAGCCCATGGGGTTTCAATAACGAAGTGCCCTTCTTCGACGGCTATGTGGAATGCGCTTCCTGCCACGATGTCCACAACGACCTCGGCCTACCCAGCCTGCTTCGCAAATCAATGGCCAGCTCCGAATTGTGTCTCTATTGCCATCAGGATAAATAAGGACAGGTGCCCTAATCGGAAGTGGCCGCATAGAACGGTTTTTTTTTCGGGGTATAATAATTGTCAGAAGTGGCCCAGGGATTTCAGACCACGGGTTAAGTTAGGTTTTGGCGCATGGCTCCACGGGGTGAAGGTTCGGCTTTGAGCTTCGACCCCATGCTTCTTTGCAAGGGTCGATACCATGTGTCCAGGAATCAGATTGCACAATCGCTTCAAGGTTGTGTACCGATGTCCGGCTGGTTTGTGTTTTTGTCTTTGTTTTTTTTCATACCCTCCGAGTGGAGGATTTAGACGGCACATGCCAGCCTTTTATTTAAATGCTATGGGATGACAGTGGAATCACTTCGTGTTTTTTGGTGGCTAAATCCTCGGTTTTATTCTCCGTATCTATACCATCTAAAGTCTCTATTTCTTCGGTAACTTACCCTGAATGATGATTTCGTAGGCCATACGGTCGAGAGCTTTTCCGTTCGAGAGGCCGAGCTTCTTTTTAATATTGATGCGGTGGGTGTCGACCGTATTTTTGCTGATGTTGAATTTCTTTCCGATATGAACGGTGTCTAGGCCTTCGCCAATAAGTTTGAACACATCGATTTCGCGGTTAGAGAGGTCATCGAGAGTGCTTTTTGTTGGGTGGATACTGCCGCTATCCTTGGAAAAAACCCGCTGCATAATAGAGTCAGAAAAGAAGAGTCCACCATCGAGTAAGGTGTAGATAGCCTCTTTGAATATAGACGGGTTGGAGGATTTCATGACATAGCCTCGGGCACCAGCCTGAGCCGCCCGCTCCCCAAAGATACGCTCTTCCGACATGGAGTAGACAAGAATGCACAGTTTTGGATAGCGTTGGTGAATATTCTGGATGAGATAGCACCCATCGGAGTCGCCGAGAGAGAGGTCGAGAATCAAAAGACAGGGTTGGGTGGTCTCCAGAATAGCCATGGCCTCTTTCGCGGAGTTTGCCGAATAAGTGATAGAAAGTCCGGTTTCGGAGGAGAGGAGTGTGCGGAGACCAGCGTGGATAATTGGATGATCGTCGACCAGCATAAGTAAATGTTTTTTATTTTTCATATTATAAAAATATTCTAGTATAAAAATATGTGTAACTTACGCATAGATCTATTGAAAAAGAAGAACTATTTTGTGGGGCATATTCTAAGTGTTGCAGTGGAGGGGGTTTCGTATGTATATATATATGTAAGTACGTTTTTTTTCATATTCAGTATCCTGACTTAGATGAAGGTTATTCCGTAAAAGAGATTGAAATAAGTTCGTGATTTACCCGACTTTTCCGAACGCATGATCTACTGGCTAAATTTTATAAAAAGAGGTTTTATACCACGAGGTGCCTCAAATTAAATGAGACTGCTGGGCAGGTTCGTCAAATCGAAAGATTTATGGAGCTGACCAAGCATTCTAAGGGTAAATTTTCCAGTATTTCCAGTATTTCCAGTATTTCCGGTCTAGAGGCGATCCGGAGTTCTATTTCACCTTAGATATTGGGTTTCCCTGAGAGTTTTAGGGAGCTGGTATAGCATTGATGCCCTTTAGAAAGGATAACGCGCCCGTATGCCGTGAATATTTTTGAGTTGGAGGATAAACTCTCAGGCGGCGGTTATTTCTTCTGGATTAAATTTCCCTGTTGTAGAGGCTCTAAATTCCCGCCCCTTGCGTGGGAATTCCGCGGGTTCGGACAACTACGCCGCCTTCGGCGCGGGGGACGAGGCTGTTGGCCGGGGTGCTTTCCATCACAAAAACGTTACCGGCTACGACCGTTCCTTTCCCGATGACGGTGTCGCCACCGAGAATGGTGCTGTTGGAATAGACGATCACATTGTCCTCCACGGTCGGGTGGCGTTGGATGTGTTTGATGGGTCGGCCATGCGCGTCGAGCGGGAAACTTTTGGCGCCGAGGGTGACGCCTTGATAGAGCTTGACGTTGTTTCCAATATGGCAGGTTTCTCCAATAACGACGCCAGTGCCGTGATCAATGAAAAATCCTTTGCCGATGGTGGCGCCGGGGTGAATATCGATTCCGGTGAGTGAGTGAGTGGCTTCGCTCATCATGCGCGGAATGAGCGGAACGTCGAGTTGGTAGAGTTCGTGGGCGATGCGGTGGGAGGTGATGGCCTTGAGTCCGGGGTAAGCGAGTTTGACTTCGGCATAGCTGAGTGCAGCCGGGTCGCCGTTGTAGGCGGCTTTTACATCCTCCACGAGCAGAGTGCGGACGGAGGGAAGGGTGGCGATGAATTGGTTGACGATTTTCTTCGCAGTGGCTTCAATGTCGTCAATAGGGACTCGTTTTTCATGTAGATCCGCCGCCCCTTTCCAGCGGAAGGGAAGGGCTTTTTGGGTTTCCTGAATCAGGAGGGTGGCCGCGTTTTCGAGCTGTTGGATGAAGAAATTTTTGAAGTCATCTGGTTCGGGGTTGTATTTTCTAGGGAAGAGGATATTGGAAAGCACTCGCTGAGCCTCGATTACCGGTTTGATTTCTGGGTGTTCCCAGAGCGGTCGATCGGGAAGATCCTCTCCCGATGTGGCGTAGAGCGGCTGAAGTTCACGGGCGGTCTTGTGGATTTGTTCGGTGGTATTCATAAAATCCCTCTTGCTTGACTGCGCCCCAAGCTACCGACCCAGCGTGTTGGAATCAATTTTATTCTTTCACCTGGACGGTGCATGATTAAGTATCCGCTTTTAATTTTGATCTAGAGGATTTCTCCCATGAAATATATCAGTACACGCGGGCAGATGAAACCCGTCGGTTTTCAGGATGCAGTCATGACGGGGCTGGCGCCGGACGGTGGGTTGTTGCTGCCAGAGTCGTTGCCCAATGTGGAGGGCTATTTGGAAGAATGGGCGCAGCTCTCCTATCAAGAATTGGCCTTCGAAATCATTAGCCTGTTCGCCACGGATATTCCTCCCGCCGATTTGGCCGAGCTGATTACGGATAGTTATGCCACTTTCGCTACCCCCGAAATCACACCATCGGTTACGGTTGGGGACTTTCAAATCTTGGAGTTGTTCCACGGGCCGACGCTGGCTTTTAAAGATGTGGCCCTTCAGTTTCTTGGTAATCTGTTTGAATATATTTTGGAGCAACGCGGCGGAACGTTAAATATTCTCGGCGCCACCAGTGGCGATACCGGTAGTGCGGCGATCCATGGAGTGCGCGGTAAACCGAATATTAACATTTTTATTATGCATCCGGCGGGGCGCACTAGTCCATTGCAGGAAAAGCAGATGACTAGCGTGCTCGACGATAATGTTTTTAATCTCGCAGTCGATGGTAGCTTCGACGATTGCCAAAACATGATGAAGACCACCTTTGGCGATCTGGACTTCAAAACAACGCATTCGCTCGGAACCGTCAATTCTGTCAATTGGGCGCGGGTGCTGGCACAGACGGTCTACTATTTTTATTCCGCTTTTCGTGCCATGGAAAAAACCGGCGCGGCTACAGTTCAGTTTTCCGTTCCAACCGGGAATTTTGGTGATATTCTTGCGGGCTATCTTGCCCAACGCATGGGATTGCCCATTAGCAAGCTGATCCTTGCGACCAACGAAAATGACATTCTCTCGCGTTTCTTTAATCACGGAACCTACGGAATGGCCGATGTGGTCCCGACGTTGAGTCCGTCGATGGATATTCAGGTCGCCAGTAACTTTGAGCGCTATCTGTACTATAGGGTAGGGGAGGATCCTAAAAAGCTTGTCGCTCTCATGGATGGGTTTAAGAAAAATGGAACACTCGCAATTCCTCTCAACGAGAATGGCGTAATTGATGATCTCTTCGTGGCTGGCCGCGGCGATACCGCCGCCACGCTGGCGACGATTAAGAAATATCATGAGCAGTGCGGCTATGTACTGGACCCTCATACTGCGATCGGTGTTTATGTGGCCGAGCAGCATCATTCCGACACCGCTCCGACCATCTGCCTGGCCACCGCGCACCCGGCGAAGTTCACTCAGGCCATCATCAACGCTCTTGGTGAGGAGGTGCATCACCCCGTTCTTGATATTCTTGCAGATGCTGAAACTCGGTGTGACTCTATCGCCAATCATGTGGATGCGGTGAAAGACTATTTAGTGAGCCATCTCTAGGGAGGGGTGAGATAGGAGTGATTTCCGCCGCAAAAATAGGGGTATCGAATTGCTCAAGTTTTTTTAGGCTTCGGGGTTGACAGCCAAACGTTTTTCTATAGAGTGTGCCGCCTTATCTGCCAGATGACTTTTGTTTATTTGGCGGGAAAACATAGAAAAAAGAGACGTGGCGGGTGCATTTTTGTTACCGGTGGACTGCAGGGTTTATTTATTTGTGTGATTTAAGGATGGGTGATGCCCATGTAGCTCAGTGGTAGAGCGCATCCTTGGTAAGGATGAAGTCAGCAGTTCGACTCTGCTCATGGGCTCCATAATTGATTGAAATAAAAAGTTAACTGAGAAGATTCAGGAGGTAAGCAAAATGGCTAAAGATAAATTCGAACGGACAAAGCCCCACGTGAACGTGGGAACAATCGGTCACGTTGACCACGGTAAAACGACTGTAACCGCATCAATCACGTGTGTCCAGGCCACTAAAGGGCTGGCGGAATACGTTGCATACGACTCAGTTGCTAAAGCATCTGAATCGCAAGGTCGCCGCGATGCGTCCAAGATTATGACGATTGCGACTTCGCACGTTGAGTACGAATCCGACAAGCGTCACTACGCACACGTTGACTGCCCTGGTCACGCCGATTATGTAAAGAACATGATCACTGGTGCGGCTCAGATGGACGGCGCTATTCTAGTTGTAGAAGCACCTTCCGGCCCTATGCCTCAGACCCGCGAGCACATTCTGCTGGCCCGTCAGGTAGGGGTGCCGAAAATTGTGGTCTTCCTTAATAAGTGTGATCTGGTAGATGACGAAGAGCTGATTGAACTTGTTGAAATGGAAGTTCAAGAG
>JAJRRI010000107.1 GCA_024279685.1 Verrucomicrobiota bacterium | reverse complement strand
CACCCGTTTCTCTTTGGGTCTCCTGTCGTGATCCAGCGCTTCCACGCACGTTGCCCCCCGGGATTTTCCGCCCCGGGAATACGATCCGACATGGACGACCGCCTTGGTGTCCATGCTGATCCGAACGGTGTCCTCCGATGCGTCGGCACAAGCGTTTACCTCCCAAACGTTGTTGAAGATCGCGTCGGTTTCTGGCGTTTTTTTTTGAACCTTAGTTTTCGCCACGCTGCGAACCCGGTAGCCCAAGCGGTTAAGCACATTGGATATCGTGCGCACGGTCGGCAAGTCTTTAGGCGACCAGCCGTTTTCCACCAGAGATTCATAGACGGCCTTCGCCGTGATATTCGTATGCGCAAGATCGGTGCGCAATTGGCAATCCGCATGGCTGTGCGGATCGACCAGACGCTGAATGTCGACCAGCAACTTCGGGTTTTGATCCTCAACCTTTTTTCGTTTCCTTTCCGCGATGTTGTCGACACAGCGGAATCCACTTTTGAACTCATGGATTCCGAGGCTAACCGTATTTCGGTTCCAGCCAAAGACCGCTTCAGCGCACCGATGTCTGCCTTCGAGCAGCGTCACCGTCGCCTCGCCCATGGCGATTCTTCGCTCGGGATACGGGATGCTATCCACCAGCCGTGAAACAAGTCCAATCACCTCTTGCGATATGCCATTTTGCTTAAGAATGCTTTTAACCATTGAATCCTCCTCGTAGATTAATGCGACTATGCATCAATCATTATAACGGTACAACAGTAAATTCTAACCCCCTTAATGAAAAAGAGGCCGAGGCGAAACCAACTTCAGCCATAAGGTCTAGGAGGTTCCATCCGCGTATCTTTTGACACCCCGTTCCATGGAAGATTATTCCCACGAGGCTTCTTTATAGGTGCGCTCGATACGGGCATCCGTCATGGCCCGCATTTGGTCGAGGCTCATGGTATCACCATAGGTAACTTGTTGTTTCTTAAGTTCGGCTATCATCATTTCGAGGACCTCCGCATAGGCGGGATCGTGTATGAGATTTTTCATTTCGCTAGGATCCTTTTTGAGATCGAAAAGCTCCCATTCATCCATCGAGTAGTAGAAATGAATGAGCTTGTAGCGATCGGTACGGATTCCATAGTGCGGCTGGACATGATGCCAAAAGGGGAATTCATAGTAGTGATAGTAGACTGACTTTCGGTTGACTGCACCGCGGGCAAAGCTTTGGCCTTGGATATCGGAAGGAATGGGAACTCCAGCGGCTTCGAGCAATGTGGGAGCGAAATCAATATTCATGAATAGGTTGGTGTTAATGCTACCAGGCTGAATGCGTCCGGGCCAGCGCATGAGGAAGGGCATACGGAACGATTCTTCATACATAAATCGCTTATCAAACCAGCCGTGTTCACCGAGGAAGAATCCTTGATCGGAGGTGTAGATGACGATGGTATTTTTGGCGAGGCCGCTTTCTTCGAGATAGTCGAGCATGCGACCGACGGCCTCGTCGACTCCACGGACGCAACGAAGATAATCTTTGATATAGATTTGGTATTTCCACTTTTTAAGCGCCTGTCCGGTGAGTTCGGGATCGGGCGTCCAAAACTCGTGATTATTACCTTGGTGCAGCCAATTTTTGAGTTCATTGCCGCTGAGTTCGGACGGTGGGGTTTGCTTGAGGTCGAGTGGATTGAGGTTGTGTTCGATGGATTGCCACTGGGCGGCGGCGGCGGTACGGCCGCCATAGGTATCGTTAAAGGTTTCGGGTTCGGGGATATCGAAATCAGCAAAAAGGTTTTTATAGGCGGGATCGGGGTCCCAATTGCGATGTGGAGCTTTGAATTGATACATCAGCAGGAAAGGTTTTGTGGGATCGCGAGCCGTTTCCAGCCAATCGAGGGCATCGTTAGCAATTTGACGGGTAGAGTGAAACTGGGTTTCAACCCTCTTTTCTTTGCCGTTAATTTGGAATTCTGGGTTCCAATAAGTGCCTTGGCCGTTGCCATTGATCAGAACTTTGGAGTAGTCGAATCCCGTGGGGGCAGTGCCAAGGTGCCACTTCCCAATAACGGCGGTTTGGTAGCCCGCCGCTTGGAGTAATTTGGGAAAGGTTTGCTGGGAGCCGTCGAAGTCGCCACCGCCTTCATTTTTATAGAAGCCGTTAATATGACTCATTTTTCCGGTCAGAATGGCCGCGCGGCTGGGCCCACAGATGGAGTTATTGCAGAAGACTTGGTCAAAACGCGCGCCCGTTGTTGCCAAGCGGTCGATATGGGGAGTGGGAGCAATCTGTGCAAGCCAACTTCCATAGGAGCTGATGGCTTGTGCGGCATGGTCGTCCGCCATAATAAAAATAATATTAGGGCGCTCGGGTGCAGGGGTCGCCATGACCGCAGGGATGAGTAGTAAAAGAGCGAAGAAAGTAAAATGTAGTTGGTTCATCCAGAGCTCCAAGGTTATTTTTATAGCGAGAGCGTTATTATATCATAATTTCTTCGCAGGCAAGACCTGGGTTTAAGATTAGAGAAGGATAAATATACAGGGATCGCTATAAATAAATAGCGTTCCATGACCTATTCGGTTACCGATTTTTTTACCCTCGCGATAGAGTGCGCCCGTCTGAATTGGAATCGGACCCCATCATATTTTGTAAAGGAAAGTTTCTCAGAGCGAGATGCGGAACTTAATCACTATTGCTCCTCCGTGATCATCGGTAATTACTGAGCTGGGCACTTTATTGGTTGTACTGGCAGGTATCCTGCTTCGTTGCGGCAGAGCGGTGCGCTCGAATCGATCCATGTACACTCCGTATCATCCGCTCGATACATCTATGGATATGGTTTCAATGTATTGAATTTGAATTAAAACTAAAAAAAAACTATTTTTGGAGGGTTAAGTTTAATTTTACCCAATAAACAGGTATTCTACATACGTAAACTCTTCCCGCGCTCGCCCTCGAAATATTCCAAAAAATGGGTCTCGACGGCTTCGTTTATTAACATAGCGAGAACCCCAGCATCCCAAGGCACCTTATGAGTTCAAACACACACATTCCCCTCGAAGATCGCGTTCCATTTTGGCAAAAAGCGGCCTATGGCATCGGCGGCCCGATGGATTGGCTGACCGTCGGCATCGCCACCAGTATGTTATGGATTCCCGTTTTTAATATTGGCTATGGCATCAACCCGGGCATACTCGGTTTATTACTGGTTCTCCACCGCGGGTGGGACGCCATTGCGGATCCGTTAATGGGCAATATTTCCGACAATACCCGTAGCCGCTGGGGACGGCGACGCCCTTATATTTTAGTAGGAGGGCTCTTAACCACTATTCTAATGCCTTTCCTCTGGCGCCCCCCCACGCAGTTTGGCGAAATTGGAATTCTGATTTATCTGGGTATTTTTGGAATACTACTCTTCACTTCGTTTACGATTTGGGCGATGCCGTACTACAGCCTGATGATGGAAATGACCCCCAACTACGACGAACGCACCCGCGTGGCCGCCGTTCGCGCATTTTTTACACAATTTAGCATCCTGATTGGGGGCTGGGTCATGGCGGCAGCCACCAGTAGCTATTTTGCCAACCCCGAAACGGGCGAACCCGATATTGCCAACGGAATGAAAACCGTCAGTATTTATCTCTCCCTAATCGTGATTTTTATGGCTGTCATTCCGGCGATTTTTGTAAAAGAACGCTACTATGAAAAAGAAGCCCGCCAACAAGAAAAAACCAAACTCCTCGAGGGATTAAAAGAAAGCCTCAGCATCCGCCCGTTTTGGATCTTGATCGGCGTAGTCTTCTTTCAAATGTTTGGGCTGGGTGTGACGGGCACACTCGGACTCTATGTCAATATGTACTATATTAATGAGGGTGAAGTTGCGGCCGCATCGATGATAGAGGGCTGGAAAGCCACCGCCTCGATGATTGCCGGGATTTTTAGTGTCTTTTTCTGGACCTGGGTGTGCGAACGGCTAGATAAAAAATGGGCGCTGATGATTATCTTAGGGCTAGGTTTTATAGGGGCTGGGTTAAATCTAATCTGCCTGACGCCCGAATATCCTTACCTGCAACTCGTTCCCACCATCTTCTACGCCGCCGTGATTGGAGCCGTTTGGATGATTGTTCCTTCCATGGTGGCCGATGTGCTGGATTATGACGAACTCAAGACCGGAAAACGGCGCGAAGGCAGTGTCAATTCAGTCTTTTCCTGGTTTTTAAAAATCGGGATGACGGCGGCTGCAGGCCTTTCTGGATTTGTTTTACATTGGACGGGATTCAATGTTGATCTGGGCAATGAGCAACCGGAAGAGGTGATCCAAAAAATGCTCATGTCCTTCATCCTGATTCCAATTGTATTTTGGTTTATTGCGATGTTACTCACTTGGATTTACCCACTTACCCGCGGAAAAATGAACGAAATCCGCAAGGAACTCGAAGAACGGCGAGGGAAAGTCTAACGCAACGATGGAGAGCTATAGGATAACGTCGTTCACCCATGAGATACTCGCTATGGGCGGCGCGGAACTCTAGGTCGTCTTTCGATGAAAAAATTCAAGGCAGTTCAGGTTGGAAGGTATTATATCCATGTGCGTTACCTTTCTTTGTTGTGAGGACAAGAAATATAAAGCACCTCTTTTCGGACTTCAGCCCTTATAAATAGGACTGGATCTATATTGGCTAGTCATCTATTTATTTGTCTAGTTTGGTAAACCCGTTGAATTGATTTTAAATAAGGAAAATGAAATGAGAGATAAAAAATGGAAGGAATGGTCGATGATTTTCCTGTTGGTAATTCTTCATTCGGCCGGCGCAACCGCCCTGATCGACGTCGAGAAATACCGCGCGGGAGCGAATAAATATTGGGCCAACGATATCGCCGCCCTCGAAAAGCTCAATGCCTCTGAAATACACCCTGAAAATGCCATTCTATTCGTAGGCAGTTCGAGCATCCGCGCCTGGGAAACCATCGGGCTGGACCTCGCGCCCTATCCCCCCATCCAACGGGGCTATGGCGGAGCCAGATGGTCTGATCTAGCCATTTTCGCCGAACGCCTTGTTGCTCCGCATCCTTGTCGAGCGATTGTTTTCTTCGTGGCCAATGATATTAGCGGCGGGAAGTATGATCGAACCCCAGAGGAAGTATCAGCCCTGTTTGCCCATGTTCTTCATACGGTGCGAAAATCCCACCCGGAAGCCCCGATCTTCTATATTGCCGTCACGCCTACCCAAAAACGAGCCGCGGTTTGGCCTGCGATTCGCGAGGGCAACGAGCGCATTCGATCCTATTGCACTGCCACCGCTAACTGCTATTTCATCGACACAGAAAATATTTTTCTGGACGCACAGGGTCACCCCCGGAACGAATTTTTTCTCGCAGACCAGCTTCATCTCAACAAAAAGGGGTATGCCATTTGGGCACGTGCCATCAAGTCACAGCTCGACACCGTGCTAGGCGGAGCGCACTGAAAAAATCTTCCGGGCAAGGCTCCTGAAGGAGCTCCTTCCGATTAGGGCTTTATGGATTTACGAACGGATCAACCGATCCATAAGTGCCGCAACCGATTTGGGATCAAGCCAGATTTCATCAAACCGGAAATATGGATGTTCCTGAAGAGATCAAATGCTTTCCTTAGCCACCCTACACCTCCGAGCTACAACCTGCTAAGCACCTTTGGTCAAGCCTTCACGAGGCCGATGGCTAATCATTGGATACGCATTCGATTATCTCGAGGAGATCCTCATGAAGCGAATTATACCCTATTCACTTAAATGAGATTCAAACACTCGCTGCGCTTAAGGCACCAAGGGCACGAAAGTTGCCACTCCCGATGGTTGTTGCTGTCGTTCCTCCAGCCTCGCTTCGCGTGTGAGCTTCGTGTCTTGGTGTTTAAACCAATGAATACGAATCAAATTAATTTCGTATAAGATACCCACCAAAACCACCACATACAATTTAGCTCCAATTATCGGGAGGTTTTGCAAAAGGCTCGGTCGTCTTTGATATGGAATTTTTTTTTAGGTGAATGGTGGATATTGTTCCATATCTTTTGGCGGGTAATGTAGATTGAAGATGTTAGGTTGCCTCAGTTCTCGCAGGAAGAACTTCAAAATTAACCTATACATAACAGAAGGAGAGTAAAATGAAAAAATTAGGATTCATAGTAGCCATAGCAGGAGCCACCGCCTTAACGGCATCGGCCAGCCTGTTTGTAGATTCGTTTGAAAGTGGAATTAGCGCGGATTGGATTACCACTCTGGAGCCCACAGCCGTTGCAACCATCACAACAGGTCTTGGAGTCACCGATGGATCGCAGGCCGTGTCCGTCACACACGCAGATGGCGCTGGCGAGGTTCCGCTGCTTCGCATCAACAATACCTCGAGTGCTTTCTGGACCGCGTTTACAGATCCGACCGCAACGGGCATCTCCGTAGACGTGTCCACCACCGATGCGGTGACTCAGGCCTCTTGGTCACAAATTACCATGAGACTACAGGGCAGTGCGGGAACTTTTGAGACAACGGTTCCCTTCGTTCGTTTCGCAGGCGACCAAACGATCTCACTACTTCTGGATCTAGCATCCATCCCCAACACTACCTATACCTGGGGTCAAGTGACCATTGCCTTCAACGGACAGCCTATTGCGGATCGCTCCCCATTGATCGTCGATAACTTCCGAGTAATTCCTGAGCCAGCTACCATCGGCTTGGTGGGATTGGCGGGAATTGGCCTCATCGCGGTACGCCGTTTTAAAATATAGTCCTTGCACTTCGTGTATTCCAAAGGGAGACTCGAGGGGCTCCCTTTTTTGTGTCTCTCGGTAAAAAAGCACTTCGCCAACGATCGTTTTTCGAATTCAAGGCGTTTTAATTTTTAACCCTTCAGACGTACCTCAATGCCATCTACCTGTTCCACCATCTTGGGTCAAACTATCGCCCTCTCCGCCAAGGACTCCTAATTTTTTTTAGAATATTCATCCAGCCGCTAAACACGGTTTTTCTATCCCAAATTAACAAAGGATCTTTCCTTTAGGCAACGATTTTAGTTTTCATGAGACATTTAAAAGCACAAAACTGGGAACAGTAGCTGACGCGGCCATGAACCTTTCTTCAACCATGCATCACAGGATATGAAATGAAAAAAATTCCTAAAAATAAAGTAGCCAAGGGAGCACCCAGCGCGGTGCTCTTAAGCATCGTGATTCACGCCGGACTCTTTCTTTTGGCCGGCATGCTGGTGGTTTTCACGGTGGTGAAGAAGGAGGAACAAAAGTTCGAGCCGCCCACGGTGGTCGAACGTCCTAAGATGAAGCTCAGGAAACCTAAGGTGAAGATAAAAAAAACCTCCAAGCCCAAGCCGACTACACGCATCGTAACCAAGATGAACCGTGCTAATATGCCCGAGATTCAACTTCCAGAAATGTCCGGTATGTCGACGGAGCTGGAAGGGGGAATTGGTGGCTTTGATATGATGCCAGATTTTGAAGACATCAGCTCCTTTGGGGCTGCACAAAGCATTGGGAATGACTTCCAGGGTATCTTCTACGACTTTAAGCGAGATCGGAATGGCGCTCGGGTTACGATGGAGAAGGAAGAGTTTGTAACTCGGGTCAAAAAGTTTGTGAATGGAGGATGGAAGGCCTCGAATTTACGCGAATTTTACGCCTCTCCTAGGAAGCTTTATGCCACTTCTTTTATGATTCCACAGACCAAATCTATCTTTGGCCCCGCCGCTTTTGGAGAGGTCACCGGTGGGTGGAGCTGGATTGCGGTTTATAGAGGTCAATTGGTTTATCCTGAGGATATAAAATTTCGTTTCTGGGGATTTGCCGATGATATCTTATTGGTTCGAGTGAATGGGGAATTGGTTCTGAACGGATCTATTCACAATAATGGTGCGAGCACATTTATCACCGACGTCGGAGGGCAGTGGGATAGCACCTCCGCCGATGATGCACGCTATTTTTATGGAGCTCGTGGAGCTCGGGTAGGCGACTGGATCGAGCTTAAGGCGGGGGTGCCCCTTGAGATGGAGGTGATGGTCGGCGAGGTGCCTGGCGGCGAATTTAGTTGTATGCTTACCGTTCAAGTTGATGGGGTGGATTACCCAAAAAACCGGCAGGGCGGTCCGATCCTACCCATGTTTAAAACGGCTGAACCGACTCGGGCCATGCAGGATATAATTTATAGCCAGTTGAATCAAAATGAAGCTGCGGTGACGAATGGTCCTGTCTTCCGTGATTATATGGTGGCTGTAGCGACCCATCAGACAGAACATGCGGAGATCGTTTCCGAAGCGAAGAGTCGTGATGAGCCGAAATTGAAAATGCGTCGCTGGATCAGTACCGCTGAAGATGGAATCGAGGCGGAATATGTGTCTACCAGTGGAACTCGTGTTATATTGAAAACGGTGAAGGGCAAGCAGATTAAGATTTCGAAGGACAAGCTATCCCTAGCCGACCTTGAATATATTGTGTTGGAAAATCCTCCAAAATTTGCAATCAATTTTATTAAATTGAGCAATAGTCAATCTGGACGTTACAAACTTTCTCCCACCGAGATGACGTGGGCGGCCTCACAGTTACCGCGTGTTAATGATTTCACCTTTGGCGCAAAGATAAAGCAACGTGGAGCGGGTGAGTATGTCCACCCACTGACTCTTGAATATTTTGCTATAGGACAAGAGCGAAATGGAAATAGGTATATTCTATTGGATAAGGGGGTTGGTACATTCGTTCCAAACAAAGAAAACAAAAGATCCTTGCGGGTTTCTGGAACGCCGATTGAGTTTGTGGAATATAATATTGAGGGTTCAGAACGAGGGAAAAATCCGTCGGGTTATCTCATCACCTTAACGGATAAATCCGGTCGTATTATTCAACATAATTCATCATCAGATTGGCTATGGGAGCATCTCGATAATTTAAAGAAACTTCCCGTGAAAGCGTATATGGATAAAACCTGTACACGTGTTTATCCAACCTCTCCGAAACCAACTAGGTGGTAGGTAGAGCCTGCCCCAGCCGAGTGAATTTTCAAGCTATCGGACGTTAAGGGTATGATTGCGCACATGGAAAAAGAAGATGCCAGAAAGGCTCCAGAAAGCCTTCATGAAAGACGCAAGCAAGTGGTTCGGCTAAACCGCAAGGGGTTTGGCCCCATGAGGATCGCTGAACGTACTGGGTTGAGTTGGGGCGGAGTGAACTCCGCCCTTAAACTTTTCAAGGAAGGAGGCGCTGCGGCCCTGATGCCCAGCCGTCGAGGACGCAAGGCCGGATCGTGCCGCACGCTCACAGGTGAACAGGAAAAACGAGTTCAGCAACTCATCTGCGAGAAACGGCCCAAGCAGTTGAAGATGGATTTTGCACTGTGGACAAGAGGCGCTGTTAAGCAGCTCATTCTGCAAGAGTTTGACCAGAATCTATCCATCCGTTGCGTCGGGGACTACCTCCATCGCTGGGGTTTCACGCCGCAGAAACCCATCAAGCGGGCGTATGAACAACAACCCAAAGCCGTCAAAAAATGGCGAGATGAGGACACTAGTGTCCCAGTATTAGTCGAACAACTGCAACTGGTTGCATAAGTCGCTTCCATTGATCCTGCATTCTCCATCCTGAAACGCCTGTAAAAGGGGCATTTTTTCGAAAACGGACACACTCAATATCTGTAGGATTGTGT
>JAJRRI010000106.1 GCA_024279685.1 Verrucomicrobiota bacterium | reverse complement strand
TTCGAAAAAATGCCCCTTTTACAGGCGTTTCAGGATGGAGAATGCAGGATCAATGGAAGCGACTTATGCAACCAGTTGCAGTTGTTCGACTAATACTGGGACACTAGTGTCATATCATTTATTTTAAACACCAAGACACAAAGTTTCGTGCCCTTAGTGCCTTAAGCGCAGCGAGTGTTTGAATCTCATTTAAATGAATAAGGCATTAAGCCATTCGAACCTCTTAAATTTAAATGAAAATATACCCCCGCCTATCCGCACCGCTCTCGAAGTATTACCCCTTGCCTTCCAGTGGATTAGGAATTGTACCTCCTCAAGAGACACCTCAAAACCTCATTTTCTAGTTCCTTTTTGTATTCGGACACCCTGAATCAGGGCCGTGGAACTCGTTCCGCCGGGGCCTATCACTCCCCCGGGGTCGGCGTGCTCTTTGAATGGCATCCCCGCCGAGCCGCCAAATGCCTCGCCCCCATGCTATCGGGTTACCAAGGCTTGTTGCAGTCCGATGGCTATGTTGGCTACACCCGCTGGCTGAACGATCCGAAGCACGCGGTGGAAAAAAGACAGATCACCCATGCCGCCTGCTGGGCTCATGCACGTCGTAAGTTCGTCGAAACCAGCCATCCCATCGCCGGGGAGGTAGTGAAGCTCATCGCCAAACTCTACCGGATCGAAACGAAGCTGCGCGAAGAATGTAGCGACAACCGCTGCGCCACCCGAGAGGCACAAGCCGCGCCCCCTTGCCCCAAAGTGCATTTGGGTAAAGCTATCCACTACACCTTCGAACGCTGGGACATGCTCAACGAATACCTCGACCCCCTCGCATTCGAAATCGACAACAACCTCGTCGAAAATGCCATCCGCCCCACCGCCATCGGGAAAAAGAACGGGCTCTTCTTCGGTAGCCCCAACTCCGGTCAAGATAGTGCCATCCTCTACAGTCTCATCGAAACCTGCCGCAAGCTCGGCATCAACCCGGCCGAGTATCTACGCGAACTCTTCGAAGCCCTGCCCAAAATTGAACAAAAAGAGATCCCAGACTGGACGCCTGCGCAATGGGAAGCCTCCCGCAAAGCCCAATCTGTTCCCGAGAAAACGTACCCAATCGCCCGGTCAAGGAGGTGGCCGAAAAGACGCATACAAATATTCGTGGCTCAAGGGGGTGGAGCACTTAAGCGACGAATCGTTCGCGCAGGTCGAATCCCTAGCGAAGGTGGAGCTTGGCGTCGCTAAGGCGTGGCATATCAAAGAGCTGTTCCGGCACTTTTGGACGCGGCGTAACGGCGCGTTTGCCCGCAGTTATTTCGAAAGGTGGTATAACGAGGCTTTTAAAACGGGGTTACCTGAAATTCAGAAGATTACGCGAATGTTCAAGAAGCATCTCGAGAACATCCTGGCCTACTTTGAATGCTATATCACCAACGCCGTATCCGAAGGGCTCAACTCCAAGATCCAGAAGATCAAGGCCAACGCCCGGGGATTCCGAAACTTTGAAAACTATCGGCTGAGCATCTTATTCTTCTTTGGGGAACTGGAACTTTCACCATAAAAATATTCGAAGATCCTAAGAATCTCTACGTTAAAAAAACCACGACATACAGACTCACTTGAAACAATCAGCTAGTCACGAAAAACTATACCCGACAGTCAATTAATGACTGTGTACTAGGGCGGTCTAGTCGGACTGAACTCCGCGCCCGGAAAGAGGAATTAGGCGGTAGGTATAGTGGTATCTTTTTTCAAACAAGCGATATTTGGTAAGAGGGGTACTCCCCCAGGAGATGACCCCCCCGATCCCGCTCTGCAAGGCATCAATACTCAAGAAGATGCCATCCGCCCGCTTCATTTGAAAGCTGTAGTCGGACTCTCGCATGGTCTGTTGGCTATAATGACGTGCACTAATGCCCAGCGGGGCCCCTTTGGTTACTACTTTCAGTCCCGTACCGGATTGATCGGTGAAGGAGACCCAACGAACGGCGGTCTTATTTCCATTTTCCTGCGGGCGGGAATAATCGACCCACTGGCCATCGACTGTTCCCTCGTGTAACCCAATGGGGTTGAAGTCGCGTCCTGCGTAAGTTTCGCCGCCACGCCCGAACCAGTTCATCTTTTCAAACGAGCTGGGAATTTTCCATTCCATCCCAATTCGTAATGGCGGCCCAATAGCATGAGAAGTCCAAATAAAATTGAATCCTGCTTCCACCATGACTTCACCATTAGGCTCAATGGTATAGACGGTTGAAACGGAACTTCCCACTTCTGGCTGGGATTGCCGAACGGATATCCGAGCTGTTCCTTCTCTCTTTTCCACGTTCATACGATCCAGTACGGAATGTTTTCCTGCATGCCCCCAAACGGCAGCTACGGACGGAATTTGTCCACGGTCGTTGTCGGTCTCCGCCCGCGATAAGGACGGCTTGCCCCCAGAAATAATCACCTGCTTCCCGTTCAAGGTATAGGCATCCATCACTCCGGTTGTTTTATCGAACACCACCTCAAAATTCTGTCCTTTCACAACAATAGAAGAGGCGGATTCATCGATCGAAACCGACCCTTTAGTAGCGGCGGGGCGAGTTTCCGTCTTTTCCACCGGGAGCTTAAACTGATCCCAGGCCAGCAGATGGCCGGTCGCCACTAACGGGTGATAGTTTTTCGTGGCATGAAATTCTAGCGTTAGGAAATATTCAATTCCAGCCTCTGGAGTTATTTCAGGAAGGCCAAGCGTGATAATTTTTTCTTGTCTCGGGGCGATTCCAGACATCTTAATATCGCCCTGCGCAATCTGCTTTCCATTGGCCTCGATCTTCCACTGTCCTGAAACAGCTTCGTCGAGTGACAAAAAATTGAACCAGTTTACCAGCCGTACTTTTCCGAGGGCCAAATCGACGAGTTCAACATGCACACCGCGTTGAAGATATTTGATTGCATACAGTCCTGGGCGCGGGACTTGGGCGGAGTCGATGAGCCCATTCATGCAAAAATTTCGATCATTATAGACTTCCGTTTCATCCTCGAACCAGCCCCCATAGGCAAAGAAAGTTTTACCCACCGGCCCTTGGCCTACATTTTTTTGGAATTCTGCAGGGACAGATCTACGGATGCCCTGATCCATCCAGTCCCAGACAAAGCCGCCCTGCGCGGTATTATCTTCGTAAAAAAGATCCCAGTATTCCTTCGCACCGCCAGTGGAGTTTCCCATGGAGTGCATATACTCGCAAATGATATATGGTTTTGTGGCATCGCTCGAGGTGTACTTGCGAATCTCATCTGCGGGAGCATACATTATATTAAAGATATCGGTGCTACTAGGATTGCCAATAGCCCGTTCGTAGTGCACGGGGCGGGAAGGATCATTTTCCTTGATCCAGTTGTAGCAGGCATCAAAATTTTCGCCGGCTCCTGCTTCGTTTCCCATCGACCAAACGACCACAGAGGCATGGTTCTTATCCCGTTCGACCATACGTTCTATACGATCGAGGTGGGCCGCTTTCCACTCCGGTTGCTTCGCGAGTGATTCCGGCCCGTACCCCATATCGTGGCTCTCAATATTCGCCTCGTTCCAGAGCATAATACCGTACTCATCACATAGGTCGTACCACATGGGCATATTGGGATAGTGGGCGGTACGCACCGCATTGAAATTATTTTCCTTAAGCAATTGGATATCACGGAGCATCGAAGCGCGACTGATCGTATGCCCCGTGTCGGGATGGTGCTCGTGGCGATTAACCCCGCGAACCAGAACCGGAACCCCGTTGATGCAAAAACGGCTGTCTTTGATTTCTACTTTACGGAATCCAATACGTTGCGGAATGACCTCGATTATCTCGCCGTTCCCATCTCGTAACGTAAGAAGCGCGGTGTACAGATAAGGAGTTTCTGGGGTCCATTTTCGACAATTTTCCAAATGGATTTCCGGATGCGAAAGTACCTTTTTTCCCTCTGCGTCGAATAGATCCACCTCAACCGAGCCTTGCCCGAGCAGATCCACATCCACCGTGAAAATCGAATGTTCATAGTTTTTATCCAGCTCGGTGTGAATCGTGAAATCACGGATATGATTTTGAGCGGTACTCCATAGATAGACATCGCGGTAGATTCCAGAAAGGCGCCAGGCGTCTTGGTCTTCGAGATATGATCCGTCCGCCCAACGATAGACCTCCACCGCCAGTAAGTTTTCCCCTTGCTGGAGATATTTCGTGATATTGAACTCGGCGGAGGTGCGGCTTCCCTGCGAATAGCCCACCTTTTCACCATTGACCCAGAGATAAAAAGCCGCCTCCACGCCATCAAAATTAATAAAAACAGTTCGGCCTTTCCATCCTTCGGGAACCTCAAACGTACGACGATAAGAACCCACAGGATTCCATTCCGTCGGCGCATGGGGCGGGTCCTTTTTGAAGGGATATTTCACGTTGGTGTAAATCCGCAAGCCATAGTCTTCCATTTGCCAGTTTGACGGCACAGGAATCGTGTCCCATTCCCGAGCATTAAAGGTCGGCTTATAGAATTCGACCGGTCGGGTTTTCGGATTTTTTGCCCAGTTAAATTGCCATTCGCCATTCAACGACTCGAACCACGGCGATGTGGTTCGATCGTATTTCAAAGCGGATGCGGCATCTGGATAAACCATCATTGTTGCGCGCGATGGTTCGCGGTTCACTTGCAGCACATTCAGATCGTTCCATTCCTCGGCTCCAGCACAACTTGCCACTACGGCTAATCCCGCTTGCAATACTCTTCTTTTCATATTCAATTGTCCTTTTTTCATTGAAGGGCTGATCTCGGCCGCTTTTTAGAATTTTTCTGGTGCAATGGTTTTGAGTATGTTGCGCAGTTCACGAACCTTATCGGGGTTTTCTTCGGATCGATTGATACTTTCGTCGGGGTCATCCATGAGATTAAACAACATACCTGGCTCTTTAATTTCTGTTTCATTCCACTCATCCAATCCACCACGATCCGTCACCGAACCTGCGGGAATATATTTCCAATTTCCCTTTCGAATGGCGAGTTCCGTCAGCGCTTCCTGAATCACATACGCCCTCCCCAGCGGATCCTCCCCAAGAAGAGCCGATAAAATATTCTCCCCGTCTGGGCTCGCGTTTTCCGGTAATTCCGTTTCGATCAAAGCAGAAATCGACCGAAAGATATCCACCTGACTCACCAAGGCATCTGAAATACTCGGCTTGACACGTTCCGGCCAGGAAACAATGAACGGCACTCGAGTTCCGCCTTCCCAGCGACTATATTTCCCCCCGCGCCAGGGGCCGGAAGAGCGGTGATTTCCATTGTTTTCGATGGCACCGTCCCAGTAGCCATCGAACAACACAGGGCCATTATCACTGGACAGAATGATTAGCGTGTTTTGGAGTATTCCACCTTTTGTTAACGTTTCGATAATTTGTCCCACATTCCAATCAAACTGCGCAATGGCATCGCCGCGGAGTCCAAGACTCGATGCCCCCACAAAGCGGGGATGAGGGACGCGCGGAACATGATTTTCAATCCCAGCATAAAAGAGAAAGAAGGGTTCGGAACCCTCTGCTTCGATAAAGGAGATCGCCTTCTCCAAGAATCGATCCGACATTATTTCGTCACGGTATCGTGCGGTCTGGCCACCGGACATCGTACCGATCCGGCTAATCCCATGGACAATCGTTCCTGAGTGTTGCTCATCGGCCTGAATACGTAACAGATCCGGGCGGCTGATCCCGGTGGGATCGTTCCCCAGAGGATCTGTGTAGCTCACGGAAATAGGGTCAGCCGGATCAAGGTTCACCACTTTTTCATTTTCGATGAAAACCGAAGGAACTCGATCTCCTGTTGCCGCCATGTAGTAGGCATAATCAAAGCCCAATTGCCTCGGGCCAGGCTTAATTTCGCCGTTCCAGTTCAACGAACGATCCGCTTTCCCCAAACCGAGGTGC
>JAJRRI010000105.1 GCA_024279685.1 Verrucomicrobiota bacterium | reverse complement strand
GAATCAAAGCTACCGAGCATCGCCTGACCATTGGCCCAGGTGATGGAGTTGGCCCCGACAAGGCCATCCATCTTTGAGAGCCGATCTCCCGCCAACAAGAGCGTTCCTCCTTCGATATTCAGCGTATCATCGCCGCCGATTGTTAAAGCCCCAGCCACATTCTGTGAAACCTCTAGCGTACCGCCGAGTAGATCCACTTGCGCATCAACCCCAGCGAGTCCAGATGTTCCGTTGATGTAGAGTTGTCTTACAACCACGCTGCCGTTGTTAATGGTCAATGTGCCATTTCCTGCAAACCCGATATCCATTCGCCCCGCGCTCATGGTCAGCACACCGCCATTGATCGTGGCCGTACCTGTTGACCCGGCCCGGTCACCGATCCGCAGGCCATTCCCACCGGTAATATTGACGGCACCCCCATTTTGAACCAATGTTCCGTTTCCATTGTAACCCATGGTGAGGGTTCCACTCGGTTGCGCCCAGGTTCCGCTATTCACCGTCAGGGTTCCTGAAGACCCTGCGGTGTCGCCAAAACGAGCAACGGAAAGCGCCGTTAAAGCACCTCCATTCAAGCGAATTTCGCCGTCCTGCCCCGTAGCGAATCCGCCGAGAAAGATGGAGGAATTCACCGTCAGATCTCCACCCGCAACGAGATCCACCACCGGAGCGGTGCCAACACTGCTGACGCGAAGTTCATTAACGGTTGGAACCGTGGAATTCACCGTGACGAACCGTCCGCCGATGATCAACTGCGCTCGGTCGGCCGTTCCCGGAAGAACGCCCCCTCCCCAGTTAACAGGGTCCGACCACAGACTGCCGGGGGGGCCATTAAAGCTAATATTAGCTCCCAGAGCTGAGAGTTGGACTCCCAATGCAAGCGCGACGATGGTTTTTGTTTTCATTTTTAATCTCCTAATCTAAATGAGGGAAATACCCCTCGTCTTCATTTTTTTAACTCTAGGGCAACGTGACCCGAATGCGGTAAAATTGGTTGGTGCCCAAAGCATCATCATACTCCATCACCCCGCCCGTGCCCGGCCAGTCCTGGGTGAGTAAACTCCACGAACTTTCGAGCAAATCGACTTTCCCTTCGACTGAATAAAGCCGGCCTAACGTGCTTTCAAAGGCCACTCCCGTGCCGGAAGCGGGGAGGATGGCACTAAAATTAGAGGCCGCATCCTGTGGGTCAGTTCCAGCAATATATTCATCGGCATTGATTAACGTGTCGCCATCCGCATTCAAGAAGGCATCTTGTGGGTCTAGCGCATCCAATCCGTGGATATTTTCCCACTCGCTGGGTATACCATCTTCATCGGCGTCGATCGCCAGCGAGACCGCAAAATCATTGAAGGTACCCCGCTTATAGATGCTTACGCCCTCCGGCCATAACACCTGGTTGGTTTCACCCGTTGACAGCGCCTCAAGCAAGATCGGCCCGCTCTGAGTATGACCAAACCCCACCTCCTGCACAAGAATCCCAGCCATCAAAACATCGCTACTGTTCCCGCGCACTTGCAGGTAGCCGCCAGAACCGGAGAAAAGCTCCCATCGCATCGCACCTGAAGCATATAGGGCGATATTTCGACTGTCTTTAATGATGACACCTGGGCTAATTCCTTCGCGCTTAAGACCAATTATAGAAATATTTTCGCTGTCCACTATTTCGACATTGGTGTCGCAAGGATCCCCCCAAAGCTGGAAGGATTTAGTCGCCTCCCCATTCAGCCCATAAAACCAAAGTGGTTCGCGCGTTCCTTGAATATCAACGAGGCGATAGTCCGAATGCGACCGGTTGAAAGCTCCCTCCGAGGTTACAAAAAAGAACCGTCCCCCGCCATTTCCTGTAATTTTAACCACGGAATGTGGATTCGTGGGTCGATTAATCCATGTGCTCGGAAAATTAACCCCATACAGGCAGGAGTCTCGACCCACCCGCCAGTGCAGCGAGTTGAAGCGGTCGTAAACGGGAGCTCCTTCTGCCGTATACCCCCCGCCTGTGCTACGTGTTTCGATGGTCATAAAACCCAGAAATATGGCACCCGAAGCATCATCCACCGTCCGCACCATATCCACGGTTCCGGTCGTCGGCCGCCAGCTATCGTGATACGTTAAAACCGATTTTTCTCGCCCCGCCCCGAACAACACCGTATTGGCTTTCAGGATGAGTGTACTTCCAATCTCAAAATGTCCAGCCGGAATGAAACCCGCCCTATTCCGTTACTTTCGGCCGCATTAATGGCCGCCTGAATCGCCGTGTGGTCATTGATCCCATCGTCGGCAACCGCATAGTAAGGGGCTTGGGTGATATTGATCGTTCCATCAGAAAGCCCCTCATAAAGTGGTAAGTTGGCGTAAATATGGCGCGTCACTAAATCAACCGGAGGGGCCGACGAATTATTCAGCACATCAATACTGGGTTCCGCAATGCGATTCGTTAGGCCTTCAATCATATTAAACGAGGGGAAGTAGGCATCGGCCACGGCATAGGGGGGGCCACTATCCGGAACTGACTGATTCGTGAAAACATATTCTTTGATGCGCTTCCAAATACCTGAACCCATTGTGGTTCCCGTTGGGCTTTTGACGAGTTGATCCGACCCCGTCACAAATACATTGCGAACATACAGGTTCTTCCCTGCCGTGTTGTCTAACACCACGTCGCCGCTTCCCATTTCCACCACACCATCCATCAAGCAGAGTGACCCCCAAGCCGTTCCCCAGTTCTTCGACCAGCCCGTAAAGACCGCTCCCGAGCCTTTCACGATATGAAACCCAATAATGGCCGTCGGGACAAAATCCTCCACAACCAAAGCCGAACCAGTTTGGTTGAATAGACGAATCCCCGACAATACCGTCCCTCCGATGCTATCGCGAATAATGATTCCAAATTGCCCGCCTTCCACTTCGATATTCATTCCCCCAGCATTCCGCCCCGGAACGCCCCAAATCCCCGCATAGGAACCGGTGGCATCAATTCGGACATCTTCGATTGTGGAATTCTGTGCGGCGGGGAAATAGATCCCAATCGCACCCGAATTTCCGTTGCAGTCAAAATCAATTCCCCGCAAATCATCGGAAAAGACAATGTTGGCAGCGTGTCCGAAATGGGGCGGCTCTTCCATCGGTTGAGCCGGCTCAACCGGACTGTTTGCGCTCGAATTAAGCGCCCGAAAATCACGAAAAGAAATCATCGGGCGCGGCACTCCGGCATTCGTGAATCCTGACGCATTGGCCGTCAGCTTCAAAACAGGACGGACACCGGTCTCGGCAGAACCCCACAGCGTATGACAATAGCTTGCGGTTGGATTACTCGCTTGGTTTTTTGCGGCATCCCATAACTGCCAACGATAACATTTAAGCGTATCGGAGATCAGATAGGTTCCCGCAGGAAAAAAAACGGTCTTTTTCAAAGCAAAAGCATCATCGATCGCCTG
Organism: Verrucomicrobiota bacterium; assembly: GCA_024279685.1. Classification (GTDB taxonomy): domain Bacteria; phylum Verrucomicrobiota; class Kiritimatiellia; order Kiritimatiellales; family Pontiellaceae; genus Pontiella. Next base: position 1,538 of record JAJRRI010000105.1, on the reverse strand, counting down.
CTGAATTCCCGTGGTGGAATCCCCCGTTCCATCGGATTGAACGCCCGGATAATCCGTTACTACCACGTATCCAAGTACATTGAGATCGACAGACTCATTAGTTCCTTCCACCCAAACCGTCGTTTTTCCTGGATTAATCGTATTATAATCCGCATAGAGGACGCTGCTTCCATTCGTCCAACTGGCATCGTAGGTCTCAAGAAGCATGCCCTGCCCATTATCCCAGGTAATAAAGTTATTGGAAATTAAGGCGCTCAAATCGGTCACGCGATTACCCGCCCACAAGAGGGTTCCGCCTTCAATATTCAGCGTATCATCTCCGGCGATTTCTAAACCCCAGGCCTGATTAAGGGTAATTTCTAAGCTTCCACCCAACAGGTTTAACTGAGCGTCGCCAGCCCCTCCGGATGTATTAATATAAATGATTTTGCTCACTACGCTTCCGCCGGTAATATTCATAATTGCCGAGCCTGCGCCTCCTCTCAGGAGTTCAATCGCCCCGTTGGGAACAGAAAGGAGTCCTCCATCGATCGTGGCGGTTCCTGTACTTCCGGCCTGTTCTCCGAGTCGGAATCCATTTACGCCATTCGCATTGAACGTTCCACCACTCATCACAAACGAACCCTCTCCAGTGTAGCCCACTGCCGTGGTGCCGCCCACCGATACCATTCCGCTATTCATGCTAAACTGCCCCGTCGTCCCGGCAAAATTTCCGACCCGCAGAAATGAGCCTGCATCCAATGTACCGCCGTTTACATAAAGCGCTCCGACCGCTCCTGCTGTATAGGCTCCCAGATTAATCTTGTTCACCATTAAGTCTCCGCCGGAGACGACATCAACCACTGCCGAGCCAACCGTATATCCCACTAAAAGTTCGTCCGCCACACCGGTGGACTGCAGGATTAGCGCGCTATCAACAAAAGTATGCTTAGCCTGGTCGGCTCCTGTCGGCAACGTATTCGATGCCCAGTTGGCCGCCGTACCCCACAGTCCATCACCGCTGTAATTCCTAAACTCCACGGTCACGGCGGAGGCCGAACCAACTAGAGCCATCAATAAAGCGAACACCATATTTTGTTTAAGCCTACTCATTTTTTCTCCTAATCGTACTTGTACTTTCATCATTCGCCCTTCCTTTAACTCGTGCAATGCAAGCCGATGTAGGTTCTACCGGTATAAAAACACTGCCTTTCTCTGTTAAAAAAAGGCAGTGCACGGTACTGAATCCGCAGATTTTTTAGATCATGAAGCGACGTACGCCAATCAAACCCAGTCCCGCGACGGCAATCAGCCCCAGCGTACCTGGCTCAGGAATGACCGTCGCCCAGACCGTCGTTTGGCCCGCGTTGATGTTATTGTAGTCCGCATACAAGATACTCGTGCCGTTCGTCCAGCTGGAATCAAAGCTACCGAGCATCGCCTGACCATTGGCCCAGGTGATGGAGTTGGCCCCGACAAGGCCATCCATCTTTGAGAGCCGATCTCCCGCCAACAAGAGCGTTCCTCCTTCGATATTCAGCGTATCATCGCCGCCGATT
>JAJRRI010000104.1 GCA_024279685.1 Verrucomicrobiota bacterium | reverse complement strand
ATATCCATTCCGATTGTATTACGTTGTTTCATGTCCGGTCTCCTTTTGCACCTTGAGTGCGGTTTTGTTTGTTGAGCGTGATTTTATCACAGCTCGTATGGAGGCCGGACACCTCTCTCAATTGCCTTCTCATCCTATCTATCCACTGGAAAGATTGGACCGTGTGGTGCTAGATTTTTGCGGTATAAGAAAACAATCTCTTTGAATATATAGAAAGCGAAGAAAAAAATCCTCACTTACTGCTCTCTGTATAGAGACTTTATACAGAGAGAACGAAACCTCCCTTGCCTTTGTGTAGATAAGTTTCACCGGGTGCTTGGTGCACCTTTGACGATTGGTTTGAAGATTGCGTCTCGTGAGACTAAACAGTAAATTCAGCCTATGAATGCAACAGACACACCACCTTTTTTAGAGATTGAAACTCGGGCAAAAAAAATCCTATCTGCGCTACCTGAATTAAGGCTAGCCATACTGCATGGTTCCACTGCAACAGGAAAAATGCGACCGGATAGTGATGTGGATATTGCACTTCTTTTTAACCGACCGATGGCTGCGGAACAAAAAATGATGCTACTATCGCTGTTGGAGAAAGAGTTGCAGCGAGATGTGGATTTAGTTGATTTATTTTCCTTGAGTGGGACTTTTCTTAAGCAGGTTCTGCGCAAGGGCCGCGTGCTGATTCAGACAAAGCCGGGTGCACGAGCCGAATTAATCCAGAAGATGATTTATAATCAGTCGGATATGATGCCCTATGTTTCCCGAACTCTACTCGAAAGACAGCGGAGGTTTATTCATGGATAAAGATGTGGTGTTGAATAAGCTGGAAAGTCTTCGGCGTTGCCTTCAGCGGGTGCAGGATAAAACGCCGGCTTCGATCGATCTGTTAGTCGATGATTGTGATCTTCAGGATATCATCACGCTGAATCTGGAACGCGCCATACAAACCTGTGTGGATATAGGGCTTCATATTATCAGCGATTTAGAAATTCCAGTTCCCGAAACGATGTCACAAACCTTTGACTCTTTGAGGAAGGCCGAGTGTCTGGATGCGGAAACTGCTGAACGGATGGTCAAGTCGGTGGGATTGAGAAATACCGCCGTACATGCCTATCAGGAAATCGATTGGGATATTGTGTATTGTATCATCACCGAGCATCTGGATGATTTCAGAAGTTTTGCGCGGCAGATCCTCACGCTAATCGATGAGAGTTGCCCGGATCGTTGAAATCTCCAAATAAAGATTATTCTTCTACAGGGAACCTTGCTTATCTCCCTTACCTCGGTGTAGAGAATTTTTCACACGGAGGTAACGAAGGGAACGGAGACCTTGCTTATCTTGTTTACCTCGGTGTAGATTTTTTTTACATGGAGATAACGGAGCAAACAGAGAGCCTTGCTTACCTTCCTTTCCTCTGTGTAGAGAATTCTTTTATAAGTAGATAACGAAGCCGAAGCATAGCGCAGATAATTTTGCGTAGCGAAATAGTAACCAAAAGGGAACGGTTCAAACGAAGCCTTGCTTATCTTGCTTTCCTCTGTGTGAAAAAAGAGTTTTTTACATGGAGATAATGAAGGACTCTTCGTGGCAATCCCCAATCATTCTGTTGCAATTATTCTATTTTTTCCCGCCTCTATGTGCGATAAAATTTTTTCCAACCCTTGGAAAACACTAAAATAATAAGACCGACACAGTTCCCGGATTTTACTATTCTGATTCGTAATTGGAAAGAGAAGGAGAAATGTCATGCAAGCAATAAGAAAAATGATTAAAGCAAAAAGCAGGGAGTGTTCGATCCAGCTGCCGGAATGGGCGGTTGGACAGGAACTTGAGGTGATCATACTACCTTCCAAACAACAGGGTGGAGTAAGCTCGGGAAAAACCAGCACTTCGCTGGCTCGCTTTGCTGGAGCCTGGAAGGGAGAATTGATGGTTTGCGAAGATGAGGGTGCATACGAAGTCAGAGATGAATTAAAATGATATATCTTCCTGACACAAATGTGTGGATCCGCCTGCTAAACAAGGGTGATAATCTTGTTAAACAACACTTCGAGAAAGTTGATCCTTCAGAAATCAGGCTCTGCTCCGTCGTCAAAGCAGAGCTGTACTTCGGTGCGGAAAAAAGCAATCGAAGAGCCGAAAACATGGAGATGCTTGAAGATCTATTTTCCGACATAGGGTTCTTTGCATTTGATGATGCAGCGGCAAAACAATATGGGGGTCTCAGAAGAGACCTAACAGCATCTGGTCTCGTAATCGGACCGAACGACTTAATGATCGCTTCAATTGGACTGACGCATAATGTGACTGTTATTACCCACAACATAAAAGAGTTTTCTCGGGTTTCTGGGTTGCACGTTGAGGACTGGGAAGTTTGAGCCCTGTAAGCGATTGGAAAAAAGATGTTTACACAGAGAGAACGAAGGGAACGGAGCCCTTGCCTACCTTGCTTCCCCCTGTGTAGAAAAGATGTTTACACAGAGAGAACGAAGGGAACGGAGATCTTGCATAATAGGACGGACACCGGAGACGATTTTAACCGTCCACGAATTGAACGCTTTAACGATTCTTGTCGGCCTGGTGGCCGTTGTGTCCGCTCTCGACAGGCAGGATGCACTGTTCTACCCTTCTTGCAAGAACAGGAGATAAATCATGACCCCGCTAGAAATGGAAAATGTGCTGAATATGCCGCGCAAGGAAAAGCTTCAAATGATGGAGATGCTGTGGGAAGACCTGTCCCGAAAGGCTGCGGAACAGGAAACTCCAGATTGGCATCGACAGGCCTTGAGGGAAACGGAGAAAGGGGTGCTGTCGGGACGTGAAAAGGTCATGGATTGGACGGATGCCAAGCCGCATTTGCGAGCACGTGGCGAGTGAAAATCAAGATACTTTCATCGGCAGTGGAAGACCTTCATGATGCCCAGATTTTTTACGAAGCACAGGGCGAAGGCGTTGGCGACTACTTTTTTGATACGCTGTTCTCGGATATTGATTCGCTGGTTCTCTATGCTGGAACCCACCCCAAAGTGGACGGATTCTACCGATTGTTGTCGCGCCGCTTTCCTTATGCCGTGTACTACAAAATTGCCGGCGACACCGTTGTTGTATGGAGGGTGCTAGATTTAAGACGAAATCCTGAACGCAATCAACAGGCCTTGCCGGACGGGAAAAGATGAAAAAAGAAGTCTGACCCTTTGGTCACACGGAGGTAACGAAGGAAGCGGGTGCCTTGCTTATCTTGCTTTCCTCTGTGTAGAAAAGATGTTTACACAGAGATAACGAAGGGAACGGAGCCCTTGCTTTGTTCTGTGTAGCGAAATAGTAACCAAAAGGGAACGGTTCAAACGGAGCCTTGCTTACCTTCCTTTCCTCTGTGTAGAAAATTTAACATAGGGCAAACGAAGCCGAAGCATAGTGTAGATAATTTTTCGTAACGAAGTAGTAAACCTAAAGGGAACGGAGAATAAAGATGCACCCACTTTTTGAAAAATCATTCTGTCAAAATGACGCAATGCACGGGCGAACCCCTCTCTCCTTTTTCAAAGGGTTAGAACAGCGGGTGGTGAACCTTCCAAGTAGTGCGAGAAAAGTAATCGAATGACCGAGCAGGAATTAAAATTTATTTTGTCTAAAGGCGAAGGCCCCTTTGTTGAATTCAAAGAAAAGGTCGGAAAGACGTTGGTTCGCGAAATGGTGGCTTTTGCCAATGCAACGGGCGGTCAGATTCTACTTGGAGTTTCTGATGATTCTACTCCCGTTGGGATTCGTATTGATAACCGCTTAAAATCAACTCTTCAGGATATGGCGCGCAACTGCGACCCGAGTGTGATGATTGAACTGAAGACGATCGGTACTATTCTGCTCATCGAAGTTCCCGAGGGAATCAATAAACCCCACGCCTGTTCCGATGGTTTTTTCATTCGTATTGGAGCCAACTCCCAAAAGCTAGGGCGAGATGAAATTTTTGCAATGGGAATCACGTCAGGGCGCTTACGATTTGATGAGCAGATTTGTGAAGAATTTAATCTTGAATCGGATTTGGATGAGCCGAAGCTAGAGGCCTATCTGGATGTTGCCGGGTTGGATAAAAACCTTTCCGTTTTGGATGCCTTAATTAATTTGGACGCGGCTCGTATGGAGAATAGAACCCCCGTAATGACGAATGCGGGGGTGTTGTTGTTTGCGAAAAACCCTCAGAAATTTCTTAAAAGCGCACTGGTAGTCTGTGCCGTTTATCAAGGAAATGAGAAGGTACAGATTTTAGATCGAAAAATTTATAATGAGGGCTTACTAGGTAATCTTGAGCAAGTCTTAATCTATGTGAAGAGGCATATCGATACTCGGTTCGAGATCTCCGGCCTAAAAAGAAAAGAGATCCCTCAATATCCAGACAAAGCACTGCGTGAAGCCGTTGTGAATGCCATTATGCATCGTGACTATTTTGATGCATCGGGTGATGTGATGGTTGAAATATTTAAAAATAAAATCATTATTTCAAACCCGGGTGGGTTAGTGTCGTGGCTCAATCCAAAAGATTTCGGTAAATACAGCCGTTGCCGGAACAATCTATTGGCGTCTCTGCTCATGCGGACTTCCTATGTGGAAAAGATGGGGACAGGGATTCGGCGGATTCATCAGGAATTATTGGATTCGGGGCTTCCCCCTGCGGAATTTGATTATGATGCGTATAACTTTTCAATTTCAATATCGCCCCAGCAGGAACCCGAAGGGCATGTCTCATTAAATGTCTCATTAAATGTCCCGTTAAATGTCCCGTTAAATGAACGAGTGATAGGATTGGTTCACGAGAATCCGGGAATCCAGCGCAAAGAGTTGGCGGTATTCTTGGATGTGACAGAAAAAACGGTGGGACGTTATCTCTCCGATTTGATTTCCGGGAATAAGATTGAGCGCCGTGGGAGCAAAAAAACAGGTGGCTATTGGATCGCGGAGACCATTGGAAGAAAAAATGACTAAATCAAAAATAATTTTAGTGGGGGCTGGAGGGCATTGCCGGTCCTGCATTGATGTGATCGAGTATGTTGAGCGACATATTGACGTGGAATTTGTGATAAAAAAATTAGAGCGAGAAGAAATCCCTCAATATCCACAAGAAGCCTATCGAGAGGCCATTATAAATGCGGTGATGCATAGAGATTATTTTGACTTGTCCGAGGATCTGGTCCTTGAGGTGTATCTAAACAAACTCATCATCAGAAATCCGGGCAAGCTTTTTGGGTTAACGGTGAATGATTTAGGAACGAAAAGCCGAATCCGAAATACAATTATTGCCGATTTGTTATTGCGAACCCCTTCTGTTGAAAAATTAGGAACCGGTTTTATTCGAATGAATACGGCCATGCAGAAATTAGGGCTAAAACCAGTTGCTGTTTGTGTTGATGATTTTTCGTTTTCGATTGAATTATCTGCGGAGAAGAATCATTCCCCCGATAAGGTCACCGATAGATTAACCGCATCTCAAACAAAAATTTTAAAGTTAGCACAGCAAAATGCGCATATCACAACGAAAGAACTGGCCGAAGACGTCGGTATTTCACAACGGAAAACCAAAGAAAATATTGCGAAATTAAAGGTGATGGGGCTTTTTAGTCGAGTGGGAAATAATAAAACAGGTCATTGGGAAGTAAGTGCTAACGTCCTTTCGGGAAAGAAAAGATGAATAAACCAAAACTAATTTTAGTCGGGGCGGGTGGCCATTGCCGATCATGCATTGATGTGATTGAACAGGAAAACAAGTTTGAGATTATAGGGATGCTATCAGCGCTGTTGTCTGTGTCTTTCAAAATGACGAAAAAAGCGTTCTGACCCTTTTGCCCTTTTGCTTTTGTACAAATCGTCGCAAAAGAGTACCCCATTTTTTATGAGCAAGTTTTTACAGCGGATCAATGAATGCATTTAAAATTAGATGATTAGGAGAAGATGAAATGTTTAAAGATAAAATATTATTGATTACGGGGGGAACGGGATCATTTGGTAATGCGGTATTAAGTCGATTTCTGGATACGGATGTGGGGGAGATTCGTATTTTTAGCCGTGACGAAAAAAAGCAGGACGATATGCGGCATAAGCTGCAGAACGATAAGGTTAAATTCCATATTGGGGATGTGCGTGATTTTGATAGTATTAATACCGCTCTGCGTGGGGTGGATTATGTATTTAGTGCCGCAGCGTTGAAGCAGGTGCCTTCCTGCGAGTTTTATCCATTGGAAGCGGTTCGGACTAATGTGCTGGGAACGGAAAATACACTGAAAGCCGCCATTGCGAACAAGGTAAAAAATGTGATTGTACTCAGTACCGACAAGGCGGTGTATCCCATTAATGCCATGGGCATGTCAAAGGCCTTGATGGAAAAGGTATCCGTTGCTAAAGCACGCTCTTTAGGCGATCATGATACACCCACGATCTGTGTGACCCGATATGGAAACGTGATGGCCTCCCGTGGATCGGTGATTCCTCTATTTACTAGCCAGATTAAATCGGGAAAACCACTTACGGTAACCGACCCCGAGATGACCCGCTTTATGATGTCGCTGGATGATGCGGTAGATCTGGTGTTGTACGCCTTCCAGCATGGGGACGGAGGTGATACCTTTGTTCAGAAAGCACCAGCGGCAACGATTGCTGTTTGGTCGAGGCTCTCAAGTCGATTTTCAATGCAGATAACGAGGTGAAAGTAATCGGGACGCGTCACGGCGAGAAAAAGCATGAAACCTTGCTGAATCGTGAAGAGTTGGTGAGTGCCGAGGATCTTGAAAGCTACTACCGCGTTCCTTCCGATACCCGGGACTTGAATTACGGGAAATATTTTGAGGAAGGGGAGGCCAAGCTTTCTTTGGAACACGACTATACTTCGGGAAACACCCATCGCTTGAATAAGGAAGAGATGGTTCAAATGTTAATGAAGTTGGATTATGTGCAGGGGGAGCTTGCGGGCGAGTAACCCGCAGAGGACAGAGGTCGGAGCGAAAGAATTTTTACAACCACTTCGTTAGGAGGGGTAGAGAGGGACTTCGGGGAGGGAGGGTTAACCACGAATAAGAAGAGGTAAATAGAACCCCGAAATTCCGTGGATCCTCTCCCTTTTGCGTTCATTGCGCTCTTTCGCGGTTCATGATTTCTGGATGTTCCTCAGTAGTCACTCTGACTTCCTCTAGTGAATGAAATGAACGGTTTTGAAAGAGTTGTTTTGGGGGTTAGTTTTCCAAGGATTGGAAAAGAGGGCTTGGGTATGGGAAGTTCAACGATTTTAACGAGTGGCTTTGCCACGTTTTAACGGGGGGGTTATGAAAATTCTTATTTTGGGTGCAGATGGAATGCTAGGGCATAAATTATTTCAGTGGTTGATTACGGTTTATCCTGAAACATATGGAACTCTTGTCGAGAAGGAGAGCGTTGCTCCATTTGATCGAATCCCGTTTTTCCAAGCCGACAAGGTGATTCCTGAGGTTGACCCGTTGGATTTCCAAGGGTTGGAAAATACCATCAGGCAGGTGGCTCCTGATTATGTCGTCAACTGCTTGCGGGTTGCGACCCACGGTGCCGAGATTGCCCCGCCGATCAATAGTATTGCCATAAACTCATTGCTTCCACATCGCTTGGCAGAATGGTGTGATGCCCAGAAAGCGAGGTTGATCCATTTTAGTAGCGATTGTGTGTTCGATGGGCAGGCAGGAATGTACACGGAAGAGGACCCTCCCAATGCAATACATGCCTATGGTAAAACTCGATCGCTTGGAGAGGTTCATGGGGACAATGTCTTGGTTTTAAGGGGATCGGTCATTGGGCGGGAATTAAAGGGAAACAGTTCGCTATTAGAATGGTTGTTTCTCCAGCAGGGGAAGGAAATAAAGGGATTTTCCCGGGCTATCTATTCCGGTCTCTCTTCCATCGAAACCGCGAAGGTGGTACAGATGGTTTTGAAGAAAACCCCTGAGCTGACGGGGCTGTACAATATTGCATCTGAGCCTATCAATAAATATGACTTGTTAAAGTTGGCGGTAGAGTATTTCGAGATTGATGTGGATATTCAAAAAGAAGATGGGTTCTCTATTGACCGTAGCCTGAATGCGGAAAAATTTAAAATGGCAACAGGTTATGTCGCCCCCTCTTGGCCGTCCATGATGAAAGAGTTGGCAGAAGAAAAGGAAAATTTCTACCATCCAGTTCGGTAGAATGAGGTCGGAGGACAGAAGACTGAGGACGGAGATCAAAATTTTTTACAACCGTTTCACTAGAGGAATAGAGAGGGACTTCGGAGGTTTTTTTTTACCACTGATGGATGTTTAGAAATAAAAAAGCGGTTGATAACGTAGCCCTGTGAGCTGGGCTTGATTTAAAACAGAGCGTTCATACACAAACGGGTTTGCGGTTGAATTCTCTTTCCCAAATCGATTCCGTTTATTTTCTCTTCCTCGGAGTTCCTCTGACTCGCTCTAGTGACTAGCGGGAATGGTTGTAGAAAATCTTAAGGATGTTAAGTTCCTCGGCTTTAATGATTTGAACGAGGTGCATCGACTATTTTAACAAACGAAGTAATAAACGGAGTATCTATAAATGAAAGTAATGACTGTAATTGGAACGCGCCCGGAGATCATTAAACTCTCCCGTGTAATCGCGGTGCTGGACCAGACCTGCGACCATGTGCTGGTACACACTGGACAAAACTATGATTTTGAATTGAACGAAATGTTTTTCACCGACCTTGGGGTACGAAAACCCGATTATTTTCTGGATGTTGTCGGTGAAACCGTGGCACAGACCGTGGGCAACGTGATTGCTAAAACCGACGAAGTGCTTGAAAAAGAAGCTCCAGATGCGATTCTAATATTGGGCGATACCAACAGTGCACTGGCCGCCTATCCTGCCAAGCGGCGTAAGATTCCAATCTTTCACATGGAGGCAGGCAACCGCTGCTTTGACTTCCGGGTTCCGGAAGAGATTAACCGCCGTATCGTAGACCACCTCAGCGACATTAATCTGCCCTATACCGAACACGCCCGTCGGTATCTGTTGGGTGAAGGTCTTCCGCCCGATCAGGTGATCAAGGCCGGCTCTCCCCAGCGGGAGATTATCGACCATCACATGGATGAGATCAAGAAATCGGATGTGTTGACCCGCTTTGGATTGGAAAAGAAAAAGTATTTCACGGTCAGCATTCATCGCGAAGAAAACGTGGACAATCCGGCGCATCTCCAAAAGCTGGTTGAGGCGCTCAACGGAGTGGCGGAGAACTATGACATGCCATTGATTTTTTCCTGTCATCCGCGTACACGGAAAAAGCTCGAGGAAGCTGGCTATAAATTGGATGAACGGGTGCGGCAGATGCCGCCACTCGGGTTCTTCGACTATAACCATCTGCAGATGCACTCCTTTTGCACCATTTCCGACAGCGGGACTATCACCGAGGAATCAGCCCTCATGGGCTTTCCGGCCATCACGGTGCGGCAGGCACACGAACGGCCCGAGGGAATGGACGAAGGCGTCATCATTATGAGCGGGCTGGATTTGCAACGAATTCTCGACTCCATCGAAGTGGTGGTAAAGCAGATTCAAATGTTTGGCCCGGCGAAAATTCCACAGGACTATGATGTGGAGCAACTTTCATGGAAAATCACTAAGATCATCTTTAGCTATGTTGATTTCGTGAATCGCAAGGTTTGGTCGAAGTAATCGTATACAGTGCAAAGAGTATTAATGAGTCGGATTGCGGAAAGAGATCTTGGTTTTGATGCATTGCGCGGAGTAGCCATTCTTTGCGTGGTGGCGATTCATTCACTAGGTTATATGGGAAATGTCCAAAGGAATGGCTCTGATACAGCGAGCTTTTGGATCATGATCTTTTTCCGGCAAATATTGAATTTTGCTGTTCCTGTTTTTTTGTTTGTCTCAGGATATTTTTGTCCAAGAAAAGAGGGGGGGGGGCTTCAATTCATAAAGAAACAAGTGCCGAGAGTATTGGTTCCATACCTTGTATGGTCACTGATTCTTCTCATTGTTTTTCCGCTAATAAAATCTGAGCACATTTCGTGGTTCAGAATTCCGTATGATTTGCTTACGGGCGGCGCCTCTGGACCCTACTATTTTGTGCTACTTATTGTGCAAATGTATTTTCTTACGCCTTTTTTCTTGCGGTTAATGCGGTTCGGGAAAAGGGGTGGAGCGCTAGTGTTGGCCATCAATCTATTTGCTCTCGGATGTTTTTATTTATTTAGATTTATTTTTGATATATCCATTCCTTTTAAGTTATACGCTCTACCCGCGTATTCATGGCTTGGGTTTTATTATTTTGGTTTGTACGTTGGGCAAAATGGAAATATGGGAAAGCGGCTTGCGGCGGGTTTAACGCGATGGAGCGGTCTCGCCTCTTTATACCTCCTTCTTTCATGCATGGAGGCTAGCGCAATTATCCATTCGTCAGGAAATATTTCTTATGCAACATCTGCAGTAAAGTTTTCCTCCTTCGCTTTTTCTGTTACGGTAATCGCTATGTTTTTTGGAGTTAAATTGAAAGTGAAATCATATCCTCGGATATTGTTACTAATCGGTGACTATTCCTTTGGGATTTATCTAATACACATGATCGTTTTGACTCAGATCGGTAAGCCGCTAGGGAGAATGGAGCTTTTTCTAAGACTGCCCGTACTGCCAAGTATGGTTGTAGCGGTGATTACTGTACTGGTTTGCATATGTATTGTGCATGGTGCAAGAAAGGTGTTGGGTAAGAAGATTAGCGTTGGGATATTTGGGTTGTAGTAAGTTAGGGAGTTATTTAGATGGAAAAGCATGAATAAGTCAGAACAGATTCGGCAGGTTGTCAATGGCGGATATTGCATTGGGTGTGGAGCCTGTGCCGTTGCGCAGCCGGAATCCATCCAAGTGAAAATGGATTCGGGGATTGGGCTTTACCAAGCACAGATAAGTGACGGTGTTGAGCTGGATAAAGCCAGTAAAGTCTGTCCTTTTTCCGATGATTGCTCAGACGAGACCCTCTTGGGTCGGGATCTTTTTCCTGATGCAACCCCGTCGGATATTCTCGGAAACTATAGCAGCCTGAATGCTGGTTATGCCGTGGAGACTCAATCCTGTGGTTCTTCCGGCGGAATGCTGGCTTGGTTGCTGAAGAAACTGTTGGATGAAAACAAGGTTGATGCGGTGATTTGCGTGGAGCCCACCGACAATCCTGATGAGCGTTTCCGCTACACGGTGGTTTCATCGTCTTCCGATGTTCTGAGGTGCGCAAAGTCGGCCTACTATCCGGTCACTATGACCCATGTCCTGGAGCATGTTCGCCAGAACGAGGGGCGCTATGCCATTACCGGAATACCGTGTTTTCACAAAGCGCTACGAGCGTTGCGCCGGATCGACCCGGTGTTGAATGAGCGTATTCATTTCCAGATCGGGCTGGTTTGCGGCCAGATGAAAAGTAGTTTCTACGCAGACTATTTGATCCGATTGGCAGGCTTGGATCCTGCGCACACCGGCAGGGTTTGTTTTCGCGAAAAGAATCTGGAGGGCAAGGCAAATCATTATTTCTTCACCGCTCAGGATTTAGATGACAAGGAAAATGTGCAACGGGTGTCAAACCAGTTTATCGGGAGCAATTGGGCCATGGGCTATTTCAAGCCGTTGGCCTGCGATTTTTGCGATGATGTCTTTGCGGAAACTGCCGATTTTGTGGCGATGGATGCATGGTTGCCCAAGTATCTGGATGATTCCCGAGGATATAGCTTGGTGATCAACCGACATCCTGAATTACAGGGGATTTTGGATAAGAGCTCAAGGAATGGAGAATTGGTATTGGAGAAAATACCGGAAATGGATCTGATTGCTTCCCAGAAGGGGGGGCTCAATCATCGGCGAATCGGTTTGCGGTATAGGCTCTTTCTCAAGGCCAGAAACAAGGAATGGGTTCCAACTAAACGTGTTTCCTCCTCGGACGACCACACTTTTCTATTCAAGGGGATTCAGCATGCGCGGCAGTGGATGCGCCGAAAAACATTCGAAGCCTATTTGTCCCAACGGGGGCACTCCGGCGTGGAGATCTTTAATCGCAAACTAAAGGTTCCATTGCTTGTCTTTCGTGTGCTGAATCGCATTTCGGCTTCCGATCGATTAGGAGAGCAACCCAAGATGGAAGAGCTGATTGCGAAGTACCATTTGAATGGCCGGAATAGGTAAGCCCATGAAGATTGGTATTTTTACATTTCAATATGCCTACAACCATGGTGCGGTGTTGCAGTGCATGGCGTTGTTCCGAACCTTGGAGCAAATGGGATTCGATGTGGATGTGATCAATTATGTTCCCTTGGAGTTTGGCAAGTATGAACACTCCTTGTTGCGGGGTTGGGGGATTAAAAAAGGGTTGTTGTTCAAAAACCTTCCTAAAAAATTGATCAAGGCTCGGTATGGGAAGGCGATGCGGGGTGTATTTGATCGGTTCCGGGCGGAGAAACTCAGTTTTTCCCCACTATGTCAGACCCCAGATGAAATTGCGCAGGTCGTTCCGGTCTACGACGTGCTGGTCACGGGTAGCGACCAGGTGTGGCATTTTGCACAGAAATCCCCCTTCTTCCTCGAATGGGGAAAGGAATTTTCCGGTAAAAAAATTAGTTATGCACCGTGTTGCGGGAGCTTAGATCAGCCCGCCGAGCGAAAAGAACAAGTCGGGGCATGGATGGCCGATTTTGATTCTATCTCGGTCAGGAATAATTTTTCTCGAGACTTAGTAAAAGAGGTTAGTGGCCGAGATCCGGTGGTGGTTGCCGATCCAACCTTGCTGGTGGATTTGGATGATCTGTCCTGCCGACCTACGGAATTACATCATGAAAAATATATTTTGATGTATATGCTGGGTGAGGAAATTCAAGGGGGTCACCAAAAGGTTTTGGATTCAATTCGAAAACGATTTGGCCATCTTCCTATTGTCGCGGTGGTCTCCAGCGCCCATAAACCGCAACGATTTCCGTGGGCGGCCCAAGTGCTGTATTCCGCAGGCCCTGCCGAATGGCTTTATTTGGTTGGGAATGCAACATTTTTGTATACCGATTCTTTCCATGGAGCACTGTTCGCCATAAAAAGCCATCTTCCATTTTGTGTTTATTATATAGAGGCAGCACGTGCCCCTCGGTTACTGGATTTGGCTGGACGTTATAGACTAACTGAGTTTGTTGCGGAGAATGCTGAGCAGGCTGCTACGGGAGTTGAAAAGAATTGCTATGGGTATGAAGAGGTAGATCAATATATTCATCAACATGTTGCGGAGTCACTGGCGTATCTTAAAAAAGCGTTGGAACCGATTGCATGAGTTCTTCCTTGGGAAAAAGCGCATTGCGCTCTAGCTTAGCAACCACCTCTATGAATATGGTCAATTTGGCCACGGGGTTGCTGCTTACACCGTTTGTGATGGCGAGCCTCGGTGATACGCAGAACGGCTATTGGGTCATCATAAAGATGGTTATTGGTTATTATGGATTTATTGATCTCGGTATATCCATGGCCATTGCACGCTTCATGGCGGTTGCACTTGGCCGAGGCGACAAGGAGCAAGCTGTTCGGATCGTGCAGACCGGCCTAAGCTTTGTACTGTTATTGGATGTGCTTCTACTCGTTCTGCTTGTTGCTGCTTCACTTTTTATGCCGCAGCTTACCGCTGCCGAAGAAGCCCGTGCGATCCGACAGCTTTTTCTCATAGCGGGGGTTGGGATGCTCATGAGCCTTCCTGGTCGAATCTACATGGGCATCCTACGGGCGAATGTTCGGCAAGACATTATTTCCTGGCAGACCATTGCTAACAACCTGTTGCGGGCCGGAGCCGTCTATGTGGTACTCAAGATGGGGTTTGGGATTATTTCGCTCACCACGATCAGTAGTGTTGCCTTAGTGGTGCTATCGGTTTCTTTCTATTTTTCAGCCCGGCGGCTCATGCCGGAGGCCACTCGATTTGCACCCCGTCTGGACAGGTCAATATTGAAGGATCTGTTTGGTTACGGTTCAGCACTCACCATGGCATCGCTAGGTGATGTGTTTCGTTGGAGTTCGGCCCCGGTGATTGCTGCGGTTTTCTGCGGACCGGTT
Organism: Verrucomicrobiota bacterium; assembly: GCA_024279685.1. Taxonomy (GTDB): domain Bacteria; phylum Verrucomicrobiota; class Kiritimatiellia; order Kiritimatiellales; family Pontiellaceae; genus Pontiella. The sequence goes on along the minus strand of JAJRRI010000104.1, from coordinate 16,297 downwards.
TTTGTGACCCACTTGAATATTGCACTCTCCCTCTCTCGGTATGGAACGGCCTGTGCCGCTGGGTTTTTCTCGGTTCTCATGCCGGTTTTTGGACAATTGTTTGGGGCGGGGGACAGTGTCCGCCTTAAACGGGTGTTCTACAAAACGCTACACATGACGATTACAACAGCGGGGTTGATTTTCGGGGGGTTGCTTTTCTTGGGCGATGATTTTATCCGGAACTGGGTAGGTGCTGAATATTTGGATGCCAATATTGCATTGATCTGCATGACCGTTGGGTTGATGGTGGCTTTGATGCAAAATCCGGTGGTGACTTTGATGCAGGGGCTGGGGTTGGCCAAATGGTATGCCATCAGCAATGGGATCGAGGCGGGGCTGAATGTGTTGCTGTGCCTGTTGCTCCACAAGATGGGCATGCTGGGGTTTGGATTAGCCTTTATGATACCGATGTTACTGGTTAAACTTACGCTACAACCGATTCTTATTCTAAGAAAGGCGGGCTGGTCCTTCTGGGAATATTATTTTAGGTTCTTCAAACATGTGGCTCGCTGCATGGTGGGCGTGGCTCTTGCCGGAATAACAGCGGACCGGATTGTTACGTTCTCCGATGGCTGGTCAGGTTTTTTGGTCAAAGGAATAGTGTATGTGGCGGTTTATGGTAGTTTTGTGGCTGCTGTCGCCTTTTCAGTAGAAGAACGAAAAGATCTGATAGATCGTATTGTTCAATTGGTTGTGCCGGGGAAATAGTGTGAAAATACTCTATGTACAACATTGTTCCGCGATCGGTGGCGGAAGCTGGTGCTTGTTCGAGCTTATCCGGGAACTCCAACGCGTGGATAAATCGATGGAGTGCTCGGCCCTGCTCTTCGAAGAGGGGCCTTTGGCGGATCGTTTGCGATCTATTGGTGTTCCAGTCGATGTTGATTCTGGGCTTTCTGCTATTACGCCTCTTTTTGATGGGCGTGCTCATTGGATTGCCTGGCTGGAATTTATTCGGGAACTGTTCAGACTCCCCCTTGGCTCATATCGTTTTTATCGATATTGCAGAAGGACTCAACCCGATATTGTACACCTCAATACCAGTGCTCTGTTTGCCTTCGCGCTACCCGCCAAGTGGGCCGGTGCGAAAAAGGTCTTTCTCCATAATCGCGAGCACTGGTGGGCGGACGGATTATTACGACCAAAAACAGGGCTGAAAAACTTTGTGGTGAAGCATTTTGTGGATCAGGTTTTTTCAATCACTCATGCCTATATTGATTTTTTTGGATTTAAGGATAAAACAACTGTTCTTCCTGACTGGCCTTCATTTGACGATGAAGAGATCCGTGATGTCCGGAAGGAGCTAGATATTTCCGCCGCTGATTTTATGATCCTTGTTCCTGGCGGGAGCACAGGAATAAAGGGATCTATGCAACTTTTAAAGGCGTTGGGATTTGTTGGGAATCCCACGAAGGTAAAGGTTGTTGTTCTTGGATTTACGCAGGTACTTATTCCTTCAAAGTGGAAAACACGGATGGCAGTAACTGGGGCTGTGGAATATTCAAAAGCGATGCTGCAGATGAAGGATGCGTATGCGGAAATGGTTTTCCTGCTCTCACCCACTTTGAGTGTGAAGGCCTATATGGATGCCTGTGATGTTGTCGTTTGTCCATTTGTTGTTCCCCATGCGGCAAAGGCCGCCCTAGAGGCTTCTGTGCTTGGGAAGCCGGTCATTATTTCTCGGAACGATGAAGCACGGGAATACGTGCAGGAATACAAAACGGGATTATTCGTGGATCCTTTGGCTCCAAAGGAAATTGCGGCGGCTATTGATTTTTTGATGAAATTCCCTAATGTGGCTCGTCAATTTGGAAAGAACGGAGCTAAATTTGTTGGTGATTGCTTCAATAAGACTGCGATTGTTGGAACTCTTTTGGATATATATAAAAAATGAATATAGTCGCTAGACCCTATTTTTGGCCCGTAACGTTTCTTTTGGCGTTTGTTGCGGTGCTGTGTAAATTTTATCCGGTATATCAGGCGGTTGCCCTGATTCCAGCACTAACTGCTGGAATTATTCTAATTGATAAACCGCGTAGATATATCCTTTTCTATCTTTTTATGCTGGGGGTCTTTCCTTTGCTCCAGCGTATTCTGCCCATGGGCCTAGGAACGCATCTGGACGAATTGATTGGTGGTGCAATTATGTTTTTGTTTGCGATGGGACTGGTTTTTCGGAAGTTCGGCGTGCGAACCAGCTATCAGGCGCTATTTTTTTGCCTAATGGCTTGGTGTGTTGGTAGTGTAGCGTTCAATCAGAGTTCGATTGTGGGTTTTTTGCGGTTTTTGCTAGCGTATGGGTTGTTTTTTCCTGTCTACCTGCTGGCTAAAACCTATATGAAGCTTGAAGATATAATTGGTATTATGAAGGGGGGCATAGTCATCTTCTGGATAAACGCTCTGTTAAATCTAGGGTGGCATTTAGGCATTAATCCAATTTTTAATGAGTTTGTCGGCACGGTAGACTTTGCTATTGGTACCCTTAACGGGTGCAATTTTGTGGCCTATTTCTGCTCCATGTTAGCCTATTTTTTAATAGGTATTATTAGTTTTAAGATTGGAAGCAAGCGTTTTCGGGCGGTGGTGAAGGTGACTCTGCTGGCGATTTTTGCTCAACTCTATTTTGCCTACACCAATCATGCGATTGTTCTATTTGTGGCTGCAGGTATTCCCTTGCTGATTTTAACCAAAATCTGGAAGGGAGCTAGATCCGTGATTGTGCTATTTGTTGCGGTTCTCGGAGTCGTCATATTAATGCAGGGTGAAACAGAGCTTGCGCAGCAGTTGAATCCTGAAAGTCTGAGAATGCGCAAGGAGCGGTTGCGCGATAGTGCAAAGGTGCTCATTTACAATGACCTGATTGTTAATGCCATCCACGACAATCCCCAAGAGTGGTTGATGGGTGCTGGGCCTGGGTATGGGATTGGGCCGATCGGGAAGGACAATGTAAGTCCAATGGCGATGAGATACCTTTTGCAGTACTTTGGAGCTTTCGGATCCGACCAGCGTAAAATGCAGTTTACATCCATCACCGGGAATGCAAATTCGGCTATTCTTACGATATGGAGCGATATTGGCATGGCTGGGAGTGCACTCTATTTTTTGCCCTTCTTCATGATGATGATGCAGGCCTTGGTTATGGCAAGGAATGCGAAGTCGCCAGAGCGGAAAGCCTTCGCCATCGGGCTGTTATCCTCCACGCTTTTTCTGCTGGTCATGTGTATTCTTATCGATTTGTTACACATCAAGTTCTTTTCCTATGCGTTATGGACCATATTCGGAATCCTTTCGGGAGATTCCACCGTTGCAAAGGATTCGGGGGCGGATCAGGCGGTTGTTGAAGAAAACGTATGACGAATGGGGTGTGGGCTTGGGGTAGATGGGCGTTTGGCCAGTTTTATGAAATAAGTACCACATGGGGTTCGCAGCGTACTTCTGCTCTCCGATAGAACAGTTCATCAAGTAGGTTCATGAAGAAAAAAATACTCTACTTTAACCATGGCTCAATTGTCGGGGGGGCCAGTTGGTGTTTGCTGGAAATCATTCAGGAACTGGATCGTTCGGTTTTTGAGCCAGTTGTGGTGCTGGGCAAGTCGGGGCCACTGGTTAATGAGTGTGAACAGCTGAATGTTAAAGTCATCATTGAACCCCAGTTTCCCATTGTATCGGAAAGGTATCAGATACGGTTCCCGCTCTATGGATTGGGAGCCGTTCATCGCCACAGTCTTCAATTTCTGCGGCTGAGCCGGTGTTTGCGAGTGATGAAGAAGATTTGCGCGTCCGTCAGTCCGGATATCGTGCATCTGAATTCCAGCGTCTATTTTCCGATTGCTTGGGCGGCAAAGTCCAACAAAAAAAAGCCGAAGGTTGTGCTGCATGTGCGGGAACATTGGCAAATGTACGGGTGGTGTCCATATCGGAAGTGGTTTAAACAATGGGTGGTGAAAAACCACGTGGACGAGGTGCTGTCCATTACCCATGCGGGGGCGGAATGTTTTGGGGTCGAAAACCGGGCGGTTATTGCTCGGGATTGGCCGGATTTTAGCACGCGGGATTCCGATGTCGATGTGCGGGAAGCGCTAGGGATTCAGGCCGGATCCAAAATCTTCTTGGTTCCTGGTGGCATACATCCTTCAAAGGGAACTTGGGTAGCCATCGAGGCTTTTTCCGAGCTGAGCCGCAAGGTTGAGGGTTGTGTGCTGGTTGTCCTTGGAATCCCTCCGGTCAATGTCGGCGGTCTGTCGGAAAAGATTAAAAATAGGCTGAGTCGTCTAGGGCTTCACTTTTCGGTTGAGAGGATATATGCGGCGGCCTCGGGAATCCCTAGTGACCGTATTTTTCTGCAGGAACGGGTGATGGATATTAAACCCTATATGCAGGCATCGTTAGCCATTATTTCTCCCTTTGTTATTCCCCACGCGGCCAAGGCCGCCCTTGAAGCGGGATATTTAAGTCGAAGCGCAATTTTGACCGACTGGCCAGAAGCTCGGGAATATGTTCAGGATGGCAAAACGGGGGTTCTGGTTCCGCCGGCCGACGTTGCCGCTCTCGCACGAGCGATGGCGGAATTGATTAGCTGTCCAGAAAAGATTGATGCATTGGAACACAATGCTTCTGAATATGTGAAGGAAAATTTCAACAGGGCCGATAGCATGGAAAGCATACTCAATGCGTATAAAGGATAATGGGGATGAAGAAAAATCTACTGATAGTTACAAGCTCTGATTTCCCCTATGGCGCCGCAAATTCCAAGTTGTTGCGGTTAATGGGTGCAGGGCTAGTCGAGAAGGGCTGGCGGGTTGAGGTGTTGCTGCAGAAGGGGCGCACGAATAAGGGGGAAAAGATTATTCCCGGTCGTGCGGGAGTTGAGAACGGAGTGCAGTATCGGTTTTTTGGTTGGAAACTGCGTCCCGGAAACTTTGTGCTTAAGGTGTTGGATACTTTGTTGGCGAACTCGGGAGTGGTCATTACTCTGGTCGCTAGAAAATTTCAGGGGAAGGCTGATGTGGCCATGGTTTACAACCATTCCGGCATGCAGAACCTGCTGGTTCTCATTGTTTGCAAACTGTTTCGTATTCGCTGTATTTCATATGTCTCCGATTGGATTAACCGCTACGCCTCGTTTCCCAAATGGCACCAGCAACCGAAGTGGTTTGATTTTCTCTTTCGCATGAAAAGGGTAAACATGTGGTTCGATGCTTTGATTATGCCCAGCCACTTTCTTTATGACTTCTATCAGGAAAGGGGAATGAATCAGGAACAGCTCTATATTCTGCCGACGGTGGTTGAGTTGCCGGACTTATCCGAAGGAAGGGACGAGACTCAATATCCGAGGAAAGCCGAAGTGCGGGTCGGGTTTTGTGGGAAGCCGACATGGACGAATGGCGGCGAACTTTTGGTTCGGGCTTTTCAAAAGGTTGCAGAGAGCCATGAAGATTCTGAATTGATAGTGATGGGGGATCGGTTGGATGATCCAGATTTGCTGCCTGGGTTAAAAAAACTGGCCGCGGAGCTGGGTGTGGCAGAGAAAATTATTTTTACAGGAATGATTCCATATGAGCGCGTAGGAGAGTTGTTGCTTACCTGCGATATGCTTGTACTTCCCCGACCCGCCGGAAAATTCGCCGAGGCAGGGTTCCCTACGAAGCTGGGTGAATATGTTGCATGCCGGAAGCCGGTTGTGGTGACCCGTGTTGGCGACATCCCTCGCTATCTGAAGCACAAAGAAAGCGCGATGTTATCCGAGCCGGGGGGAATCGATGAATTGGCAGAACATATCCTGTGGCTGATCGATCATCCTTCCGAAGCCGATGCGATTGCGGAAAAAGGATTGCAGTGGGCGAAGGATATGTTGAGCTATGGCGGAGCGGCAAATGGGTTGGATCGATTTCTATGTTCCGAGTTTGGGCGAGGGTAACCATGTTTCTATTCGATAAATACAGGACATCACAGCAAAAGCATACAACGGGCAACCGGCTGGGTACGTTGAAATGGAAAACCTACCTGAACACGTATCCGGCCTATTGCGCTGAATCTACGGCGGCACTGGATTGCGCCGGCAATCTTTTTTTTGGTTCGCATAGCGGGAACTTTTATTCACTCTCGCCTCAGGGGGATGTCCGTTGGACATTCTCAACCAAACTTAAAATCTATGGTTCACCTGTTGTTCTCGATGAGCGGGTTTTCTTTGCGGGAGGGGATGGATATTTATATGCGTTGTCGGTTCATGACGGTTCCATTGTTTGGGTGAAGAACCTGAAGCAAGGATTTGATGGAAACTTTAAAACGAAGTTGTTTCAATCCCTTATCCATCTGCCCTACACGCTGAATCTAAAGCGGTTGATGAATATGGACACCAAGTGCTGGGCTTCGGTGAACCATTCTAATGGAATGTTGTTCGTGACCGGATTTGGCAAGGGAATCTATGTTTTTGATGTCGAGGGAAATGAACAGTGGAGTTATGACCTTGGTTTTCCCCGCTACCAATTATCAGGCGTGGTTTTGGATGAGGATGATAATGCCTATTTCCCTTCTAGATCGGGAAATATTTATTGCCTCTCTTCTTCAGGAAATCAGATTTGGAAGAAAGCGGGGATGCGGGGATGGCACGCATGGGGAAGTCCCTCCTATAATCCCTCAACAGGGTATGTTCAGTTTGTATTTTCTAAGGGGGAATCAAAAGGAATTGTTTATGCATCGAACAAGGCGGGCGAGCTTATTTGGAAAACTAAATTAAAAGGAGCTATTCACGGTTCTGTCGCTGTGGCAAAGGATGGTACCCACCTGTATTGTTCCGATTTTTCAGGCTGGTTATACAAGCTAAATGCTCAAAACGGAACGATTGTTCGAAGCATTAGGTTGTCGACGGCGATCCGAGCTTTATGGACTACGCCAACGGTGGATTTCGCAGGAAATGTCTATATTTCCACGAAGGATTCCTTCTCTACTGGACGGGTGATGAAACTGGATACGGATTTAGAACCCATTTGGGAACACAGTACCAATAAAACATTATCGGTTCCGGTAATCCTTGAAAACGGCGATGTCTGCTTTGGTAGCTGGGATGGGTGCTATTATTGCCTATCCACGGAGATCTAATATGAAAATCGGAATACTTACCTTCCATTACTCGTCGAACCAAGGCTCGATCATGCAGGCCTTCTGCTCATACAACCTGCTTCGGGAGGCGTTTCCAGGGGCACAGGTGGAAATCATTAATCTGGTTCCTGCAACCCGCGAGTTGAACGAGATTCTGTTCCTGAAGAAAAAGTTTCCCATCATCAATGTGAATAAGTTTCTTCGGTATGTGCGGTTGCGGCGGTTTCCGAGAAAACACATGGATCTTTCGAAAAGGAGCTATGCGGATCGTTTGGAGAAACAAGTAAAATTTATCAACAAACAAAACTATGATTTTGTTATTACCGGGAGCGACACCATTTGGTTTTATTCCAAGTGGCTACGCTACAGAATTCCCACCGTGTATTTTTTGCCGTCAAAGATAAGGGCAAAAAAAATAGCCTTTGCCGCATCGGTCGATCCTCTCAACAACCCAGAAGTTTATCTGGATAAAAAAGAGGAATTGAAGAGTATATTCCAACAGTATGATTCGATTACCGTCAGAGACAAGACGACAGATGACTTGCTGAACGATTTGGGTTGTTCGGCGCATCAGCTGATAGCCGATCCCAGTTTGCTTTATGACTTTGAGAAAAAGCTGAATTTGCAACGATCCAACGAGAAAGCTGTCCGCCCCATAAGAAAAATCGGATTGGGGATTGCAGACAAGAAACTGACCCAGGAAATTATTAAAATACTGGATGGAATCGGTGACTATGAAATCTTTGATCTTTTTGCGCCCATGGCACTCGGTTACGATCATTTTGTGGACGAACTTAATCTATACCACACCTTCGATGTGTTTATCGGTGATCGTTTTCATCGAACCATCTTTTCGCTGAAGCTGTCCAATGCATTGACCCTGTATATCGAGAATCCTTCGTACAATAAACTTTCGAACAGCAAGGGGCGGGATTTACTCTCTAGAATGGGACTTCAACAGTATGTGCTAGTTTGCACGAGCAACGAGCTGAAGGTACTCGAAAAAAGTTTACGGGAGAGGTTTGAAACCTGGTCGAATGATGAGTTGAAAAATAGAAATGAATTGGTTTCAACGTTTGTCTCCGAAAACCAAGGCAACTTTCAGAGATTCATATGCGACGTAATGCGGTGAGTTTGAACCTTTCCTGATTTTCTCCAGTTGGTACTCATGAAGATTTTACTGATAAATTATGCCTATTTTAAGATCGGAGGGCCGGAGACGTATATGTTCAACGTCAAGGCGCTTCTAGAATCGCATGGGCACGAGGTGATTCCTTTTTCACTTAATTTCACAAAAAATGAAGCGAATGAATATTCGGACTATTTTGCGGAATCTCCGGCGGGGCCGGATACCTTTTTCTATGATGAGATGAAAAAAACACCGAGGTTGGTGGCTAAGATGCTAGCACGCCAGTTCTACAGCCCGCATGTCTACCGAAAGCTGAAGCGATTAATTAAGGAGACAAAGCCGGATGTGGCCTATGTGTTGCACTTCCTTAAGCGACTCTCTCCGGCAGTTATCGATGCCTGCTCATATTCGGGGGTTCCTACGGTGGTACGTCTTTCGGATTTTGGGTTGATTTGCGCCAATAGTATTTTTTTCAGGGAAGGAAATATTTGTCTTGAATGCGAGAAGGATCAGAAAAATGGGCTAAAATATAGATGTGTCAAAGGGTCTTTTTTTGCATCGGCTGTTCGGCATTATGCGCATCGCTTCCATGAGAAACGGAAAGTTTTTCATAAGATTGACCACTTAGTCTGCCCTTCAAAATTCATGGCTGAAGTATTTGCTCGAAATCCCCATTTTGGCCATATTCCTTCTCTTCATCTACCCACTTTTACTGATTTTTCCGTTTTTGATGCACAGGGGGAACGCCCGTCTTTTGATGACCGAGCGAAATGCCCGTACGGAATTTATCAGGGTCGCTTAGATTATGATAAAGGAGCCGATTTGATTGTCGATGCGCTGAAGGTGTTGAAGCAGCGAGGGGTGAAGATTGGATTTAAGTTTATTGGAAAATCCAACGACCCCGCTTATGGGACGCGACTTAAATTCATGGTGACGGATGCTGGGCTGGAGAATGTGGAGTTTTGCGGGTTTTTGAATAAGGAACAGTTGTTTGGATTCATGCGCAATGCGCTTGTTTCCATTACACCTTCGCGATGGGTGGACAATATGCCCAACAGTCTAATAGAGAGCCAAGCGATGGGTTTGCCTGTCATTGCCTCGAACCACGGGTGTTTCCCCGAACTGATCGAGAATGGTTTCAACGGTCTTCTGTTTGAACCGGGTAATTCAGATGATCTGGCGAGAAAAATCGAAAAGGTGGTTTCAGATGGGGCTGAATGGGAACAAATGAGTAACCAGGCTGAGAACTGGGTGCGAGACTATTGCTCTGCGGAGCGACACTACAAAAAACTGATGGAGATGTTTTCATCCGCAGTGACGGGGATCGCGCCAAATGTTGATTGATAAACTAATTCAAAAGATGGGGAAGCCCGGTTATCGGGTGGATACGGCCTTGTCTACGTGGGATATAATTCGGATCATGGGGGCGAAAGGGATTTGTCTCTTGCGTGGGATAATCTATTCAATACGCTTTAAAAAAGCGTCGCTACCTCTCTTTTCGGGACGGAATGTGCGCATCCGTTTTGCAGAGCGAATCACCAGCGGTGCCTGCCTGACTCTCCAAAATGATGTGACGATTAATGCATTGTCAAAAAAGGGAGTTGCCTTTGGCCGAAATGTAACTCTATGCAAAGGAACTACGATTGATTGCACGGGGGTTATTCGGGAGCTTGGCGAGGGGTTGGTGGTTGGTGACTATGTTGGGATGTCGGAAGGATGCTTTATACAAGTTCGCGGTGCCGTACGAATTGGATCTCACGTCATGATGGGGCCAGGGGTTCGCATTTTTTCAGAAAACCACGCTTTCGAATCTTCGGATAAGCTACTAACGGAACAACCGACGATTCGCAAGGGAGTTTGCATTGAGGATGATATTTGGATCGGGGCAGGAGCCACCATTTTAGATGGTGTGACGGTTGGACGGGGGAGTATAATCGCCGCCGGTTCTGTGGTGACTCGGGATGTTCCGCCTTTTGTGATTGTAGCGGGCGTTCCGGCAAAAGTGATTAAGGATCGGAAAGCAGATTTAGGGGAAGATTACACAACCGTTTCATTAGAGGGATAGAGAGCAACAGCCGAGTGGAGATATTCAGAAGTAAACGATGATTCGGCGAGCCGGCATCGACGTCGCCCACTGCCCAAACTGTAAAAGCAAACTCGTCTCCGTCCCACTGCCGTTACCCGAACGCCCCCCCCCTAATCATGATCCCGAACCACGCCATCCAGATCACAGAAAAAAGGCTCCTTCGTACGCCCCACTGCAAAAATTCCCGCTATTTTATCCTTCAAAAACCACCGCTTCACGTTCGACTTCCTGCAAATCCAGGCCCAATCCATCCTTTCAGTCATTGAAAAGGAAGATAAAGAAAATTATAGAATCAGAGCTCAGGGTTCCATACAATCCCCATAAGTAAGTTGGAGCGTGCCGAAGAGGCTCAGTCCAACCAAATTTTATTCATCCAGCCATCAGCTTCTGCGGTAGATTTTGGTGTTTTCGGGAAGCTGGACGGATAAAATCCTAATCGTTGGGTAGAGCGTTGCTGGGTATGGGAGCGGTTGAGTTATGAATGTAGTACGAATTGAAGATGTTCAAGACAGGATCATTGAATTGAGAGGACAACGGGTTCTTATTGATGCGGATGTTGCTGAAATCTATGGGGTTGAAACCCGGGATATCAATAAATCGGTGAGTAATAATCCAGATAAGTTCCCGAGTGGGTATGTTGTAGAGTTGTCTGAGGATGAAAAAAAGGAACTGGGGGAAAATTTCCACCGGTTCGACAGGCTCAAGCATTCCAGTGCTGCGCCGAAGGCGTTCACCGAAAAAGGCCTCTACATGCTTGCGACCATTTTGAAAAGCAAGCAGGCCGTTCTAACGACGCTAATGATCATCGAAACGTTTACAAAAATCAGGGAGCTATCTCGCACGGTTAAGGCGTTGTCGGTGGTGAAAGATGACTCGGAGCAAAAAGGATTGATGCAACGGAGTGGGGAGTTGATAGCCCAAGTTTTGGATGAGGATTTGGAAACCAATGGAACGGGAACCACCCTTGAACTAAATTTTGCGGTTTTAAAGTTTAAGCACACAATCAAGAAAAAAGGTTCGTAGAAGGGTGGGCTCAAAGTTTTAGCGATTTCAACGAGCGCGCCTTTTGCGTAGCTCAAAGAACGAAGCAGAACGTGATTTAACGAGCCCCTTGGGGCATTTAAACGGGAGGAACTATGAAAAAAATATACATTGCAGGATGTGGGGGAATGCTGGGCGAGGCATTTCATAAACAGTTTGGGTCGGATTTCGAGCTAAAGTGTACGGATATCGATGTGAATGAGGAGTGGCTTTCCTATATGGATTTTCGCGATTTGGAAGCCTATCGAAAAGATGTGCTGGAGTTTAAGCCGGACTATCTTTTCCACCTCGGAGCTTTTACGGATTTGGAATATTGCGAAACGCACGTGGATGAAACCTATCGTACGAATGCGATGTCGGTGGAAAATGCCTGCTATCTGGCGAATGAACTCGATATCCCGATGCTATATATCAGCACGGCGGGCATCTACGATGGGTGCAAGGAGCTGTTTGACGACTGGGATCTACCGAATCCACTGGGTCACTACGCCCGATCCAAATATGCTGGAGAACTGTTTGTGCAACGGAATGTGCAAAAGCATCTGATTTGCCGGGCGGGCTGGATGATGGGCGCCGGACCGAAGAAGGATAAAAAGTTTGTTCAGAAGATCATGATGCAGCTCAAAGCGGGGAAGAAGGAGTTATTTGTGGTGAACGATAAGCTCGGCACCCCCACGTATACCCATGACTTTGCGAAGAACGTGAAACTCCTGCTCGAAAAGCAGGTTTGGGGGCTCTATAACATGGTTTGCGGCGGTGAGACCGGTCGTTTTGAAGTGGCGGAAGAGATGGTCCGGGTGCTTGGGCTTGAGAGCGAGGTTAAAGTGACCGAGGTGTCGTCTGATTATTTCAGCAAGGAGTATTTTGCGGAGCGTCCGCCATCGGAACGCTTGGTGAATAAGAAGCTGGATATCCGCGGATTGAACGTCATGCGCGACTGGAAAGTGGCACTCAAGGAATATGTTGACACATACTATCAAGGGTACCTTGATTGAGTAGGGGAGTGATGGCGTAAGGGTGTGTGGGAGTTGTTGAGTGTACCCCCATACTCCCGTTCCCAATTACTTCCATACTGAAAACGGAGTGAAATATGAGTGCGTTTGCGAAAAGCTTTCGTGATTTAGAGGTATATCAAGAGTCCTTGGTATTGTCTTTAGACATCCATGAATTCGCAAAATCACTGCCGACCGAAGAACGCTATGTACTTGCAGATCAGATGCGGCGTGCTTCACGTTCGGTTCCCGCAAACATTTCCGAGGCATGGAGAAAACGGCGATATACAGCAGCTTTTATTGCAAAGTTGAGTGATTCCGAGACGGAAGCTTCTGAAATGCAATGCTGGTTGGATTTTTCTTTAAAGGCGAAGTTTATGTCCCAGCCTCTATATGACAATTTTGACAAACGATACGAAAGAATCATTGCACAACTTGTGACGATGATTGATGGAGCAGACCGTTGGTGCAGGTAATCCTGTTTTCCCATACTCCCCAACCCCTGAACTCCCATACTTTCTGATAGGAACTATGATGAACGAAAAAAAATTACAAATCGCTGTTTTTGGGATTCGCAATATGCCGCCGAGCACCGGCTCGGCAGGTGAGGATAAGTTTGCCAGCGAGCTGTATCCGCGTTTGGTTGAACGCGGGCATGAAATGACCGCCTATCTGCGGGTGTATAAAAAACCTTTTCCTGAACTTCGTGAATATAAAGGGGTTAAGCTGGTTTATCTAAAAACGACCCAACGCAGTGGTTTTGATACTTTGCTGCATTCGATGAAAGCGACGTTCCACATCATCTTCCACAATACGGCGAAGGTGGTACATATTCATAATGGTGGAAATAGCATCTGGGCCGTGTTTTTAAGATTGGCCGGGAAACGAGTATTTATTAGCCAAGATGGTGTCGATTGGAAGCGAGAAAAGTGGTCGTGGTATGCCAAGCTCTATCTATACGTTTCATCAATGATTACGGCGTACGTATCAAACGATGTGATTATTGATAATGTATTTTCAAAAGAATTTTTTGAGAAGCGCTTTAAGGAAAAGTTTTCCTTTATCCCGTATGGTAGCGAAGTGCCTGCGGTAGAGGATGACGATACCATTCTAAAAAAATTGGGTATCGAAGCGGGTGAATATTTCTTATTTGTCGGCCGTTTTATTCCAGATAAGGGTTTGCACTACCTGATTCCTGCGTTCGAAAAAATTATGACCGATAAACAATTGGTGCTGGTGGGTGGTTCACCAAACCCTTCAGAGTATGAAGCAAAAATTCAGGAAACGAACGACGATCGCATCATATTCCCAGGATATGTTTATGGGGATGATGTGGTGCGCTTAATGAAGAATGCTTATACCTATATTCAGCCGTCGGATGTTGAAGGGTTGTCTCCGGTTATCCTGATGGTAATGGGATTGGGTACCCCATTAATCTGCAGCGACATCCAAGAGAATAAATTTATCGTGCAGGAGGATGCAGGAATCTTCCCGCAAGGAAATAGTGATGGCTTAACCGCACAGCTGGAGTTTAATCTACAGTACCCCGCGGAAATTCAAGAACGCGCTGCGAAAGGTAAAAATTCGATTTATGCGCGCTTCAATTGGGAAAAGGTCACCGATGACCATTTGTCACTTTTCAGTGGCGAAGGCAAAACGGTTGGGTAGTGTGTCGTTTTGATCTGTGATCGAGGAAGCTATTAGGGGGATGGAAAGAGTCAATATCCCGTGAGGCTACACGGCCTTTTTTTTCAAAAAGAACCGCGTCCCACAACGTTGGGCGGAATATTCGCCGGTGATGGTAAAGAACGGGTGTAGGACGTGCCTCCCGAAGGGGGCGCGTTGCGGGGTGGGTGGTGTGTCGTTTTGATCTGCCATCGGGACTATGGGGATACATCGGATCTTCAAATAAAAATAGTCTACAACCGGTTGCCGTTCACTTCGTTTTCTGCTTTCGTCCCTCAAGCCTCGCTGCGCGTCGCTAGAGGAGAGGGAGATGCTTTGTTTCTCTGTCTGCCTCGGCCCAAAGGGCTTCTCTAATGAACGAAGTGAATGGGTGTGAAAAAAGTATTCTACAACCGCTGCGCTAGAGGGTCGCTGCGCTCTGAGGAGAGGGAGTGGGGTGTTTGGGAGTTTCCCGATTTAAATGGCAAAGGTGCAATACGTGGGTGGTTGAAGATCTTCTTATGAGATTTGACAGACGTGTTGTTTGTTGATTAGTATACGTCATATGAATTCAAAACTTACATTAAGAATGGATGACGGGTTGATTGCTCTGGCCAAGGCGGAGGCAGCCCAGCGAGGAAAGTCGGTGTCTCAGATGGTCGGGGAATTTATAAGCCTGCTGGGACATACGAAGGCTCCGGTTCAAAGACTACCTCCGATAACCTCCTCGATTCGGGGGATTCTTAAGAATAGCTCACCTTCAGAAGAATCGTATAAACAACACCTTCAGGATAAATACGGGTGAAGATTCTTGTAGACACTAATGTGGTTTTGGATCTTCTACTGGATCGCTCTCCCTTTTCTGATGCGGCAGCACGGATCTTTTCCTTGGTGGAAAATTCCGAGGTGGAGGCTGCTCTTTGCGCTACGACCGTGACCACGATTGATTATCTATTAACTCAGTCCATGTCCCGACCGGCCGCAACGAAGGCGTTGCAACGGTTGCTTGAACTCTTTGAAATTGCGCCGGTTAATCGATCGGTTATCGAAGAAGCACTGCGGGGGCGCATGACTGATTTTGAAGATGCGGTTTTGGCTCATGCGGCAAATCTGGTGGGTGCGACCGTCATGGTTACGCGGAATACAAAGGACTTCCGCTATTCTCCCGTTAAAGCACTTGATCCTCCCGAATTTCTTTCTGTGTTTGAATAAATGGTATCGATGTGTTTCACATTCCCATACCCAAAGCCCCTCTAACTTCACTCCCTCTCAACCGGTATTGCTTATGAATAAGAAAGTCTATATCGCAATGAGTGCGGAAAATAGGAGGTTAAAATTTCCACAGCCGAAATGGACAATGTACTGATGCTGCCGGTTGAACAGCGTATTTTACTTGTGGAAGATGTGTGGGATTCCATCCGACCTCAATCCAAACGAATTCTGGTGCCGGATCTGCGGATGGAACGGTTGAATTTTTGAAAGAACATCAGGTTAAGAGCTATCATCTATCAGCTACACCTTTAGTTATGAAAGCTTCTTTACCTCCCTTACCTCTGTGTAGAGCATTTTTTTACATAGAGCAAACGAGGGAAACGGAGCCTTGCTTGTCTTGCTTGCCTCTGTGTAGAGCATTTTTTACATAGAGCAAACGAAGGAAACGGAGCCTTGCTTGTCTTGCTTACCTCTGTGTAGAGCATTTTTTACATAGAGCAAACGAAGGAAACGGAGCCTTGCTTGTCTTGCTTACCTCTGTGTAGAGCATTTTTTACATAGAGCAAACGAAGGAAACGGAGCCTTGCTTGTCTTGCTTGCCTCTGTGTAGAAACTTTGTTTACATGGAGAGAACGAAGCCTTGCTTATCTTGCTTTGCTCTGTGTAGAAAAGATGTTTACACAGAGAGAACGAAGGAAACGGAGAACTTGCTTGTCTTCCGGCCCTCTGTGTTGGACTATTTTTATACCGATCTAACGAAGGACATAAGGCGGTGGATGGCAGGCGGAGTACAACGATTTTAACGATTAATTAGGAGGGAGATAAGATGAAAAAATTATTGGTAACCGGTGGATTGGGTTTCATTGGATCCTACTTTGTGGAGTTGGCACTGAAGCGTGGATACCACATCATCAATGTAGATAAAAAAACGTATGCGGCACGGACGGATGTGAATTTTGACGGGCGTGAGCATTATGAGTTCATTGAAGCGGATATTTCCACAATGACGCATATTCCGCCCGGCGTGGATTATAT
>JAJRRI010000103.1 GCA_024279685.1 Verrucomicrobiota bacterium | reverse complement strand
TCCAAAAATCGGAAATCGGCAATCTAAAATCAGCAATAAAGCGACGAAGGGGAGCGATAGGATGAGTATGTTAGATGTGGCCAAGTGTCTTTATTTTTCAAAGTCGATCGACCTGTCGCGGGGAGAGGAACGTTTTTTAAATTTATCGATGGTTGATTCGGGGCATCTATTTTCCTGCCTGAATGCGAACCGAACCCATCGAGACTGGCTGGCTGAAGGCGAGGGCGAAGAGACTTCCTCCGTTAAGCGACCTTCTCTGATTTGGAAAGGAAAATAGTGCATATACCCGTCATGCTCGATGAATGCCTAGAAGGATTAATGACAGATCCATCCGGAATCTATGTGGATGGAACACTCGGGAACGGCGGGCATTCGGCGGCGATTTTGGAGCAACTGGAAGAGGGGGGAAGACTGATTGGGTTTGACCGAGATCTGGATGCCATTGAACGGGTGAATAAAAAGCTGAAGACCGGAGACGGAAAACGGGTGGAGCTGATTCACGACAACTATGCAAACATGGCCGCGCAACTTGACCGACTGGGCATTGACCAGGTGCAAGGATTGCTGCTCGACTTGGGCGTAAGTTCCCTCCAGCTCGATCGCTCAGAACGCGGCTTCAGTTTTCAGAACGATGGCCCGATTGACATGCGTATGGATCAGACCCGTGGGCAGACCGCGGCCGAACTGGTGAATACCGCCGAGGAGTCGGAATTAGCCCATATTATTTATCGGTACGGCGAAGATCATGCTTCGCGACGGATTGCCCGGGCCATTGTAGAAGCGCGCGCGAAGGTGACGATTGAAACGACCGCGCAATTGGCGGGAATCGTTGAGCGCGCTAAAGGCGGGCGTAAAGGAAAGAAGATTCATCCGGCCACGAAAACGTTTCAAGCCCTGCGTATGGAAGTGAACGATGAGTTGGCGAGCATTGAGCAAGTGTTGGAGCAGATGGTGGCGCGTGTGGCGAAAGGGGGGCGAATCGCGGTTTTGACTTTCCATAGCTTGGAAGACCGGTTGGTAAAACATTTTTTTAATCGTCATGGGCCGCGCGAAGAATCGCTGCAGCAAGGTGGAGTGCGCCGGATCTACGAAGAACCGCCGGTGAAATGGGTTTGGAAAAAAATGAAAATGGCGAGTACAGAAGAACAGAGCATCAATCCGCGCTCGCGCTCGGCCAAATTGCGCGTGGTGGAAATAGGGACATAGGCATGGCAACGAAACGAAAAAAGAAAAAGATGAAGAAAAACCAGGTCCAAGTTCCGTTCCCCATCCTATTGGCGAATATGTTGGTATTGGTGGCCGTACTGGGGCTGAGCTATATGTGGCTTTGCTCGCGCTGCGATGCGATCGGTAGAGATATTAAAAGCAAAGAGATGGCGTTGACGGCGGCGCAAAAGCGACTGGTGAATGAGCAAGACCGGTGGTCCTACATCACCTCGCCAGCCAACCTCGAGCGAGCGATCAAAAAATATCAATTGAATATGACGATGCCGCGCGAGTCGCAAATTGTCCGTGTGCGCTATCAACACGATGCGGGAAGCGGCTCGCTGACGTACACTAAATAGGGACTTTCGGCGTGGGGGATTAACCAAGAAAAATGGCACAGGTACGCTATAAGGGAAGGATTGCGCTGCTTTCAGCCGCAATCCTGATTGTTTTTATGGGCCTCGGTATCCGATTGGCTTTCCTTCACCTGCGTCCGGCGGAATGGGTGCGTGCACCCATCGAGAAGGGGCGGATGTTTGAGTCGAAATCGATGGGCAGTCGCGGTCGCATTGTGGATCGGAATGGCGAAATTTTGGCGATGGATCTGGCGGCATACCACGTCTTCGTCGATCCCAAATATATCGCCGAGCATGGCGATGCACATTCCGTTTGTGAATATCTTTCACAAGAATTCCGCCTCTCGTATGCCGAGATTCGCGAAAAGATTTCGGACCCCTCCCGGCAGTACGTACGCATTAAAAAATATGTTCCGGGCCATCAGCTCGAGCGTTTTAAACGGCGCGCCTTCGGCGTGGAGTACACGCCCGTTGGAGCCGAAACCAATATTTATCTACGCGGAGTCGGGTTGGAGGAAGCGCCGATTCGCACGTACCCTAAAGGGCCGCTCATGGCACACGTGGTTGGTTTTTCCAATCGAGAAGGGGTCGGCGGGGCCGGTATCGAGCAACGGATGGATCGTTTCTTGCGGGGAGAGGAAGGATTACGAGTGGGTAAGAAGGATGGCCGCCGTCGCGAAATTTACCGCGCCCGAACCGTCGATATTGAACCTAAGGATGGCGCGAACGTAGTGCTTACCCTCGATCAGCAATTGCAGTACGTCGTCGAAAAAACCATCGAAAAAATGTGTTTCGATTTTAATGCCAAGGGCGGTTGGGCGATTGTTCAGCATGTGCGTACCGGCGAAATTCTTGCAATGGCCTCCTTTCCGACCTACGACCTTAATCGGTATGGCAAGGCGCCCGCCGAATGGCGGCGCAACCGCACGATCGGTTTTAACTACGAACCCGGCTCGACCATGAAGGCCGCCGTGGTTGCGGCGGCATTCGATCACGACGTGGTTAAAGAAAGTGACACGTTCGATTGTGAAAATGGCTATTGGGTGTACGGCGGAAAATCGCTACGCGACAGCCACGGCGAAGGTATTCTTTCTGTGGCGGACATCATCAAGGTTTCGAGCAATATTGGCACGGCCAAGATTGCGTTGGAGATGGGAAATAAAATGGTCTACGACAGCCTGAAGGCCTTCCATTTTGGAAGCCGACTGGGCATTGGCCTACCCGGTGAGGAGGGTGGAATTTTTTATTCACCGAAGCATTGGTCGAAGATCAGCATCACGCGCATCAGTATGGGCCACGAGATCGGTGTGACCGCCTTGCAGGTTCTTTCCATGATCAACGCGATTGCCTACAACGGAGTGCAGATGAAGCCGATGGTCGTTAAACGTGTCACCGCGCCCGACGGCACATTGCTCCATGAATATGCCCCCGAAGAACTAGGCCGGCCACTCAGTCCGGCGGCCGCCCGCCGCATGCGTAATCTGCTCGCTCGCGTAACGGAAGAGGGCGGAACCGGAACCAAGGCTGCAGTGGAAGGGTATCGTGTGGCCGGAAAAACCGGAACCGCACAAAAACTCAAACCGGCCGCCGAGGGGGGGGGGTACTATTCCAAAAACTTTATCTCATCCTTCGTCGGATTTCTGCCGGTGGAGAACCCGGAAATTGGCATTATTGTCGTGGCCGACGATCCGGGCACGTATACGGAAAGCGGGCGGAAAATTAACTATTATGGCGGTACTGTCTGTGGCCTGGCGTTTAAGGAGATCGCCGAGTTTGCCGTGCGCTACCTGCGCATTTCGCCTGAAGGCGAGCGCGTCTATGTTGCGAGGCCGGACGAATGAACCTTGAAGCACTACTTAAATCCCTTGAAATACAGTCCGTAACGGGTTCGCTGGAGGTGGAGATTCAGCGGATTGATTACGACTCGCGTAGAGTCATTGCGGGATCGCTATTTGTTGCCGTAAAAGGACACCAACGGGACGGGGTTCACTATGTGACCGAAGCGCTTTCAGCTGGAGCGGTTGCGGTGGTGTCGGAACATGATCTCGATCTTGGCCCGGGCGTTGTGCATATTCAGGTCGACGATGCTCGCCGAGTGCTGGCCGAACTTTCGAACACGTTACACGGTGACCTTTCGCGCCAAATGAAGATCATCGGCATTACCGGAACCAACGGAAAAACCACGACGGCCTACCTAGTTCGCGATCTGTTGCGGGATGGAGGATTTCTGCCCGGCCTGATCGGTACAGTGGCTTACGAAATTGGCGACCGCGCCCTCCCGGCATCGCACACCACACCGGAAGCCCCGAACTCCACTCGCTCCTTCATCAAATGAAAACTGCGGGTTGCGACAGTGCTGTGATGGAGGTCTCTTCTCACGCGCTCAGTTTGCAACGGGTGTGTGGGATCGATTTTGCCATCGCCGTATTCACCAATCTGACGCAAGACCACCTGGACTATTACCCCGATATGGCGGCCTATTTCGCCGCGAAGGCTCGTTTGTTTAAAACCTTGGAGCCCGGTCGTCCAGCGGTCGTTAACTGCGACGATCCGTGGGGACGCACGTTGGCGGCGGACTTGCCTGCGGATGTAATTACGTATGGCTTCGATGAGCGGGCCATGGTGCGTGCAACGGAGGTTACGTTGGATGCCAACGGTACGCGCTTCCAGCTTACCAGTCCTTGGGGGGAATCGCATATTTGCCTCAAGCTATTGGGTCGGTTCAACATCAGCAATGCGCTCGCGGCGCTCGCGGTGGGTGGCTTGTGCGGGATTGATCTCCATCGTATGGCGGCCTCGATCGGAAATATTCAATCGATTCCTGGGCGGTTGGAATTCATTCCCAATCGAAAAAATAGGAAGGTGTTCGTTGATTATGCCCACACCGACGACGCCTTGCGGAATGTACTGACCACGCTGCGCGAAATCTGTACCGGCCGCCTGTTCGTGGTCTTTGGGTGTGGCGGGGATCGGGATACGGGCAAGCGCAAGTTGATGGGGCGGGTGGCGGCCGAGTTGGCCGAATATAGTATTATTACGGCCGACAACCCTCGTAGTGAGGAACCGGGGGCGATCGCTCTCGATATTCTCGACGGCTTTACAGACAAGAAACAAGTTGAAGTAATATTGGATCGTCGCGAAGCCATCCGAGTGGGGATTCGTCGAATGGGCCGGCGAGATATTTTAGTGGTGGCGGGCAAGGGCCACGAAACGTCTCAGGAATATAAAGGAACCATCGTTCCGTTCGATGACTGCGAAACGGTCAGGGAGATTTTAGGATAATGTCGGAGTTTCGCGCAGGAGAACTTTCGCAATGGGTCTCTAGGCTCTGGAAAAATGGGATTCCCGAGGGGCCGATCACGGGAGTCTCGCACGACACCCGCACCCTCGAACCCGGCAACCTCTACGTCGCCCTTCGGGGGGGACAGTTTGACGGGCACGATTATCTGCGGCAGGCCTTTGACAAGGGTGCGGTTGGCGCGCTGGTGAGCGAGCGTTTCAAGGGGACGGAACATCCGATGCTGGGGGTGCCAGATACGCTTAGAGGATTGCAAGATCTCGCGCGCGGTTATCGCAAGAAATGGATCGGAACCGTCGTTGGAATCACGGGGAGTGTCGGAACAACCACCGTTCAGGAAATGTGCGCCAGCGTACTTTCCGTACGAGGCGAAACCCACCGGACAGCCGGGAATTATAATAATCATATTGGCTTACCCCTCACCATGCTTGCCATGCCAGCACTGGCAAAACATGGCGTGTTTGAACTCGGTATGAGCCACGGGGGCGAGATTGGCCCGTTGACTCAGCTCTTGCAGCCCAAGATCGGCATCATCACGGGTATTGGAAACGCCCACCGCGAAAACTTTGCCTCGCTGGAGGAAATTGCTCGCGAAAAGTCGCGGCTGGTCGAACACGTTGCGGCATCCGGAAGAGTGATTCTCGATCGGGATAGTGAATGGTATTCGTTGATGCGCCGCCAAACTTGCGCGAGCGTAGTCACCCTTTCATTCGAAGGCGTTGCTGACTATGTGGGCCGAAAGGTGGGCGACGGTATCATGAATGTCCATGGGGCTAACTATGCGATGCCGCTGCCCGGCGAACACATCATGCGCAACGCGCTTCGTGCGGTTGTGCTCGGGTTGGAGTTGGGTATGACGTCCGGCGAAGTGGCCGAAGGGTTACGTACCTTTAAACTACCGCCGATGCGTTGGGAAGCTTCCACCCTAAGCGGAATCGAATTTATTAACGATGCCTACAATGCCAATCCACTCTCCATGCGCGCGAATCTCCGCACGTTTTCCCAACGTTCAGAATCGGGCGCGAGGTGGGTGGTGGTGGGTGGAATGCGTGAGCTGGGCGATATAACCGAAGAGGAGCATGCTGCCCTAGGGCGCTATTTGGATGGCCTTGATCTTGACGGTGTCATTGCCGTCGGCGAGCTTGGGCAACAGATTATTTGTCAAAGCGCACACCTCTTTTTCCACACGCTAGAAATCGCCGATGCGGCACAAATTTTGAAAGAGCACTTGCACCCCGGCGACCATGTGCTATTGAAAGCCTCGCGCGGCGAGCAACTCGAACGCGTGCTTGAATATTTTAAGGAGAAGTAAGACATGCTCTACTATTTGATGGAACTCGAAGCCCTTTTTTCGCCGCTTCGAGTTTTTCAATATATTTCATTCCGTACACTCGGTGCGGCCGCCACGGCGTTCACCGTCTCGCTCGTGATGGCGCCTGGATTGATCCGAAAATTACGGGCCGTTAATTTTGGCGAACAGGCCGAGGATAACCGCGTGGGAGGGTTGGATAAGGAACAAAAGGTTGGGACGCCGAGCATGGGTGGCCTGATGATTATTGCGTCCGCTACGATCGCCACAATGCTCTGGGCAGTTCCTGCAAACATCTATGTCTGGTTGGTCCTCGGTACATTCTGCCTGATGGGCGCGATTGGCTTTGCCGACGATTATCTCAAGATTAAGCGCAAGAGCGGCTTGAGTGCAAAAGTTAAATTTTCCGCGCAATTAATTTGGGCCGTAGTAATTTTTGCTGTGCTCTGGTCGAACCCCGAAACGCAGGCGCGGGTTCGCGATCTAATGGTGCCGTTCGTCAAGCATCCTATTTTCGATCTTGGACTCATCGGCGGGTTTATTTTTCTGGCCGTGGTCCTAGTGGGGGCATCCAATGCCGTGAACCTGACCGATGGACTCGATGGGCTGGCGATCGGGTGTTCAAATTCGGCGGCGGTCGCTTATCTATTTCTAACCTATGTGGCCGGGAACTATAATTTTGCCGAATACCTGCAAGTGCCCTTTGTGCTCGGCACGGGCGAGCTGACCGTCTTCTGCGGCGCCCTGCTCGGTGCCGGGCTCGGCTTCCTCTGGTACAACTGCCACCCGGCCAAAATTTTCATGGGCGACACCGGAAGCCTCGCCATCGGCGGAGCCATCGCCATGCTAGCCATTCTGACGAAGCAAGAGCTCCTCTTAATCATTGTCGGGGGTGTTTTTGTGATCGAGGCCGCGAGTGTGGTGATCCAAAGAGGCTACTATACCTATACCAAAAAACGCTTCGGCGAAGGCCGCCGAGTCTTTAAGTGCGCCCCGTTGCACCATCACTTTGAATTTGTCGAAAAGGAGCGCGCGCTAGAACAAAACCGCGAGCCGGAACTCGTAGAAACCGTCATCGTCACCCGCTTCTGGATTCTATCCATCATCTTCGCCCTCATCGGTATCGCCACCTTGAAGATTCGGTAGGCTGAACATAACCAACAGGTGGACAACGCTCCAATGATTGTGGTCTTGGTTTGTTGTAGCGCGTGCCTCCCGAAGGGGGCGCGCCCTCCGTTGGAGAGGCCCGTACTACAACTCTTAGGGTAGCGGAAATAATTGAAATACCGTTTTACCACCCGCTTCGCTAGAGGACACAGAGGGAAAAGAGATAAAGAATAGCGACCTCTATGGTCCTCTGTGGTAAAAAAGAATATGCATAAATCGGTACAATGGGAAATTTGAGTCCTCTTAGGTTAAGTCGCGAACGGTTCATGCTCGAAATCGCTGGGTTGACAATACTGATACTGCTCTAGTACTATATGACATGCCTAAGAAGATTAGCGAACTCATTCAGCAACTAAAGAAATCAGGATTTGTTGATTGAGGAGGAAAAGGGAGCCACCGCAACTTTAAGCATCCTGATGGCGGAAAGATTACCATCAGCGGGAATTCCGGGCATGACGCAATGAAATATCAGGAACGCGCAGTTGAAAAAGTGATTCGAGAGGTGAAAAAATGAAGGCAAGCGATCAATATTTTAAAATGGTAGAGTGGGTGGAAGAGGATCAATGCTATGTCGGCTCCTGTCCGGGGCTAATGCGTGGGGGTGTTCACGGAAATGACGAGGCCAAGGTCTACAAAGAACTTTGCCAAGCGGTGGAAGAGTGGATCGAGCTTTATCAAAAGGATGGAGAGCCGCTTCCCACGGCAACCGCAGGGAAGGAATATTCCGGAAAATTTGTCGTCCGAGTTGGTTCGGAGCTACACAAAACCCTGGCCGTCGAAGCGCTGCGCTATGGCGAGAGCCTAAATGCCTATTGCGTGCACCTGCTGAAAGAAGAAAGCCCCCATTATGGAAAAAAGGCGGTATAATAAACGAAACTTCCAGATTCGTTGCGGTTGAGTAAATAGGTAGCTCCCGCGTGCACGGCGAAAGGGTCATTTTTGTACGAACTGGGATAGAGAAGGAAAAAGGGATGGCAAAGGAGGATAAAAAGTTGATTCGCAACAGTACGGCGGAGTTCTTAATATTCACGGCTCAAGCGGGCGACACAATTTCGCCAGTGGGCGACGCGGGGACTCCGTGAATTTTCGATCAAGGGGTATGTGCTAGATCGGAAACGGATGGAGAACGGTTCGTTTCTGGGAGAGGATTATTTTTTGGGACGATCTTGTGATACTTGGCCCGAACTGTCATTATGCTTGCACATCACCTCTTGCGATCGTAGCGACAAGTACAAACAGAAAAATGCTCGGCTGGAGAAATAGATACATATTAATGATCAAGTTAGTTCGTCTACCTTATAAAAGAATCCGTGCTGAATCTTGGTGAAGTCCAGACCTGTGACAAAAATGAGGAAGTGGTGACCGCGAGAGCAGAAAAATATCCGAATGTGGAATCCGTGCTGGAGATGATCCGCACGCGCGGCGAAATCGGGCTTCCGCTCAGTCCCGGCCAGATGAACAAGGGGAAATATACCGCCCCTGACTTGCACAAGGCCGGCATTCGTCTCTGCGGCACCTGGAAAAAGGCCATCGAGGCGGCGGGCTTCGACTATGCCGAAATGCTCGGTAAGGCCAGGAGCCGATACCCCACCGCCGAATCCGTTATCCGTGAAATTCAGGATCGCCACAAGAACGAGCTTCCGCTCAATGCCCCCGATGTTAGCTATCATCGCGGCCCGCATCGGAATATTGCGTTCTATAACGCTGCGAAACATCAGTTCGGTTCATGGCGCGTTGCCATCGAGTCCGCGGGGCTGAACCTTGCCAAAGTCCGCCCCGGCGCCAAACGCCGCTATCCAGATAAAATGACCGTGGTGACGGAAATTCAGAGACGAAAGGAATCCGGGCTTCCCCTCAACGGTCTGGCCCTGTTCAAAGGGGAGCACAAAGACGGGGTGCTGCACAAATATGCGCAGGAATATTTCGGGACGTGGCCCATTGCCGTAGAAGCCGCTGGACTTTCCTATGAAGAGGTTCGCTGCAAGCCCCCGCGCCGCTATCCGGATAAGGAAGCCGTGGTCGCTGAAATCCGACGCCGCAAGGAATCGGGCTTGCCTCTCAACAGCGGGGCCTTGTCCGTGGGGGAGCAAGAGTATCGGGACTCGGTATTGTGTGCCTACGGAAAGGAATATTTTGGCGGCTGGTTTGCTGCTCTGGAAGCGGCTGGCATCGATCTGGATGAAGTGCGTTGGAGGCTCTCGCGCCGTTATCCGGATAAAGATTCAGTGATTGCAGAGATACAGCGGCGACACCGTGCTGGTTTGTCGATTAAGTATTCGAAGATATCCGACGGGGGAAAACATGCCGATAGCGCATTGCTTGCCAGCGCTCGCGAACTGTTCGGTTTATGGGGCAAAGCGGTCGATGGTGCAGGCATCGATTATAAAAAACTCTTGCGCGAATACAGGAGGTATCCTTGGAAGGAATCGGTTGTTGCGGAGATTCAACGGCGCGCATCCGTCGGAATACCGAACGACTGTGCCTCTATAGCCCATGGCAACAATTCCGATGCGGCTCTGCGCCACAGTGCCCTGGAGTATTTCGGCACGTGGGCTGCCGCCATCAAGGCGACGGGGCTCGACTATACGGCCATTCTTAACCGTATACGCAAATACCCAGATGGAGCCTCTGTTGTGGAGGCCATTCGCCAGCGTGCCGAATCCGGACTTCCCCTCAACACCGCTTCCCTCAACTACAAACAGCATGGCCCTGGGACTCTAGTGAAATGGGGGCGCGAATATTTCGGAAGTTGGCAGGCTTCCATTGAGGCCGCCGGCTTGGACTACGAAAAAATCCGTATCCAGGGTCGTAGCAGGAAATATCCAGACGGGGAATCCGTCATTGCGGAAATTCTGAGGCGCAAAAAATCCGGAATTTCGCTAACTGCCTTGACGAAGGGGGAGTATAGGGATCCTACTCTAAGGGTTTCCGGATGCAAATATTTCGGAAATTGGCAAGGTGCTATGAAGGCCGCCGGGCTGGATTATGAAAGGGTTTATATTCGTACTTCGGGCGGACGGAAATATCCGGACAAGCCCTCTATTGTGTTCGAAATTCAACGACGGGTTGCTGCGGATCTCCCCCTTTATGCTCGGGCTTTGCTCATCGGAGAAAACAAGGATGCCGTACTTTATGCCTATGGAAAGGAATACTTTGGCAACTGGCCTGCCGCGATTGAAGCGGCCGGGCTCTCGACCGATGCTGTATTTCCCAAACGCAAACGGATCTATCCAGACAAGGAGTCCGTGGTGCGGGCGATGCAGGAACGCGCCGAGGCCGGGCTTCCTCTCCAGATCAATACACTCTGCCGTGGAGCGCATCGCAATTCGGTTTTGTACAAGTGCCTCATGGAATATTTCAGCAGTTGGAAGGCCTGCATTGAAGCCGCCGGATTTTCACCCAGAGAGTTGGGCTACAAACCTCCGCGCTATCCGGACAAGACTTCCATTATTGCGGAAATTCGCCGCCGTAAAAAAACCGACCTTCCGCTCAATGGGCTGGCCGTGGCCAAGGGCGTGCATCTAGATCTGATGCTGCACAATTATGGACAGAAGTATTTTGGAACATGGCAGGCGGCTATTGAGGCCGCCGGACTTTCATTTGACGAAGTTCGCAGCAAGCCCATACGGCGCTATCCAGACAAGGCCTCTGTCATCACGGAAATCCAGCGACGCAAGGAAACCGGTCTTGCGCTCAGCGGTCTCGCCATCGCCAAGGGCGAGCACAGAGATAAGATGCTGCACAGCTATGCCCAGGAATATTTTGGAACGTGGACGGGAGCGCTGGAAGTTGCGGGGTTTTCGTTCGAAGAGGTTCGTAGCAAGCATCCTCGCCGTTATCCCGATCCCGCTTCCGTTGTAACGGGAATTCAGCGCCGCGCCAAAGCCGAGCTTCCGCTCAACAGCACGGCCGTGTCCAAGGGGAAGCGCAATGACATCATGCTGTATAAATATGCGAAGGAATATTTTGGTGATTGGGAGCGGGCCGTGACCGCCGCTGGGCTGGATTTTGGTAAAATTCGAAAGGCGGGGTTTAAGAAATATCCGAGCAAGCAATCTGTAACCAAAGAAATCCGACATCGCCATGAATCTGGTTTGCTGATTGATTTTGCAGGCGTGTTCAAGGGGGACGTTCGGGATCGGACGCTACACAGATACGCCTTGGAATATTTCGGTAGCTGGCACGATGCCGTGGTGGCGGCGGGGATTGATCCGGATGCGATCCGCCAAGTACGGAATGCGAAAAACGAGGTCTAAAGCGGCGTAATCTTTCGCTAGGCCTTTCCTAGATCTCTTATCGCGGCTTCCAGATTTTAACGGTTTTCCATTCACGGCCCCATTCGAGGGCTTTGCGGTGGGAGGGGAAGTAGAGGTCGATGTGCATGCCTTTGATGGCGCCTCCAATGTCTTCGACGCGGCCCCAGCCATAGTCGGGAATGTACATGATGGTGCCGAAGGGATAGTAGCGGGTGTCGGCCGCGATAGTTCCCCAGTCGGCGACGGTATTGGAGGCGGTGATCCCGACGGCTTTGGGTTTCCCTTTAGTGGGGCCATAGGCGATGACCGGCTGAAATTTCCAATTGCGTTCCCAGCCGCAGCACTTCCCGCATTTGCAGTAGCCGGTGGTTTCCATCCTGACGATCTCGGGCTTTTGGTTGCGCGGAATTCGGTACTTCCGACCCGTCGCGCAACCACTCAATAAAATGAGGCTACTCAGGAGGATGGACCCGCGTGCAATTTTATCGGTTAAAGCGTTCATGAAAGATCTCCCGACCAGATGGTTTCGAGGCCGTTTTTAGTTTTAAGCAGGAGCTCGCCGTGGTCGCCGAATCCCGCGAGGGTTCCTGTTTTCTTAAGGTCGCCGTCATGGACGGTCAGGGCTTTACCGATCGGTCCAGCTTGTGCAGTCCAGCGGTCACGTAAGCGAGAAAATCCGCCGGATTCCCATTCGCCGATCCAGTAGTCGAGATGCGGTAGGAGGGCTTCAAGGGCTTTTGAAAGTTCCGCAGCAGTACCGCTTTCGATCAAGATGGAGGTGGCCGGGCGGTCGATCGCTTCGGCTTCTTCGGTCGTCATGTTTACATTGAAGCCGATGCCGACAATGATCCCATCAGGCTCAATCCGTTCGGAGAGGATTCCACAAATTTTTCGGGGACCGACGAGAACATCGTTGGGCCATTTTGGGGCTGAGCGAAGGCCCATGCCTTGGAGCAGATCGTTGACGGCGAGGCAGGTGGCCATGGTGAGGGAGGGAATGGAAATGAGCTCGGCGTCGGTGCGGACGAAGAGGGAGAAGCAGAGATTAGAATGAGGGGTGGTAAGCCATGGACGATCCTGCCTGCCCCGCCCGGCGGTTTGCTCGCGGGCGGCAATGATCGATCCGCTAGGGAGTGTAGGGTTCTGACGGAAGTTCTCGCGCATCGTGGCATTGGTAGAGGCCAGCTTATCGAACCATTCTATTTTAAAATCCATGTAGAAAATTCCGTATGATAGTAGAGACTGTTTTAATTTGGAACCTCGCTAGAAACTATCTTTTACTCTAGCTATGCCGGGTTGAATTCCGTATAAAAAGTGATTATTTCTTGGAAATTAAGGAGACTATAGACGATGGATCTTTTGATGCAAGGACTTGTCCTGATGGTGATCGGCATGGCCACCGTGTTTGCCTTTTTGGTTCTATTAATTGGGGCGATGAACGGCTCTGCGGTATTTTTTAAGAAATTCGCCCACCTCTTCCCGGAAGAGGAATCCCTTCCGGCCAAAGCGGCGGTCGTAACGGACCCTTCACTAGAAATTGCGATTGCCCTTGCGGCCATTAAAGCGAAGCACGGCTAAATTTTAAGAACTCAAAAAGAGGAGATGTAGCGTGGCTAAAAAAACGATTCATATCATGAATACCGCATTCCGCGACGGCTTCCAATCGGTCTACGGCGCGCGTGTACTGACCGAAGATTTCCTGCCGGCGGTTAGGGCTTGTGCCGAAGCGGGGCAGACGCATTTCGAAGCCGGCGGCGGTGCTCGCTTTCAAGCGCCGTTCTTCTACTGCAACGAATCTGCTTTCGATATGATGGATCAATTCCGTGAAGCCGCGGGACCCGATGCCGAGCTGCAAACCCTCGCCCGCGGCATCAACGTGGTCGGTCTTGATTCCCAGTCGCGCGACATCATCGATCTGCACGCAAAATTATTTAAGAAGCACGGCATGACCACCATTCGGAACTTTGATGCGCTTAATGATGTTAACAATCTGATCGACTCTGCCCAATCGATTACCGCACATGGCTTG
>JAJRRI010000102.1 GCA_024279685.1 Verrucomicrobiota bacterium | reverse complement strand
TGAAGCGAAATTTAATTTCCTTTATGCGAAAGCTCCAGAAACTACCAGGACGCATCAGCAAGTATTTCAAATCAAGGCATATTGCCTATGCCTCAATTTAATACGTTAATATATTTAGATGCCGCATTAATATACCTGACAATTCCGCCGAACCCGTTGACCCGCTCAGAAAGTTTAACGAACCCCTTGGCAAGAACGGCGCCTTTCCCAAGCACATAGGTATTCACATGGCCATGTTCGAGCAGAAGCTGTCCGGGCAGGTTAAGCAAAACCTTTCCAGTATGGCCTGCACCAGACTCGTCGCGGAAGATCACGACCGTTTCCAGCCCCAAGCCAACTTGCTCAAACTCCCCGATCGTTTCCGAACAATTGAAGGTGGCGATTTCGAGCTTAGATTTTTCGATGCCGCCGGAGCCCGGTAAAGCTTTCAAATAGAGCTCTTCATAGCGTTTTTCTGCCTCGCCCCAGGCTTCGTCATTCAAAACTTTTATTTTTATATTCATTGAAATTTCATCTTGCCTATTCAACTTATTACTATTCCTAAACTTGCCCCCCGAAGTCCTATGTTACTGATCGGCCCGCAGGTGCTGATCTTGGCAGATCAAGTTGTTTTAAAAACACTCGTTAAAGATCTAGAATTCAACCATAAAATACCTCAAACAGAGTTCGATTAAACAGGGTTCAATCTACTTATTATTCTCTTTTAGGAGAACCTAGAATTACGTTATTTATTTCTCTTATTGCGAATATAGGCCGAAGTATGTTTTCTTCTTCTCATGAAACCCTATCGAGTTGCCTTACTGATTGAAGAAGCCCGCGAAATAGGGAGAAGCCTGTTGCGTGGAATTGCGCAATATTCGAGCACCCACGGCCCGTGGATCTTTTATCGTGAAGCCCCTTTCTACGAAAAACTCAGCCACGAAGATCGGCTTTGGCGGATCAAGGAATGGCGTCCCGACGGGATTATCATGCGCGAACAAGGGCGGCTAGACCCATCGCTACTCGAACTGGATATTCCGGTGATCTACAGCTCGCACCGGTACGGACCAGCACCGGGCATCCCAAACATTCTGGGGGACGATCGGCAGATTGGGACTATGGCGGCCCATTATTTATTGGAAAAAGGGTTTCGTCATTTTGGGTTCTGCGGGTTCAAAAACATGTGGTGGTCCGAGGATCGGGGGCGGTTTTTTGCGGAACAGATTTCCGCGCGAGGGTTCAAGTCCATGGCCTATCCTACCCATTCAACCCAACAGCCTTCGTTATGGTTCGAAGAGACAGATCGCATGGTAGAATGGATCAAAACCTTACCAAAACCTTGTGCAATCTTCGCCTGCACGGACGACCGATGCCGCCAACTGTCCGAAGCGTGCACGCGATCGAAGGTCAAGGTTCCAGAGGAAATTGCTCTTTTGGGCGTGGACAACGACGAGTTGATTTGTAATTTCGCCTCGCCGCCCCTATCGAGTATTATGCTCAATGCCAAAAAAACAGGCTACGATGCCGCCACGGTTTTACACCGCATGATGGAAGGAGAAACCGTAGGCGAGATCACCATTCCCCTACCCGCACCTCGCGTAGTGACCCGTCAATCGACCGATATCATGGCCATCGACGACCCCGTTGTTGCCCGGGCTCTAAGCCATATTCACGCGCATTACCGCAAGGGAGTCGGAGTGGTCGACATTGCCAAAGCAGCGGGGGTATCGCGGCGAGTACTGGAACTTCATTTCCGAAAATCGATGGACCGATCGGTGTACGAAGAAGTCTTGCGCCTTCGCATGAACCAGGCCTGCATTCTGCTCATGGAGACGAACCTCTCGGTCGCACAAATTGCCGAATCTTTGAACTACGACGAGATTAAGTATTTTTCAAGAGGCTTCAGTAAAGTGATCGGAATCAGCCCGTTGGCCTATCGGAAGCAGCAAAGCATCCGCAATTGATTCGTAATTTGAGAAAATATATTCGCGTATAGGGGTTGGCCAATTTTTTTCCGGAGAGCAGGGTATTTTTTTGATCAAATAGAAGGGAAATAGACATGGCGAAAATAGTAGTGGCAGGACATCTTTGTTTGGATATTATTCCAGAACTCCCCGAGAGAACTTCTGATTTAGGGGAATTACTGGCTCCCGGCTCGCTCACGGAAGTCGGGGCAGCGGTCGTAGCGGTAGGCGGATCGGTGTCAAATACGGGACAAGCCCTCGCACGTCTCGGCGAGGATGTGGTTTTATTGGCCAAAATCGGGGATGATGAGTTTGGGCGAACTGCTCGACGAATTCTACATCAAGCGGGTTCAGGGCTGGATGAGGGATTAATTGTATCTGAAAATTCGCATACCTCCTACACGCTGGTCATCAGTCCGCCGGGAGTGGATCGATCTTTTCTGCATTCTCCAGGAGCCAACCATACCTTTTGCGCCGCCGACATCACCGATGCCGCCCTAGAAGACGGCGATCTCTTTCATTTTGGCTATCCACCGCTAATGCGGAGCATCTACGAACAAGATGGTGCTGAGTTGAAAAAGATCTTTAACCGAATGCGAGATCGGGGCATGGCTACCTCGCTGGACATGACCTTCATCGATCCGGCTTCCGAGGCTGGGAAGGTGGATTGGTTGGCCTTTTTAAAAAATATATTACCCTCGACGGATCTTTTTCTTCCCAGCCTCGATGAAATTCTATTCATGGTGGATCGAGAAAAATATAATCAACTGGCGGCCGATTTTGGGGAAAATATTATTCAAGGTGTCGAGGCCGATCTGATTGAAAAAACAGCCCAAAAACTCATTGATCTCGGCTCCTCGGTGGCGGTGATTAAACTCGGAGAACATGGCCTTTATCTGCGGACGGCCGAGTCCGTTCCCGATCGATCGGCCTCGTGGAGTACCATCAGCCAATTTCAGTCATGCTTTTCCACCCATGTGGTAGGAACAACTGGTTCTGGCGACTGTACCATTGCCGGATTTCTGGCGGCCTACTCCGCCGGTGTTTCCCCCCAAGCCGCAATGATTGCTGCAGTTGCAGCAGGATCTGCCAGTACGGAATCATTAGATGCGGCCAGTGCAATTCCCCATCGAAACCAACTACAGGCACGTATTGATGCCGGCTGGAAAAAACTCTCTGGAAAATTCAGTTAAACCAATCTTCGCCATCCACATCTGCTTTCGAAACTCCGAGTGCCCATCAAACTGGGGTTACTTCAGGCCGTCGAATTGCCCGCGTTGAAGAGACCCTATCCAGAGGTCGGCGCCCCCGGCTACAGGGCTACAGACTTCAGGGCTTCGTCTAGCGCGGCGGGATTTCTGCCGCCGGCTTGGGCGCGATCGGGTTTTCCGCCGCCGCCTCCGCCACACTGTTTGGCGATGGCGCCAATGATTTTCCCCGCGTTCTTTCCTGTTGCGACAAGATCGGGGGTGACGGCGCAAACGAGGGAAACCTTCCCATCACTCGTTCCGGCGAGAACGGCGACGGTGCTTTTGAGCTGGGGCTGAAGAACATCCATAATGGCGCTGAGCAGTCCGGCATCGGCATCGCCCATATTTTCAATGAGCAGGCCATCCTTCACTTTGCCGAGCAGTTCTTCGGCGATGGCCG
>JAJRRI010000101.1 GCA_024279685.1 Verrucomicrobiota bacterium | reverse complement strand
TCCTCGAGAATACTTACTCCAGACTGGGGCGTTTTTTGATTGATTTTAAAGGGTTTATTTGATGAAAAATCAACCGAGGTGCTGATGGATCATTTCGTTGAGAGCATCTTTTTTGACGGGTTTTGGGAGATAGTCATCCATACCGGCAGCTAGACATTTTTCTCGGTCTCCCTGCATGGCGTTGGCCGTGAGTGCGACAATGGGAATATGAGTTCCGTCGTGAGAATGAGTTTCGTATTCGCGGATGCGCCGCGCCGCTTCATAGCCATCCATCCGCGGCATTTGGCAGTCCATAAAGATCAAGTCATAGTGAGTATTTCCCGTTGCCTTATCCACCGCCTCTACACCATTTTTGGCAACGTCGACTTCGAATCCCCCTTTAATCAACATCCGTTTGGCGACGGTTTGGTTGACGAGATTGTCTTCGACAACAAGGATGCGCCGCATACCGATGGAGGTGATTGCGGAGGATCCGATGGTGGGTTGTGCCGGGAGTTGTTGTTGGAGGGGATGATCAAGCATCTGGGCCGTTTTTGAAAGAAGATGTCCTAGTCGGATGGGTTTGGTTAAATTAGTAATCGATCCCGTGCGGTCAACCGACTGGCGATTGCGGTTCGTGATGGGACAAATGATAAAGAGTGGGGTTTTTTCGAAGTCCGGGTCGGTAAGGAAGGGGGTTTCGGGTGAGTAAGCCACTTGTTCCTCTACGACGATGAAACGGTAGTTACTGGATTGGATTTTTTTAAGGGCATCGGCGACGCTGGTAGAGGTTTCTGCGTTCAACCCCCAACGATTAAACCATTCCGTAAGAACGTCTCCAAAGGTTCTTCTTTCATCGATTACTAAAATGGGTTCATGATTGAAGAGGATTTGGTCGATGGTGCTACCGCTCGATTTTTTAGCAATGGGGAGGTTAAGACGAAACCAGAAGGAGGATCCCTTGCCCAGTTCACTTTCCATGCCGATCTTCCCTTCCATCAGGGCGATGAGCTGCTTACAAATTGCGAGCCCGAGCCCGGTTCCGCCATGCTCACGGGTGGTGGAAGAGTCCCCTTGAGAGAACTTTTGAAAGAGATGCGCCAGTGCTTCTTTGGCAATACCAATACCGGTATCCGTTACGTTGAAATGGATTGTAGTTTCTTTTTCGGTTCCCGCCACGGTGGAAATATTAATGTAGACTTGCCCTTCGCTGGTAAATTTTAAAGCGTTACTCGCGAGATTCATGAGCACCTGCCGGATGCGGCCGGCATCGCCTACGACCCAGGGCGGAGTGGAAGGGGAAAAACGCAGGACAAGATCAATCCCTTTTTCAAGGGCGGTAGGCGTCAGCAACTCGATGATATCCTCGCAGGTTTCGCGAAGGTTGAACGGTTGGAGTTCGAGAGCCAGTTTACCGGCTTCAATCTTGGAGAAATCGAGAATATCATTGAGCAGGGTAAGTAAGGCATCGCCGGAGGTTTGGATGATGCGTAGATATTCATGTTGTTCTGTACTGAGTGCGGTGTCGTTGAACAGGCTGGCCGTGCCGATAATCCCATTCATAGGCGTGCGAATTTCGTGGCTCATGCTGGCGAGGAATTCAGATTTTGCTTGGGTCGCCTGATCGGATTTTGTGCGGGCAACGAGGAGCTCGCGGTTGGCGCCTTCGAGACTTTCGCGTGCGTCGTTGGCATCCTCCATCATGCCCATGACGATATGCTGATTTTCTTCGAGTTCACGGGTGTGCTTGTCGAGCAGTTGGTTGGCTTGCTTAAGCTCGATTTCGTATTCCTTGCGGTCGGTAATGTCGAGTAAGGTTCCGGCCATGCGCAAAGGAGTACGGTCTGTGTTCCATTCGATGACCTTGCCTCGAGAGAGCACCCAAATCCAATCGTTGGAGCTGCGTTTCATGCGGTATTCGCAGGAATATGTGTCGCTATTTTGGTTCAAGTGATTGGTAAGAGTGGATTTGACGATAGCTCGGTCTTCTGGATGGATTTGATCTCCTCTCCAATCATCGCTGGTATCGATTAGGTCGATCGAGTAGCCCAGAATGGTGGCGAAGCGTTCGTTATAACGGTGGGTTTTATTCGAGAGGTCCCAGACCCAATACCCTAAGTCGCCGCCGTCCAAAATTAGGTCCATATTACTTTGAGTATGAGCCACTTCGCTCTGCGCACGCTTCCGTTCGGTCACTTCGTGTTTTAGCTTTTGATTGAAGCGCTCGGCATCCTCCATAATGCTGAGTAGCGCCTTCCGATTTTTCTTCAGGTCGAAGGTCTCATTTTCGAGATATTCATTGGCCTTCATCAGCTCCTGAACGACCTCAAACTGATCATGTATTTCTTGATTAGCCTCGTGTCCTTCGGTTTCAACGCGTCGGCCGACAGCCCCTCCAGCCAGATAGCCAATGCATCCAACTAAGAGAAGAAATAAGCCTGAAAAATAGAGGAAGAAAGGGTCGGTCGCTAGCGATAATCCGTAGATGGCTAGTGAGAGTATAAGTACATTGATTACGGCGCCTGCCGCGAAGCCGAGCGCTAATCGAGTCTGTAATTTTAGGAAGGGTTGCATTTGAATTCTTGGGGGATTATTCGACGTTGTAGCGTTTTTCCCGTTTCATTTGTTTGAGCAGAGTATTGACTTCGGATTTGAGTTCGATTATTCGATCCTCGCGGCCAACCGCCATAGCATTGAATCGTTCTAAGTCTTGGATGGCATCTTCGAGTTCCGCTTCGCGTTCCTTTTGTTGGATGAAGTCCTGTTTCAGTTGAAGATTAATTGCGGTCATTTTTTCCGCCGTTTTTTTATGAATCCGACTGTAGAGCAGGATCAACGGGAAGGCCATTACATGCAGAAAAAGGGCAATGGCCACCATGCGGAGGGCGAGTCTTTGAATGGATTGCTTTGCATCCTGTGTGTTTTGGGCAACTAGGATAGCATATCCTCGGTCGCCGCCGATGGAGTGGTAGCGAGTTGCAATGCGTAATTCTTCATGGGTTCCCGTGGTTATGGTTTGCATATGAGTGGTTTCTTTTTCGGATCGTGCAAGACGTTGGATCGTGGAAGAAATAGTGGAGGGAATTGAGTTAAGGGAATTCGATGAGGTGGCCCCAGACAGGCTTTCCTGATTTCCGATAATTAACTTCCAGGAGGTTCCTTGCTTGTAGCCAAACGCACCGAGATATTCGAAATGGCAATTGCTTGCGAAGTGGTCGAGATTTTTTTGATTGGCCACATATCCTAACCCATAGATGCTATCGGCCTCTACGGCACATTCAATAAAGATACTTCCCAAAATTTGTTCGGTGGCATAGGTGGCGTGGATGAGGCTCTGATCGATCTGTTTCAGCAGGGTACTACGTTGCTGTAGATAGGACCAGGTGGCAAATAAAAGCACCCCTATCGTATAAAGGGTGGCCGCCATGAGAAAAGGGCCATAGCCTTTTTTTGTTTTTTTCGTCGGGGGGTTCATGTCGGTCCGTTGGTCGTCGTTTGATATTTAATCGGTTGGTTTAGTTGTTCGAGAAGTTGATTGATTTCTCCTTTAAGTTCAAGGGTTCGCCGCTCACGTCCGCGCATCAATTGGTTAAAGCGCTCCATATCTTCAAGCGTGCGCTTTAGGCGCTCTTCCGATTGTTTTTTTTCGGTTATATCGCGCCAAACTCCCAGTATACCGACCGCCGACTGATCTTCATCGCGTAGCGGGATCTTGCTGATTTCGCGCCACCCGGCATTTCCATCGGAGCGAGAATGGGATTGTAGAAGATTAAAGAGAGGCTTGTTGGTGGAGATGACCTGCTGGTCGTGGAGAATCAGGCTGGCGGCGGTTTCCTTACTGAACAGATCATAGGCGGTTTTTCCGATCACCTCGTCGGCTGTGGTCAGGCTGCATTCCTCGACAAAGGCCTTGTTGCAACCGAGGTAGACCGAGTCTCTGTCTTTCCAAAAAACGGACATGGGGAGGGTATCCATGATGAGTTGAAGCATTTTCTCCGACTCGCGGAGTGCATTTTCGGTTTGCTGGCGTGAGGCCATATCACGGGCGACACCAAAGATGGCGGGTTGGTTTTTCCAGGAGCCCTGAAAAACATTCATTTCTACTGGAAGGGCGCCGCCATTTTTCATTTGGAGCGGCAAGGCACACGTGGTGCTCTGTTCGGTTTGCATGAGAGCGACGATCTGAAAAATTTCGTTGCGGAGGTCTTCGGGATAGAGTTCGAATAGGCTCATCTCCGCAAGTTCTGCGTGGGAATAGCCCAACCGTTGCTCGACCGATCGGTTGGTATGGAGCAGCTGTCCGTTTAAGTCGCAAACCACGAGGAGGTCATCAATGGTTTCGAATAGGTTTTGTAGGTTTCGTTTCTCCTCGCCGAGTGAGTTTTCGATCGTCTTGCTGTCTGAGATATTCTGTGCAAATCCGTTCCATACTAGCATGCCATTTTCACGCTGAGGTACTGCGCTGATGTGTAGCCACACTAGATTTCCAGAAATATCTAGCATTCGAATCTCAAGATTAGCGGGAGCCAATT
The DNA here is from genome assembly GCA_024279685.1 of Verrucomicrobiota bacterium. Taxonomy (GTDB): domain Bacteria; phylum Verrucomicrobiota; class Kiritimatiellia; order Kiritimatiellales; family Pontiellaceae; genus Pontiella. Next base: position 6,392 of record JAJRRI010000101.1, on the reverse strand, counting down.
CTCCCTCTGCCGCACGAAAAGCGGCCTGTAGGAAGGGAATATCGGCTTCGTAGAGATGATCGAACGCCAGTTTTGCATCGCGCATTAAACGGTTACGTTCAATGCCTAGCACGTGTTTACATCCTTTGCTGACGTAACGGAAAGAAAACTCACCGTTTGCGGAGCGGGCCAATTGGAAAAGGATCATATTTTGAAACGTATCGCCGATCAGTTGGGTCTGTTGCTCATTTTTTTGAAGGGCCCTGCTTTTTTTAAAGAGGGAGTTCCCGATCTGTCGTAGGCGTACGAGAAAGCCAATCAGCAGGAATGTGCAGGAAAGAAGAATTGCGATGATGATGATATCGGTGCCCAAATGCTCCAGATAGCCCGAGGAGTCCTCTGCAGAAAGCACCGTTAACGGGGCGGTCGCCGCCAGAAGGCAAAGTATGCGGCGGCAAGTATAAATGGATCGGTGCATAGGAGTTCCTATTCAGTGAACTACGTAATATATGGGATTAAACCGGAAGAATCAAAAGGAAATCAGGGCTTCGTGCAGCTCGCAAAGCGGAAGACCCACCACATTAGTATAGGACCCTTCGATACGTCGGATCATGTGTGCCGCTCCGCCTTGAATTGCATAAGCTCCCGCCTTGTCCATCGGTTCGCCGGTAGCGACATAAGCCACGATTTCGGTCTCCGCCACGGTTCGGAAGGTTACTTGGGTTTTGACGGAAAAAATCACAGTGCGTTCAGCCGACTTCATGCAGACGCCAGTGATCACCTCATGCGTAGAATTTGAAAGCGATCGGAGCATGTCGATCGCGTGTTGTTCATCGGTGGGTTTTCCTAAAATCCTTTCGCCTTGCACCACAAGGGTATCCGCTGCAATAACAATGCCGCCGACCGTTACCGTGGCTGCCTTTTCCTTTGCCAATCGCTCGGTAAGCGCGCGTGGCTTTTCATCGAATTTTGGAGTTTCATCAATTTCTGGAAGCGCGATGCTAAAGTCGAGACCGAGTGTGGCCAATAGTTCGCGTCGTCGCGGCGAGGCGCTGGCTAGAGTAAGAGCGAGTTCAGTTTTCATGCACGGGAGATTATGTTTAAACACAGGCTATTAAAAGCCCGTTCTGCATGGCATAAACTTACGGATGAAGATTTTAATAGGCGGCGTTCCCTTTGGGCGCAATAATGTGGGCGACGAAGCCATTCTCGAATGCGTGGTTAAACAGGTTCGCAGCCTCTGTCCAACCGCCGAGATTACGGTCAGCACCGATGAACCCAAAGCCACCGCCGCCAAACTCGGAGGGGAAACCGTCCAACTCTTTGGCTTTGCGCCGCCCTTCAGCCAGACGTTAATGGAAGAGCGCCTTGCCGCCGCCGACGTATTCATCTGGGCCGGCGCCACGGGTCTTTCCGACTATCCAGAAATCCCGCTCGCCATGCTCACCATCGCCCACCGCGCTGGAGCTAAAACCGTTGTGTGGGGCGTCGGCATGAACGACGAGCTCAATCCCTTTATCTACCGTCTATTGCCCGGAAAGCGCCGCATGCTACTCTCCCTCTGCTCTTGGCTTACGTTGGGTCGGATCGACTGGATTCGCCGGCGTGAAGAAAAAATGAAGGCCCGTGTATGCTCGAAAATGATCAAGCAGCTTAACCAATCCGACCTCATTGTGTTTCGTGATCCCGAAACTCTCGCCGCCGTGCAGGCCTGTGGGGAGGTGCCCGACGCTCTCATCGGGGCTGATCCCGCCGAGTTGCTCGAACCCGTGCCGTGGGATTCCATGGAACTCTCCTCTGAAGCACAAAATATACTGGAGTCGGACACGCTCAAGATCGGTCTATGCATTTCCGCGCAACGTCAACTTGTCCATGAGCAAGAGCTGATCGACTTCCTCGATCGGCTGACCGAAAGCGGCCATCGAATCATATTCTTGCCGATGAATCCCGTCACGGATGCCAAATTAATGATAAGCCTGCGTGAAAGAATGAGGCATAGGGATCTATCTGTCGTGATTGAAGGTCGCCGCGAACCCGGCGAGATTCTAGCCATCGCCGGACGGCTCGATCTCGTAATCAGTAGCCGACTGCACCTGCTCATTTTTGCCTCCGTGCTGCATGTGCCTATCATTGGAATCAGCCGTGGATCGAAGGTGGATAACTTCCTCACTCCATTCGGTCACGCCAGCGCGGGTTCGGTCGACGACTGCGACTTCGATCACATGCAAAGCGAGCTCGACCGGCTCATTGAATGCCGCGCCGAATTTGCAGAGATCAGCACCGCCGTCCACGAAATGCTTCTCCAACGACTAGAGATGCCCAAGGAACGATTGGCCGCTCTGCTCAACTCGTAGCCAATCTTCATTCAGCTCTGCCGGCGAGTGACGCAATGTCGGAGCCGGTGGGTTGCTGGAAGACGCGGAGTCCGAACTCAGGGATGGCGGCGAGGATGTGGTCGAAGATATCGGATTGGATGGCTTCGTAGTTGGCCCAGGCCTTGTCGGAACTAAAGACGTATATTTCGATGGGAAGGCCTTGTGCGGTAGGTTGGAGATGACGGACAAGGAAGGTCATTTCGGTATGAATTTTTGGGTGGTTACGCAGGTATTCAACGAGATAGGCGCGGAAGATACCGAGGTTGGTTTGCCGTCGGCCATTGACGGTAGTGGCGGAAAGGTCGACGCCTTTTTCGTCATTTTCCGAGTCGATGGTTTGTTGAATTTGATCCACATATTTTTTGAGCAGATCCATTTTACGGAAGCCAGCCAACATGATTTCATCGGCAAAACGGACGGTGTTCATATCGATGCAGATGGAGCGCTTGATCCGTCGACCGTCGGATTCATCCATACCGCGCCAGTTCTTAAAAGAGTCGGAGATGAGGGCGTACGTCGGGATGGTGCTGATGGTCTTGTCCCAGTTGCGCACTTTAACGGTATTAACGGTGACTTCAATGACGTCGCCATCGGCGCCATATTTAGGCATTTCAATCCAGTCGCCTTCACGGATCATGTCGTTGGCACTGAGTTGAACTCCAGCCACGAATCCGAGGATGGTATCTTTGAATACCAGCATGGTGATTGCGGTTAGTCCCCCGAGCAGGGTGATCAGGCTGAGCGGGGATTTATTGAGCAGGGTTGAGATAACGAAGATGGCCGCGAACAGGTAGAGAATGATGATCATCGTCTGAATGACGGGGCGAATCGGCTTTCGCTGGCTGCCGGGTTCAGCACGGTAGATTTCGCCTATAGCATTGAGGAACGATTCAATGGCTCGTGCACCCACCAGAATGATTGCGGCAAAGAGGATCCGTTTGAGCAGGATAAAGTGATCGGGCATGGAGCGATCGATAAACAGCGAGATAAAGGTGAGGGGGATAAGTCGTAGGAAGCGGTGGAATACCAGCTTCTCTATCAAGGCATCGTCCCAACGTGTGGAGGTTTTTTCGGTCACCTTGTGGATAATTTTAAGGAGATAGATCCGTAGTATGCCGTAGATCAGATAGGCCCCTACAACGATTATAATCATCCAGATCACAACGGCCATTTCGTCGGCCATCGCCGAGGTCACATCCATTGAAATAAGCATTTTTTGAATTACGTCGAGCATAGAATTTCCCCCAGTGTTTAATTTATAGGTAAGGCATTAGTCGGAGAGCGGAGCGGATTTATAGATGTGGTTAAGTACGAGAGAACTGATGCCTTGGAGCGCACCAAGATGCGGGAGAATATCGAAGTGCATCGTAGGGTGGTTGGCTTTTTCCTCTTCGATGATGCGTGGAACATCGAGGGCCACATGCGTGCCGGCGGAGAGGAAATATGGGAATACGGTAATTTCCGTGGCGCCGTCGTGGGCGAGGTCATTAATGGCGGAGTCGACCTGGGGGCAGGAGATTTCTAGAAAGGCGCACTCCACAAAATCAAACGCGGGGCCGGAGTTCTCGCGGATGCGGTCAGCCAGGCGTCGCACCTCGTCATTAGAATCTTTGCGGCGACTTCCGTGAGCAACAAGCAATAGGGCTTTCATGGCATCAATTCCTTCATGTAGTTCAGTCAGACTATGGATACTAGACATCATGGCTAGGAACAAGGCAATGACAATTGTACGAACGGCCTCGCGAGGATTGTCTGTAAATACCTAATAAATTATACGGAACTATAAAAAACCAGCGAACAGGGGGGTTCCGTCGCTGGTAATCATAGAGATAAAGGTCTTCTATTAGATAATAATATCGTTCCCACCGCGCAATTGATCCGGCGTGACGATCTGGGAGGCTTGCTCCTGCTGCATCTTGATCATGTCTTCTTGTAGTTTTTTGACGGCGGCATTAATGGCATCTGGGAATTTTTCCACCGCCTCTTCGAGAGTTGTGGCTTCGATATCACCGGTGATAGGCAATGCGCCACTCGGGGTCATGATATTGGTCGTGGCGGAGTAGGTTGCTGTGCGTGCTTCATCCTCGGAACCGTCGGGCTTGATGGGGGTCAGCTTGCGAATATTCCCCACTTTCAGGTCGGTAATATGTTCCTCTTTCCAGAGATTTTCGCCATCGATTTTAATATTTTCGAGTGAGTTTTCTTCAGCCATGAGTTTAACCTTCGGTTCGTGATGAATGAAAGATGAGATTCTTCACATTTTAAAAATGGTGCGCCCAACAGGAGTCGAACCTGTATCTATGGCTTCGGAGGCCACTATTCTATCCATTGAACTATGGGCGCACGAAAGGGCGGGTTTATACGGAGATTATACGGCCTTCGCAATAAAAAAAGAGTTCAGAAATCCTTTAACCGATAAAACCTAACTCGCGCTTCGGGGTGAAAAATGAAGCTTGAAATTTTAGGAATGCTTGGCTTCAAATTTTTTCATGAACGAAATCAGCGCATCGACCCCTTCGACAGGAAAGGCGTTGTAGATGGAGGCGCGGATGCCGCCGACGGAGCGGTGGCCTTTGAGTCCGTTGAGGTTCTGCTTGGCCGCTTCAGTAATGAAATCGGCTTCGAGATCGTGATTGGCAATGCGGAAGGTAACGTTCATGTCGGAGCGGTTTTCCTTTACGGCAGTGCCCGTATAGAAGTCGGTTCCATCGATGGTAGCGTAGAGTTTTGCCGCTTTCTTTTCGTTTTGTTGCTGGATGCCTTCGAGGCCGCCCTTGGCCAGTAGCCAGCGGGTGACGAGGCAGAGGATGTAGACGGGGAAGGTCGGCACGGTATTATAGAGCGAGTTGTTCGCAATGTGTGTTTTGTAGCGCATGATCGTCGGAACGGTGTCGGGGCATTGTTCAGCCAGTTCGTCCTTAATGATGACCAGCGTGATGCCGGCTGGGCCGAGGTTTTTTTGCGCACCGGCGTAGATCAATCCAAACTTGGAAACGTCGAGCGGGCGGGAAAGAATATCGGATGACATGTCGGCGATAAGCAGCTTATGTTCGGGGAATTTCTTCCACTGTGCACCGGAGATCGTTTCGTTGGAGGTAATGTGAAGGTAGGCCGCGTCGTCGGTTAAGTTGAGTTCATCAACGGCCGGAACGCGGGTTGGGATTTCTTTACCACAGTCTGCGGCCACATTGACGTTGCCGAGCAATTGACCTTCTTTGATGGCTTTAATGGCCCATGCGCCCGAGTTGGTGTAGTCGGCCGTTTGTCCTTCACCGAGCAAGTTCAGCGGGATCAGAGCAAATTGTGTGGAGGCACCGCCGGTCATGAAGAGCACGCTATAGCCCGCTGGAATATTGAGCAACTGCTTGATATTGGCGATGGTTTCTTCGTGGATGGCGGTATATTCCTTACCGCGGTGGCTCATCTCCATGATGGACATGCCCGTGCCCTGATAATTCAGTAGTTCCGCTTGTGCTTCTTTGAGTACTTCTTCCGGTATGGTGGCCGGCCCCGCAGAAAAGTTATATGCTCGCATTTTACATGACCTTTTTTTGATGGGGTAAAGTTGAATGAAGCGCGGAATCTACCAATTCACCTAAACGGTTAAAACCACGAAATACATCAAATATGGGAGAATTCACAGATGATTTAAAATCCGATGAATCCGTGCAATCGGTGGATACGTCATAGTGCGGGGGCGCGGTCGCTAGATAGACAGCAGTTCCTGCACATCGTTCCAGCTGAGACCTTGTTCGAAGACACCGTCTTTTTCGAGGGTAGCGTCGATGACACTTTTCTTGCGCTGCTGCATTTGAAGCACCTTTTCTTCGACGGTATTCTTGGTGATGAGCTTAATGGAGTAGACGGTGTTTTTTTGTCCGATACGGTGCGCGCGGTCAGTGGCTTGGTCTTCGACGGCGGGGTTCCACCACGGGTCGAAGTGGATCACCATGTCGGCGCCGGTGAGGTTGAGCCCGGTTCCACCCGCCTTGAGACTGATGAGGAAGAGGGGGATGGAGCGGTCGGTGTTGAATTTTT
>JAJRRI010000100.1 GCA_024279685.1 Verrucomicrobiota bacterium | reverse complement strand
ATGCTGAACACCGTGATGGATCGATGGTTTGGAGAGTGGCGGAGAACACAGGCCAAAGGCGACTGCATCATGGTGCGGTTCGCCGACGACGCTGTGATGGGATTCCAGTATGAATGGGAGGCAAAGGCATTCTTGGATGCGCTAACCCTGCGACTGGAAGAACATAAACTAACCCTGCATCCAGAGAAGACCCGCTTGATAGAGTTTGGACGGTTTGCACGATCAAACCGCCGCCAACGCGGAGAGGGAAAGCCCGAGACCTTCGACTTCCTCGGCTTCACGCATAGTTGCGGGAAAACCCGCACCGGGAAGTTTAAGATCGTGCGAAGAACGATCAGCAAACGGCTATGCCGAAAGCTGAAAGAAATCAAATGGGAGCTCATCAGACGAATCAACGAATCCCTAACGAACATCGGGAAATGGCTGGGAAGCGTGGTTAGGGGATTTGCCCGATACTACGCCGTCCCCGGCAACATGGACGCCGTGCGCGAGTTCTACACCCAGATAGGCCGATACTGGCATTGGGTGATCCGTCGGCGGAGTCACAAAGCAAGGCAACGATGGACTTGGGAGCGATTCTATCGCCTGCAAGAACGTTGGATACCCCGCCCGCGAGTGGCACACCCATATCCCGGAGAACGCTATGACGTTAAATACTCAAGGTAGGAGCCGTATGCGGTAGTTCCGCACGTACGGATCTGCGCGGGGGGCGGCTGGCAACAGCCGTTCCTACCGCGACGAAGTAACCCCAGTTTAATGGACATCCGCCCGCCGCTTTTGGGTAGCCTTTTTCCATGCTAAGAAAAGCGCGAATAGAACACGAGGGAGCGGGCTACTAAGAGGTGGTCTTGGGGATCGGCAACAGGCGATTTTTCGGGACGCCCGCGACAATCGCCTATTTTTGGATACTTTGGGAGAGGTGTGTATGCGTTGCGGTTGGCAGATTCTCCACCACGAAGCTGGAAGCGTCGTCTACATAAGCTCCCGGCAGTTCATCCACGAGGCTTCCTCGATGCTCAGAACGTAGACGTAGCTTCCAGCTCCGTTGCACACGCGCTGTGCGTAAGCTCGGATTCCCCGTAACGAAGCTCTAACCATGAGGCGAAAGTGCGCTCCGCTACAATAAATATCAACCCTGTATTCTAAGATTCATTGGCTGGCACCTTTTCGAGGGAGCGGTCCACTTCTCATGGGCGAAGCCATCCAGCAATATGATGAACAGGAAGCGGAAAAGTTATTCCAACAGGGGCTGGCCGGTTGCGGTCTGGTGGAATCTGAACTGATCGATCTTAAAAAGGGAGACGGCCGCAAGAAGGTGATTGCGTGGCATATTCGAAAGAAGACCAGTGTACGGGTCGGGTGGATCACACAGCGGCTTAAAATGGGAGTTATATCAAAATTTTCCTGTTCTATTCGGGCGGTTGAGGAATCAAAAGAAGGGCTTCTTTGGGCGCTTAAAAACAAAATAAAGAGTTAGGCGGACCGATCCCTTTTCCCGACCCCTTTTTCTGATGGATCAAGCGGAACCGCATGATGAACTATTGGAGCGAATACTTGACCGGGAAAACATGCGCAACGCATGGAAACGGGTGAAGGCAAACAAGGGTGCAGCGGGTGTGGACGGCATATCTATCGATGACGCACCGGAGTTTATCCGTCAGCACTGGGAAGGGATTCGTTCCTCGTTGGAAAAGGGGCGTTATGTGCCAATGCCGGTGCGCCGTGTACGGATCGATAAACGTGATGGCGGGCGTCGCCCGCTGGGCATCCCTGTGGTGCTCGATCGCATGATTCAGCAGGCTATCTCGCAGGTATTAACGCCCCTGTTCGATCCGTCGTTCTCGGAATCGAGTCATGGTTTTCGAGCCGGCAAAAGCGCGCATGGCGCGATGCGCCAGCTCAGGAAAACCGTGCGCTCGGGCTACCGATTCGCGGCCGATGCCGACCTCTCAAAGTTCTTTGACACCGTCAACCACGACGTGCTTATGCACTGCGTGGAGAAGCGGGTGAAGGACAACCGAGTGTTGAAACTGATTAGGAAGTATCTGCGAGCGGAGGTGGTTGATGATGATGGCCAGTCCGAACAGGTGAACATAGGAGCCCCGCAGGGCGGGCCGCTCTCGCCATTGCTTGCAAACATCCTGCTCGATGAGCTGGATAAAGAACTCGAAAATCGCGGGCACAAATTCATTCGCTACGCCGACGACTTCATCATTTTGGTGAAATCCAAGCAGGCGGGCGAACGCGTGTTCGCGAGCATTAGCCGATACTTTAAACGCGAACTCAAGCTCGCGGTCAATCCGACCAAAAGCAAGGTTGCGCGACTCGACGAATGCACCTTCCTCGGGTTCTGCATTATACGCGGAAAGATCCGCTGGAGTCGGAAGTCTGAAAAGGAATTCAAGCGACGTATCAAGGAACTCACCGGAAGCCTTGAAGCGAAGCGGAAAGATAATTTTCGAAGAAAATAATGACCAAAGGGAATGGTTCACTTGGGGAGTGTCCATGGCATGGCGATTGAGGAAACTGCGCGAATATATGCGCGGTTGGATCAACTACTTCGGCATCAGCGAGTATTATAAACCCATTCCACCGCTCGACCAATGGATACGCCGCCGCTTGCGGATGTGTTATTGGAAGATGTGGAAACGCCCCAAGAAACGGTTCAAAGAACTGCGCAAGCTCGGTCTCGACGACGGGCAAATCAAGAGAGTGGTCAGTAGCCGTAAAGGCTATTGGAAGCTATCGCGCACCTTGGCAACCAACATGGGTATGGGCAACGCGTGGCTCAAAGAGCAAGGGCTGATCAGTCTCAAGGAACAATGGAGCAAAATACACTATCCTGCTTAATCAGAGGATGGAGTCTTACGAACCGCCGGATGCGGCCCCGCATGTCCGGTGGTGTGGGGAGGGGGAGCTAAACACTCCCCTTTACCCGATTTGGCTGTTTTTGTTTTGGTATTTCGATGATTAAGGGATTCTTCAACGACCACTTACTTCCAATTGCTTTGATTCCACCATTGCGCATGGCTTTGCTACATTCTCTTGAAATCTTCCATGAGGAAAAAACGATAAACCCTCCAAATATCCAGAAAGGAATCGCAATCCACTCTTCGAGTCCATCAAGCTTGATGAACTCTGAAATGACAAACCCAACAATGACGCACCAGAGCCCAAGAGGATACCGCTTAAAGTGAATTACCTTTTTGTCTTCTGTCTCTTTTATTTCGTATGCAAACGGCATGATTAATTTCTCCTGAGCCAACAGTAGATTCTTCAACAGCAGATCTTTCTTTAAGGGGTATGCACTTTGTTCAACCATCTACCACATGTTGTCTTAGGGTGCTAATTCTTCATCGGCCACCCCTATATATTGCGGTCGGTTGAGTTAACTGCATACCCCTTCTTTCTTTAAAATACTCTATCTGTATTGATTACGACATTTTTTTTTAAGAATTACCGGTTTGTTTCGGGGATGAACGCTAGATAGGCTGCTGTGTTTTCCTAGCGTACTATCCAGCCGCTATAGGAGGCTCCGCGTATATCCGACTGATACTCACCTTCGAAATATAATACCGACAGTGCCGATTGTTGTTTTGAAATCAAAGAGGATTCGGATGCGTTTTTGAACGGTTTCTAAAGAGCTTCTCTGGGAGGAGCAAAGCTAGGTCAGGTTTATTTCGGCAGGGGATCGATGAGCGTATCAAAGTAGGCATCGAGTCGTTGAGCGCCACTGGGTCGAATGATATTTTCTAGGGTTCGGAAGGATCGAATGCGTGCTTCGCCCAGCGAGATATGACCTTCGCGACCCTTTTCGTTGATGGAAACAAGAACGGTTCCATCGGCTTCTCGTATTTGAAGCGCGAGGGAGTAGCGTACGAAAACGAGGTCGGCGGTGCGTTGCCCGGTGTCATCGACGGAAATGCTCCCGACGATCTTTAGCACGGCGGGAGTGCCGATCACGAATCCGTAGCGGGTGATCAGTTCTTCAAGTGCGGAGGTTATCCGTTGGGCATCGTCGCCTGCCACATTTATGTCCACACGAATTTTTCGGGCCGTTTCGGCTAACGTCTTTTGGATTTTCCTTTCGGTATAGCTAGGGGTGGAGTTAGGGATGGAGCGGGGGTGGATGACCTTAAGTTGCTGGAGTAGATAGTTTGCTTCGGTGGCATGGCGGGTGGCCGCGCGCAATACGGCATATTTTTTAAGAAGGTCTTCGGTCTGTTCAGACTGGGCGAGCAGGAAATTGACGAGGGTGGTTTGTTCGTTGATTTTATCGCGATAAATGGCGGCGGTTTCTCGGCGGTTGAGATAGGCGACGGCGTGGACCCGCCCTTTTTCGTCGGACCAGGCTTCAGCGTGCTGAATATTGTATAGCGTCTGGGAGGAGAGGATGTTGATGTTTGCGGTAAAGTCGGTGGTTCGTTCGAATGAGTTTTCGGTTTCGCGAGATCGATCCAAAATCCGCTCATCGGATTCGATGCGGGCTTCAAAAATACGAGCCAGGTTAGCGGCGGCGGAGTTTTCAGCCGCCCGGCGGGTATCGCCCTCGCCGATTGCCACGAGGTATTGATTTTCGGGATAGACGGTCTTGGGGTTTAATACCCAATCGGGAGTTCCTCTCCCGGTAAGGCTTGTGCATCCGGAAAGGAGAATCACAGATAGACACAGATAAACACGGATTATTTTCCCTCGTTCTAATTGGCGGTCATACGTGTTCATTCGCGGGGTCCTTTCTAGTTGAGATAGGCAGATTCAATCAGATTGAGGCGGTTGACTTCAATATTCACGTCATTCCTTTCGTCGGTGTGGAGGAGCTTTCCGTGAGCGCCGTAGTATTTAATGCGGATGTCGTAGAGGCCTTCGTTGAGGTGGATCTCGCCAATAGCGGCCTCTGCCGGAAAAAAACGGGACACGCGCAGGTCGGCATGCTCGGTGGAAGCGACCAATAGGTCGGCGGCCAGGCGGGTGAAGAAGGCCATACCGCCATCCATATTTTTGGTCATGTTTTGTTTCGCTTTTTCGGCGGCCAGTCCTTTGAGTACGGCGCGGGTAATGGTTTTGAGGAAGATCAGGGGCTTTTGAATACTGAAGGCTTCAATGGCGGCATTTTCGAGACTTTCCAGTCGCTGGAGAGGTTCGACGACCCTTCCGACAACTTCGACTTCAATGCTGGCGACTCGCGAGGGCTTGCGCTCCATGTAGGGGAGCTGGATCTTAAAATGATACCCTTCGGTGATTCCGTACCACGGGATGATGCTCAAGCCAGACAGGTTCTGTTTTCCGAGATAGTTTTCGGAGGAACTTGCGAACACGATGACGTTCTCTTCGGTATGGATGTAGAAGGTTGTGGCTTTTTTATCCGGGGCAAGGCCGGTGAAGGCGATCACGTTAAGTCGGGCCTTGGGTGGATTTATGCGTTGGGTAGATCGGGAGAGATTGGGGCGGGGGAAGGTGTAGATATCCGGCTGGATCTTCCAGCCGCGGTCAATTTTTTCGAGATCGATGCGTACGTCGTCCCATTTATAATCGGCGCGGTAGAGCATCATGCTTAGGTAACGCCCCAGTGCGGATTCCTGGAAATAGCTCTTTCCCGGAACGAAGGTTTCGTGGGCCTCTTCGGCCTGGTTCATCTTGTGGGCCACCTTGTCGTACTTACTTGCGAGCTGTACCAGCTTGTTGTTGATGCGGCGCACTTCCACGAAGGCCGCGTCGTTTTGACCTAGCGCAAGGTAGTTGAGGGCCTTGAAGGCGTTAAGGTAGATATCCTCATAGTCCTCGCCGGCATAAGCGAGGACGTTGTCGTTCATGATCAGTGAAGAGGCGGAGCGGGTGAGGCTTTTGGTAAAGTTTTCTTCGATGCCGCGCTCGGCCTTTTCAAGCATTTCGTTGCTTTTTGCGTAGTTGCCGTTCCAGTGGTGGAGCATGCCGATGTCGAGGTAGTAGATGACTCGATCCTTGTGGGCGTAGGCGGTCTGTTTGACGGTTTCAATCTGGCGGATGGCCGCCGAATAGTCCGCCCGGGCCAACATTTTATCTGTCCCAGCATACTGCGCCTTGTCGGTCCGCAAGCTCGCGCAGCCCGGAAGGAGCAGGAGCAATGCGGCAAAGATTAGGATAGGGGATGGGTTGCGCATGAGGCGAATTTTTCGGAATACAATATCCCGATGTTTATTTACGCGCTACCACTTCCGACTCGATTTCTTGATGTATTTTTTAATCTTCTTGCTGCCAATCCAAACCTTTTCGTTGGATTCGAGATGAATCATTTCAAGGTCAACTTGGTAGAAGATAACCTGCTCTTTTCCTTCCTGATCGACGATGGTTTTGATGCCGCCCTGTAACATATAGTCGGCTCCTGTTTCCGCGGCGAGGCGCTTTTGAGTGGCCTCGCGCGACCAGGTTTGCTGTTCCTTGCGCTCCTGCCGAAGTTCGCCGCGCTCACTGGAGTTGGCGACGAATTTGACGCGGCCGCTATTGATCAACTCGCGTTCAAGATTTTTGGTAAAGGTTTCGGTTTCAATGTGTTCAGAACTTTTATTCCGGACGGTACCGACGATGACAATGGGTTTCTGGCCGTTCTTTGCCGTGTGCTGCTCGATCCATGGGCGGCTGGAAAGGTCGCTGATCATTTCGGCGGAGACGAGCTGAGAGTCCGTGTCGTTCCCGCGCCCGGAAAGGTCAATGGTTTGATCGATGCCGACGCGTTTAACTTTCGTTTTACATCCCGTGATGGCGATAAAAGCGACCAGAGTAAGGGTGATCAGAAACTGACTTTTCTTCATAGAAATCTCCTGGGTTCTATAGGCAAAAACTTAAGGGAGAGTAGCCAATACGAAGCGGGAGGTCAATCGTTCCAACTACTCTTCAAGTTCATCTTCCGACTCGGTGACCCGTAAGATTTCATCGATGGTTGTTACACCTGCGAGCACCTTGTCCCATCCGTCTCCCCGCAGGTTTTTCATACCGTGCACGGCGGTGGCGCGCTTCTTGATTTCGCTGGCCGAAGCATGCGCGATAATCAGGGGGCGAATTTCATCGGAGACAGGGAGAAGTTCAAAGATGCCCGTTCGGCCTTTATACCCGTTGCCGCGGCATTCATCGCACCCGACGGCTTCATAGATCGGGCCTTCCTTCTCCAGTCGTTCGATCGGAAAGTTGTGCTCGCGCAGGAAGGCTTCATCGATTTCGACCGGCTTTCGGCAGGCCTTGCACAGCCCGCGTACGAGTCGTTGCGCCACAATTCCTTCAACGGAGGAGGCCACGAGGAACGGTTCGATGCCCATGTCGAGTAGGCGGGTAATGGTGCTGGCGGAATCGTTCGTATGGATGGTGCTGAAAACCAAGTGACCCGTCAGTGCGGCGCGGATCGAGATTTCGGCGGTCTCTTTATCACGAATCTCTCCCACCATAATCACGTCGGGATCTTGGCGAAGGAAGGTACGGAGCGTATTGGCGAAGGTTAACCCAATTTCCGGGCGCATCTGCACTTGGTTTACGCCCGGCATCTCGTATTCGATGGGGTCTTCGGCGGACATGATGCGCTTGTCTTCCGAGTTGATGGTATGGAGCCACGCATAGAGCGAGGTTGACTTTCCTGAGCCCGTCGGGCCGGTTACCAAGAGTATGCCATGAGGGCGGGTAATCATTTTTTCGAGCATGGAGCTATCGTGCTGATCGAGTCCCAGATCTTTCATCGTGATCAGTCCGCCGCCGCGCATGAGTAGGCGGAGGCTGACGCTTTCGCCGTAGACGGTGGGCATGGTGGAAACGCGCACGTCGATCTCCTCGCCGCGAATGCGCAAGCTAATGCGGCCATCTTGCGGGAGCCGCTTTTCAGCAATATCCATATTCGCCATCACTTTGATGCGGGAAATGATGGAAGACTGGAAGCGTTTGAGATGAGGGGGCATCGGGGTTTCGTGCAAAACACCGTCCACGCGGTAGCGGATGCGTAGATTCATTTCCATCGGTTCAATGTGGATATCCGTGGCGCGATCCTTGAAGGCTTCCCAGATGATCTGGTTTACAAATTTAACGACGGAGGCCTCTTGGTCGAGGTCGCTCAAGTCTTGCTTTAATAGGCTTTCCTCGTCTTCGAGATCGATGCGGTCATCTTGCATCATGCGGTCGAGAGTTTCCGCACCAACGCCGTAGAATTTTTTAGCAGCCGAGGAAATATCATCGTCCGGACTCAGCACCAGCCGGATGCGGCACTCTGCGGCCAACCGTAGTGCATCGATCAGACCGGGAATGAATGGGTTGCTAGTGGCCACTTTCAGGCAACCCTCCTCCTCAGCCAGCGGGACCACGTTATATTGAAAAATCGCCTTGGTAGGTAATTTTTCGAGAATCTCATTTTCGATCTTGGTTTCCTTTAATCGTTGGAAGGGGAGCTCCAATACGTCGGCCAGCTTTTCAAGAAAGAGCTCTTCCTTCACGGGGCTACCCGCCAGCACGGCTTCGCGGATGGGCAGTCCCTCATCGCGCGCCTTCGAGAGAATAGTGGCCAGTTGGTTGGCGTCGAAGAGGCCGGTGGCCTCGAGCAGATCGTTAATTCTAGTCTTTGTAGTTAACATGGGGAGGGAGTTTGCCATTCTGTCTTTAGGTATTGCAACCGCTTAATTGGATTCTAGTCAGATGACTATTTAACGGATCATCTCCTTTTTTATTGTGTTTGGCGCGGGAGCTTGCTTACTTATGCGGCTCCCACCTATTTAATAAATTGCTCGGGTGGTGAAATTGGTAGACACAAGGGACTTAAAATCCCTCGGCCTTAGGCTATGCGGGTTCGAGTCCCGCCCCGAGCACCACTTCT
>JAJRRI010000099.1 GCA_024279685.1 Verrucomicrobiota bacterium | reverse complement strand
GAGGAAACCGTGATGCGACGTGGGCTCATGGCATAGCCCCATTCGGACGTGAGGATTTCGACGCTTTTGAGCACCTCGTCCAAGTTGTCGAACGGTTCGCCCATGCCCATGTAGACGATATTGGTGATGTCGTTGCGTTCGTCGATGCTACGAAGTTGATTGACGATTTCTCCCGTGGTGAGTTGCCCTTGAAAGCCCTGCTTTCCCGTCATGCAAAATAGGCATCCCATCTTGCAGCCGACTTGCGAGGAGACACAAACCGTCTTGCGATCCTTAAATGGGATCATTGCGGTTTCGATGAATTGTTTGTGTTCTGTGGGGAATAAGTATTTTTTTGTTCCATCGGTGCTGGTCTTCACCTCGATCGGTTCAGCCAGCCCGAAGGTGTAGTGTTCGCTCAAGGATTCGCGCGCTTTTTTAGCAAGGTTGCTCATTTCATCGATCGACGAAATTTCCTTGTGGTACAGCCAGTCGGCCATTTGTTTCGCGGCAAATTTCGGCAGGCCCAGCTCCGTCGTCACCGTGCGCAGCTCATCGAGTGTCTTTCCAAAGAGAGGTTTTTTTTTCGTTCATGTCTTTATCTTCTAGATCTTGATCCGTCGAATTGGTGTGACTATTCATAGTGGCTCCACATGCGGATGACCTTAATCGTTTGGATCTCTTCGAGCACTTGATAAACAAGGCGGTGTTGAATATTGATTCGCCGAGAATAGGCTCCTAATAATTTTCCAACTAATTTTTCGTAAGGAGGGGGATTCTGGTATGGGTTTTTTTGCAGGATCACGAGGAGCTTTTCGGTCTGGGGCTTCATGCCGGATCGTGAAAGTTTTTTGGCATCCCGCTTGGCTGGTTGGGTGTAGACCAACTGCCAGCTCACCAATCCAATTCCGTGTCGCAGTTCTCTATGGGCTCCGCCAGCCCAGCTTTGATGGATTCACCCATTCCGGGGATCGACGACAAGTAGAGGGTTTCCTGAACCGCCTTCCAGTCGGACTCGGAAATAAGAACCGCAGAATTGCGCTTGCCGGTAATTTGTATCGGCTCATGCGAAGTCGATACATCATCGAGTAAGCTGTAAAGTTTCCGCCGTGCTTCGGTTGCCGTTAACGTGGTCATAGGTTCTCCTAAGTACGCAATAACGTACGTTATTGCGTGTACGAGGTCAATCGGTTTCTATGGGCCTTTTATAAAACCTGAATCTGTTCAGATCTACGGTTCTCGCGCTTCGTTCGCACATAAAAAATGATGGACACAGCAGCCAGTAAGAGCAAGGTCGTGGCGGAAAAAAAGAGGATGAGCGAGTCATAGGCGGTGTAGGCTCGGCCTAGCATGTTCCACTCGAAGGAGGCGGTGTTTCTTTTGATGAAATACGAGATCAGCAGGCCGGAGAGGGCGGCGCCTCCGCTAGAGAGCGTCATGGTGAGTGCAGTGGAGAGCGATTTATTGGTGGCGGGGATCAGGGTCAGCGACTTTGTCGTTATGGCCACGCCGGTCATTCCGCTAACCAGACTAAAGGACAGCATTCCTCCGCCGACCTGTATTGAGAGATTCCACGGTATCCAGTGGCGGGCGAGCATGGACAGCATAATCACGATACAAGCGGCATGTGTGATCAGAAGCACGCGTCGGATGCCATAATGATCGACAAAATGGCCTCCCAGCCCACAGCCGATAACGCTACCCACGAGGAAGAGGGTGCCCATAAGTGTGATCTGCGCGGGTGAAAAACCAAAGACATCCTTTTGCATCAGGCCAAAAATCATAGGCACTGACACCGTGAAGAGGGTAATTAGAAAAACATAGCCATTAAACCGAACGTATCTGGGAACCGCCAGTACGTAGACTACAGCTTTTCTCAAGGTTTGCCGGTGCCCCGTCTCGCCTTGCACATTCTCGAGATCAGGAATCTGAGCGAAGGTAAAAAACCGAAATATGGAGGCCACAAATACAAGACCCAGCAACCCTTGAAAGGCCAACATGGTTGGATTAGCTTCCAACGTACGCGTAATAAAAAGCGTGTAGAGAATAGCGACGGTTTGGAATGTGACACGTAGTCGACCAAAAAACCGCCCGCGAATTTTCTGGGGAATAATCGGGTTTAGCAACGCGAACCACCCGGCGGTCTGAAGACTGAATCCGATGCTGTAAACGGCCAGCGATAAAATAACAAGGGATAGGGCCATGGAGAAATTGACCCACCCCGCCGCCATCATAATCAGTAGGCTCGTAATCAGCATTAACTGCCCGCCAAGAGCTAATTTTTTCTTGCCGAATCGGTCGGAATAAAAGGCGAAGGGGAGTAATAGGAGGGCGCTGAGTAGGGGTGGAATCGAAAAAAGAAGGGCAATATGTGCGCTTGAAATTCCCAGGGCAGAAAAATAGTTTAGATAGAATCCATTCTGGAAAAGAATCCCCGTAATCATGCCTAAGCACTGGGTAAGAATGATGATGTTGAGCGCTTTTTTTCGCTGTGATTCGGTAAGCATTTTTGAGACTAAATCCCTTGGGGTTAGAAATAGATTTCGGTCACGATTTGCCCAAAGGGAATCCCTTTTTTAATCAGCAGGTCTCTCGTTTCAACCGCCATGGTGGCCTGTCCGCAAATATAATATTTTTGATCTTTTGGTAATGAGGTTTGCTCGGTAAGAAATTCGGTAACGCGTCCGAAAAACACATGGGAAGAGCTTTCGGCGGAGCAGCAACGCGAGTAGTTTTTGCCGAGCACTTTGGGAAGTTCATCGGAAAAATAGAATTGGTTCAGATGACGTACGCCGTGTATGAGCACCTTATTCTTTCCCATGCCGGAGCGGAGCATGCTGCGGAACGGGGCGATGCCCGTTCCCGTGGCGATCCACCACGCCGGTTCGTCTGTTCCGAGGAAGGTGCCGTAGGGGGCGGAGGCATAGACCGTATCGCCCACCGTCAGATTCGCCAGTTTGGGTGTAAGAAAGCCGTCCGGCTTAATGTTAAATAGCACGCATAGCTCGTCGTCGTTGGTGCCGCTGCAAAGGCTATAAATGCGGGGTGGGGTTTCGGGATCGACGCCCAGCTTAATCGCCTGGCCGGGCTTAAAATTGAGGATGCGGCGAAAACCGATCACAAATACGCCCGGAGAAATCTCTTCGTGGCGAGTCAGGATTTCTCGGCGTAGCTCAGGGTTGGGGGAGAGTGACTTCATTTCGTTCGGCGAAGCTATTGATTTTAACGCGAGCGTCGAGCATAAATTGAGCCCGCTTGTTAAGAGGATGAATCATGGAAGATGTAGACCCCAGTGCACTTGAAGAATTGATGGGCTTTTTACCCTGTCCGACCCCGGACGCATGGATTGCGGAAGCGATGAAGCAACAGGAGGCTTTGTTGCTGAACCATTGCTATCTGGAGCAGTGCGCCGCCCGCACCGCACTGGGGCTCATTTTTCGCTGTCCGGACAAGCCCGACGTGCTGGTTAAAATGTCGAGGCTGGCTCGCGAGGAGCTGCGGCATTTTGAAAAGGTATTAGAGCTGCTCATTCGCCGAGGGTACACCTATAAAATCCTAAAGCCCTCGCGCTATGCGGGACTGCTCAACGCGGAAATTCACAAGCAGGAGCCGGGACGACTGGTGGATACGTTAATTGTCGGGGCCTATATTGAAGCCCGTTCCTGCGAGCGTTTTGCGGCGCTTGCGCCGCATGTGGATGAGGAGCTGGCCGCGTTCTTCCGGTCGCTCCTCAAGTCCGAAGCGCGGCATTATAAGGACTATCTCACGCTGGCGCAGAACTATGCCCCCGAGCCGATCGCCGCGCGTGTGGCTTTCTTCGGTGAGATTGAGCGCAAGGCCATCGAGTCGCCTGATCCGCTCTTCCGCTTTCACAGCGGCGTGCCGCAAGCGTGACCGCTGGGAGCTCTGAACATCAGCTCCGGGTTTTCTTGAGGGTATCGTACGCCTCATTAATCTTGGCGAGCTGCTCGTTGGCGTATTCCATAAACTCTTTAGGCAGCCCTTTGGAGGCGAGCTTGTCGGGATGAAACTCGATGCACTTTTTTCGGTAGACCGATTTGATTTCGGCATCGGACATATCGGGCGTGCATTCGAGCACCTTATAGGCATCGTCGGGGTTGTTCGTCCGGCCGCCCAGTAGGGTATCGATGGTGCCGGGCTGTAGACGGAATGCGCGTTCAGCTTGTAGCAGAATCTCGCGCTCACCGGGATGGATCGATCCATCGGCCTGTGCAACGGCATGTAGCGCGGCCAGAAAGGTCATCGCGATTTGGCGGTTGTACTGGATCACGGAAGCCAGCTGGTTGAGATAGTCTGCCGCCGTATGGGGATCGTCTTTGGCTTTGCGGAAGATTTCAATGGCGGCCTCACGCATCCGAGGCGTGTAGCCGAGCCGAGTAATGATTTGCTCGACCGCCTTGATCTCCTCCTTCGTGATGGTTCCATCGGCCTTGGCCATTTTAGCCAGACACCCAAAAAAGGCCACTTGCATCACCATACCCGCTTCTTGAACCCGCGAGTTGCCCTTGTCGAACTGATGTCCAATGCCGATCCCGATGGCCGTGCCCCACGGGCCGATGAAGGAGCCTAGCACTCCGCCAATAATTTTACCTGTCCATGCCATAATGAAATCCTGTTGCGTGTATACGTATTAAAAATGAATGCGCACTCTAGCGAATTGAGGATGAAAAGGACAAGGCGGCCCGTGAAGTATCTAGCGATTCGGTTACCGTCCCTTTTCGCGATATCAGGAACAGGGTCGACTTTGGGGCGGAGAGCCGATCTCTATCGCCCTTCAGCGAGTTTATTTCCAAAAGCAAGGACTGGCGAGGGCATCGGTAAATCTGTATAAACGAACTTTTTAAACCCTGAAGCGAACCGTCTTATACCCTTTCCAGATACGTTGCGGTATAAACTCCATCCCTCTGCGAGGAAGAATGTAGTGATTTAGCCCGATCTGTTTTAGGGATGGGTATGAGAGATGTAGAGATCGCTTACCCGCCGCGCAGCAAGGGAAGCGATGCGACGGAGGAAGAGAGATAGAGTTTAAACACCAAGACACGAAGTTTCGTGCCTTAAGCGCAGCGAGTGTTTGAATCTCATTTAAGTGAATAAGGTATTATCGTCTCCGTTCAGAACGGATTCAGCGCCGAATGCGAGCGGCGCAAAAAAAGGACACGCTATGAGCGAACAACCCAATAATCCGTTGCACGGAATCACGCTTG
Organism: Verrucomicrobiota bacterium; assembly: GCA_024279685.1. Classification (GTDB taxonomy): domain Bacteria; phylum Verrucomicrobiota; class Kiritimatiellia; order Kiritimatiellales; family Pontiellaceae; genus Pontiella. The sequence continues at coordinate 902 of JAJRRI010000099.1, read as the reverse complement.
AAAAGTTATTGAACCAGCTGGTCGATCACTATGGCTGGGAGGAGCTCGGGCGTGCGATTGATATTCGTTGTTTCAACTGGGAGCCGAGCATTAAATCGAGCCTCAAATTCCTCCGCAAAACCCAATGGGCTCGGGATGAAGTTGAAGCGCTCTATCTGGCCACCGACTTTGATTCGTAATATGTGGGCTACTTTCACCCTCGGATGCCCCATGCCAGACCCGAAGTAAAGCTGGCGCAACGCGACGGTAGCGAAGCGGCCACGGCGTAGCGCGAAATTCCGTTTCGCGTTTTTGGAAGAACGGTACGCGCGCAAAACTCGAAACAGAATTTCGAGCTACAGCTAAGGTGCACTTGGTGGAAAAAGGGAGGCTAGACTTAGGCAATCCCTTGGATTATTGGGCGGAAGAAAATGCGATATAGAGGTCGGAGTAGACTTCCGCCGCATTGTATCCAAGCGCGTTGCACACCCAGAAAAATTCGACCACATCCAGCCGTCGTTCGCCTTTTTCAATCCGCCAGACGAAAGACTGTTCGCGATCCAATGCGTCAGCAACTTGTTGCTGGGTCATTCCTGAGTCCCTTCTCATCTCCAATAGCCGCTCGAGGACAAGGGCATATTCAGGACTGTGTGTCGATTTCTGCATAACCGCAATATGCGGTTGTCTATAGGATTATCGCAAAATGCGGTAATTACTTGACCTGGGATAAAGAGTAATGGCATCTTCGTTATATTCATATATTTGGCCATTTATGATGGTAGATCACTAGTGTCCCAGTATTAGTCGAACAACTGCAACTGGTTGCATAAGTCGCTTCCATTGATCCTGCATTCTCCATCCTGAAACGCCTGTAAAAGGGGCATTTTTTCGAAAACGGACACACTCAATATCTGTAGGATTGT
>JAJRRI010000098.1 GCA_024279685.1 Verrucomicrobiota bacterium | reverse complement strand
TTTAAAAAACGTTCCTCTCCCCGCGACAGGTCGATCGACTTTGAAAAATAAAGACACTTGGCCACATCTAACATACTCATCCTATCGCTCCCCTTCGTCGCTTTATTGCTGATTTTAGATTGCCGATTTCCGATTTTTGGACCTCAAGCGGAGTTCGCCTCTTTTTAGCTAGCGGCAGTCGCAGACCCATACATCGGAAATCATCAATCGGCATTCAAAAATCCCTTCCCCTAATACCCGCCATAAAAAACATCTTCCGCCGTGGACGAATCCTGCGGCAGAGCCAAATCAAAATTCTCGGCGCTCCAGAGTTCGATGCGCGTGAGGGTGCCTACCAAAACTACCTGTTGCTTCACCTCGGCATGCGCCAGTAAATTTTCGCCAATGCGAACCCGCCCTTGCGTATCCCATACCAGCATGTCCGCCCCGGCCGTAAAGGAACGGATGGCTTGCTGATCCAGTTTATCGATCGGGCCGCCGGTGCGCAGTTGGTTCAATCGACGCATCATTTCTTCCGCTGTATAGAGGTAGAGACACTTGTCGTCCGGGTGCGGAAAAGCGAATAGTTGATTGCGCCCACCCGCCAAATTCCGCCAACTGGACGGAAAAATAATCCGGCGTTTCGCATCCAATGAATGCGTATACGAACCAACAAATAGGGCCTGAATATCATTTGTCTCGGTCATACTATTCACTCCACTTCGCTCCCTTTCATGGGATCTTATGCCACTATGCGACACACCAGGTCAAATACTTTCCCCTTTATTTCGCATACTTTTAAAGCGCCTCCGCAACAATCGCCCGTAATATTCAGCAAAAATGAATTCTAGGGCACTCCCTCCACACGCCTCCCTATACCTTGAATAGAGCATCCTTGGAGCGGCGAATTGAAGTGATCCTTCAATCGGGAATGCGGAGCGGGAAATTCGGTACCACAAACCTTTCCCAACGAATCATTTTGATTTCAAACGGCGGCTCCATATAGTTGTTGGCCATGACGCACTATATCCACAACATTAACCCGGTCGTGTTTGAACTTGGAGGCCCGCTGGCGGTTCGCTGGTATGGACTCTCCTATCTGCTCGGCTTCGTCGCAGCGATCCTGCTCCTACGGAATTGGGCGAAAAAAGATGAGTTTGAAGTGCCGGTGGCGGAAGTGAGCAATTTTGTGATCACGCTGGCTTTCTTCGGTGTATTTCTCGGCGGACGGATAGGCTATGTCTTACTCTACGGATTCGACTCATTCCTAAGCAACCCGCTCTATCTTTTTAAGATTTGGGAAGGGGGTATGGCCAGTCACGGGGGGCTACTTGGCGCGATCGGTTTCATGCTGTGGTACGCCAAAAAACACCAGCATTCATTCTGGAATCTGGCCGACCATATGGCCTGCACGGCGGCACTCGGTTTTGCCTTCGGGCGGCTGGCCAACTTTATTAATGGCGAGCTCTGGGGTCGTGTTACTGCCGTCAAGTGGGGCGTTATCTTTCCACAGGAGATCGGGTTGGCTTATGGCCAGTACGACCGACCGATGATTGAAAAGTTGGTCGAAGCCGGCACATTGATGCCGCGGCATCCGTCGCAATTCTACCAAGCTTTTGCGGAAGGCTTCCTGGTTTTTGGAATCATGCTCTTGCTGCGCCGCACCGCCTGGGGGAAACGCCCTGGCGCGTTAGGCGCCAGCTTTCTCCTGCTCTACGCCCTCGCCCGCATCGGCATGGAATTCTTCCGCGAACCGGATAGTACCCTCTACTTCGATTGGCTCACCAAAGGCCAACTCTACTCCATCCTCATGGTCATCGCGGCCGTTCTTATTGGATGGAGAAAAGGCTTATTTCGGACAGCAACTCGCACCTAAAAATTACGCGTTCCGCCTCGACCCTAATTTTAGCGCATGCCATGAGCCTTTTAATTTGTCGTTTACCGTACTCCGACAAAGATAAAAAAGGCCTTTTATAGATGGAGCCCTTGCTGATATAATTCTTCCTCCTATGAAAAGTTGGTTTTTGGTGAGGTCTATCTGGAAAATAAATTAACGATTATCGACGTCGCCTGACGTCAGAATCTCTATTTGGGCAAGACTCGGTGTGTTAGAAGCACGATCAAGTCAGACAGGGGAAAGTATGGTCGAATCGAAAAATTTTGAGTTTTTGAGGGCGCAATATGCTGAGTTGGCGGATCTGGGAGGGTTCGCGGAGAAGTATGCCTGGACCGACCCAATGGGCTCCCTCACCAAGATGCGCTTATTTGCCGAACGCATGGTCAAGCTGATCTATGAAACCAACGGATTCCATCGCGGCCCCTACGACACGTTCGTTGACCTACTCAACCACGATGAATTTAAGCATGCCACTCCCCGCGTCGTGCTCGAAAAACTGGGCGCCTTGCGAAAATACGGAAATAAAGCCGCTCATGGCGACGACCAAGGGATTGCTGCTACCACCTCCAACTGGATGCTAAAAGAGACCTATACCCTCGCTCAGTGGTTCTTTATGACCTTTCTCTGCGGCGAGCGGTCAGCCACGGGTTCCTTCTCTGAAATTCCACCTCCAGCCTCCGAACAAGAACGAAAAACACAACGCAACCACCTTCAAAACCAACTGGCCGAGCGCAAAGATGAATTGATTGCTTTGTTCGAACAACTCGAAGAGGCGCGCGAGGAAGCCGCCGCAACAGCTAAAACCAATCAGGAACTTGAACAGCTCATGGCACAAGGGCAGCAGACCGCCGAAGCCTTGGAGTTTAATGAAGAAACAACCCGCAAGCGTATCATTGACATCACCCTGATGGAATCCGGTTGGAATGTTGGTGCCGAGGGTAAAGACACCTCAGAGGTACAGCAGGAGGTTCAAGTCAAAAACCAACCGACCCCAACCGGCATCGGCTATGCCGACTATGTGCTGTTCGATGACAACGGACTTCCGCTGGGCGTTGTGGAGGCCAAAAAGACATCCGTCAAGGCCTCGGCAGGCCAGAGGCAAGCCAAACTCTATGCTGACGATCTAGAGCGCCAGTACAATCAGCGCCCTGTCATTTTCTACACCAACGGCTTTGACCTCTGGATCTGGGATGATGCCAAGGGCGAGATTCCCCGTAAGATCTATGGCTACTATTCAAAGGATAGCCTGCGCTACTGCATCCAAAAAACCCGCGACCGGAAGACGCTCGCGGACTTGGGACCAAAAACCGAAATCATTGACCGCCTATTTCAGATCGAAACGGTCACCCGCGTCACCGAAAAATTTGACACCCAACAAAAACGCAAAGCGTTGATCGTGCTCGCCACCGGCACCGGAAAGACCCGGGTGGCCATGGCCTTGTGCGAGATGCTCTTTCGCGCAGGATGGGTTCAGCGCGTCCTGTTTTTGTGCGACCGCCGCGAGCTACGCAAACAGGCCAGCGATGCCTTTGCCGAGTTTTTACCCCACGAGCCGCGCCTCTATGTTAGCAAGCGCACCCGGGGCGACCAGAACAAGCGGATCTACCTCTCCACCTATCCCGGCATGGCCGAAGCCTTCACTCACTTTGATACCGGCTTCTTCGACCTCATCATTGCCGACGAGTCGCACCGCAGTATCTACAATAAATACCGCGAAATTTTCATGTATTTTGATGCGCTACAGGTCGGGCTCACCGCCACGCCGCGCGATCGCATCAACCACAATACCTACGGCATGTTCGAATGCGAGGATCAGGATCCCACCTCCTACTTCTCCTATGAAGAAGCCATTGACCACCGCCCGCCCTATCTCGTGCCCTACCGCGTCATCAAGCACACCACCCAGTTCCTTTCGGACGGGATTAAATACAGTGAAATGACGTCCGAACAACAGGCCCAACTCGAAGAACAGCTCGAAGAGGCCGCGGAGACGGTGGACTATGCCGCCAACCAAGTGGATTCCTCTGTTTACAACCGCGACACCGAGGCAAAAGTCTTGCGCCTCTTCATGGAACGCGGCATTCGCAATGCGGATGGTTCAACCCTTGGAAAAACCATCCTCTTTGCCCGCAAGCATACCCACGCCATCTTCCTGCGTGACCTCTTCTATGAACTCTTCCCACAATATGGTGCCGAGTTTTGCGAGGTCATCGACAATAAAGAACCGCGCCGCGAGGATTTGATTACCCAGTTTAAGACGGAGCAGAAACTCATGGTGGCCATCTCCGTCGACATGCTCGACACGGGCATCGATATTCCCGAAGTGGTCAATCTCGTCTTCCACAAGCCGGTGAAGTCCTACGTCAAATTTCGCCAAATGATCGGGCGCGGCACCCGACTCTGTAAAAACCTTTTCGGAGAGGGGGAAAACAAATCGGAATTCTACATTTTCGACCACTGGGGTAACTTTGACTATTTCGGCGAACATCCAGACGAGTGCGAACCCTCGGTTTCCAAAAGCATCTTCCAGCACATCTTCGAAGAGCGTATTGCACTGGCCAACGCGGCGCTGCAACAGCAAGATGTGGCCGCCTTCGATCTAGCCATCGACCGGATTGAAAAGGACATCAAGGCGCTCCCCTCAACATCCATCTTCGTAAAAGAAAAACGGCGCGAAGTGGAAATCGTCCAGGCACCCGACCGTCTAAAGCGATTTGATGTTCAGGTGGTGCGTCTGCTCTCCAGCGAGATTACACCGCTCATGCAGTGGCGCCAGCCACAGGCCAAAGAGGCCGCCTACAAACTTGACCTGCTCATGACCCGCGCCGCCGTCGCAAAGTTGACCGGAAGTTCCGACTATGACGACCTACGCGATATCGTTCAGGAATGGGTTGCCCGACTTCCGGTTAATCTCAATCAAGTGCGCGAAAAAATCGGGGCGGTCGATCAGTGCAAGCACAATGGATTTTGGATGGAAGCCACCGTCCAATCCTTGGAAGAAATGCGCGAAACCCTGCGGGGCATCATGCATCTGGCCACCACCGGAACACCGCGTACGGAACCGCTGATGATTGACATCACCGATACGGGGGAAGAAATTGTGGATGGAACGATCGCCGAAAGTACGGTTCAACTAAAAACCGATGCCATGCGGACCTACCGCCACCGCGTTGAGCAGGTGCTCAATGAAATCATGGATCAATCCGCCGCATTGCAGAAAATCCGCGCGGGCCAGCCCGTTTCCGAGGACGACATTGCCGAACTGACCGCACAGGTGGCCTTGCGCGATCCCAACCTCGATCTTGAAATGCTGCTGGAGTCGACCAATGCCGACAAGCTGGAAGAAGCGCTCTACCATATCATCGGCCTTTCCGCCGCAGAGGTGAACACTCGCTTTACCGGGTTTGCACAATCTCACCCCGAAATGACCGCCAACCAGCTCCGCTTCCTCGACCTAATGAAAAGCTATATTTCCAACCACGGCGCCCTGCGCATTGAGCAACTCTACCATTCACCCTTTTCCGAACTCGGCGGATTGGATAGCGTATTTCCCGACCCCTTGAAGAACGAACTGGTCACCATCGTAAAGGAGATTAACCAAGCATGATCACAGGCGACTTAAAACGAAAAATCGATGCCCTCTGGACCGAGTTCTGGACCGGTGGCATTTCGAACCCTATGACCGTGGTAGAGCAGATTTCCTACCTCATGTTTATCCGCATTCTCGACATCCGCGAAGACATGAGCGAGCGCATCCTTAACCAGGGCGGTCGTGCTAAACTAATCTTCCCCAAAGACCAGCCCAACCTACGCTGGCGCAATTTTAAGACCAAGGACGCACCGACCCTAATGAAGATTGTGCGGGAAGAGGTCTTCCCCTTCATCAAGGAACACATGGCTACGAGCGATGGAGTCGGGCGCTATCTCAAAGACGCCCAATTCATGATCGACAAACCCGAGCTGCTCGTCGAAGCCGTCAACCGTATTTCCGCCCTACCGCTCGAACGGGCCGATACCAAGGGCGACCTCTACGAATATGTGCTCTCCAAGCTCAATACCGCCGGCATCAACGGACAGTTCCGCACCCCGCGCCACATTATCCGCACCATGGTGGAAATGATGGACCCGACCGCCGACATGACCATCGCCGATCCCGCCTGCGGCACCGCCGGATTCCTCGCCACCACCATGGAATATTTGCAGGAAAAATATACCTCGCCCGAATTCGTTATCGAACAAACGGACGAGGACGGAACCTCCTATAAAATCTATCCCGGTGATCGATTGGAACCCTATCGCAAGCACCTACAAACCGAGGCCTTTGTCGGGTTCGACTTCGACCAAACCATGCTGCGCATTGCCGCCATGAACATGCTGCTGCACGGCATCGAAGAACCCTCCATCACCTATATGGACACCCTCGGCAACCGCTTCGAAGAACGCGCTACCCAACTCGCCACCAACCACTTTGATCTCATTCTGGCCAACCCGCCCTTCAAAGGATCGCTCGATGCCGAAGGCGTGGCGGCCTCGCTTAAACGCAAGGTCACCACCAAAAAGACCGAACTGCTCTTCCTGATGCTGATGGAACGCATGCTCAAAACCGGCGGACGCGCCGCCGTGATTGTCCCCGACGGCGTACTCTTCGGCTCCAGCAATGCGCATAAAAAAGTGCGCCGCACCCTGATCGAAGACAACCAGCTCGAAGGCGTCATCTCGCTCCCCTCCGGCGTTTTCAAACCCTACGCCGGAGTCAGCACCGCCCTCCTCATCTTTTCCAAAGGCGGCAAAACCGAAAACGTCTTTTTCTATGATGTCCAGGCCGACGGGTTCAGCCTCGACGATAAACGTAATCCCATTCAGAAAAACGACCTGCCGACGTTGGTAAAAAGCTGGCAAATATGGAACGATGGAAAGGGCGATTTGAAGGCCTTCACCGACCGCAAAGCCAAAGCCTTCTATGTCCCCCGCGCCGAGCTCGAGGAAAATGCCGCAGAAAGCTTCCAAGCCTTGGAAAAGATCGAGACCCTGTTGAAATGACCGAACACCAGCAATGCGAATATAAACAGCTCTGGAAAGATGAGTGGCTCAAAACCATCTGCGCCTTTGCCAATGCGCAAGGCGGGCGGCTGGTTATTGGTTGCGACGACGAAGGCCATCCCGTCGGACTTAAAAACAGCGCCAAACTGCTGGAGGATCTGCCGAACAAAGTGCGCGATGTGCTGGGCGTGATGGTGGATGTAAATCTATGCCCAGATGGTGACTCGCTTGAAATTCAAGTGGAGCCCTATCCCAACCCCATCAGTTTTCGCGGCGAATATTTCTATCGCTCCGGTAGTACCACGCAATCCCTCAAAGGAATGGCACTGGAACGCTTTCTCATGAAAAAACGCGGCGTGCATTGGGACGGCATTCCCAGCCCGGGAGTCTCCGTGGCGGATCTCTCCCCGCAAGCACTGGCTGAATTTCGAAGCCGGGCCGCCGATAGTAAACGCATGCTTTCCGCCGACCTCGCCGTCGGTGATCCAGCTCTGATTGAAAAGCTAAAACTCACGGCAGGCGACTACCTTAAAAATGCGGTGGTACTGCTCTGTCATCCCGACCCTGAAAAATTTGTAACGGGTTCTTTTATCAAAATCGGATTTTTCCGAAACGAGTCCGACCTGCGGTTTCAAGATGAGATTCGCGGGGACCTGTTTACGCAGATCTCCAAAACCATGGATCTCCTGCTGACTAAATATACCGAAGCCACCATCTCCTATCGCGGAATACAGCGAGTCGAACGCTATCCCGTCCCGGAAGAAGCGCTGCGCGAAGCCCTGCACAATGCCATTGTTCACCGCGACTATTCCGTCGCCGCGCCCATTCAAATTCGGGTGTATACCGATAAAATCCGCATCTGGAACCCCGGACAACTGCCCGCCGACTGGACCCTCGACAAACTGCTCGGGAAACATGCCTCCCAGCCCTTCAATCCCGACATCGCCAACACCTTTTTCCGCGCCGGAATGATCGAAGCCTGGGGACGAGGCATTGAAAAAATGGTCGCCGCCTGCCAATCCGGAAACGTTCCCCCGCCCAAAATCCAGGCCGACCACTCCGATATGTGGGTTGAATTCCCCTTCGATCCCGTCCAAAAAAGTTCGGAGAAAAGTTCGGAGAAAAGTTCGGAGAAAACATCGGGGAAAATCCTGCGAATCATGCGTGAAGAAGCACGGATTAGTGCCGTTGAGTTGGCAGAAAAAATTGGACTTACCCCGCGAGCCGTTGAAAAACAAATTACTATGCTTAAGAAAAATGGGCAGATACAACGCATTGGCCCTGACAAAGGTGGATACTGGGAGATTCTTGAGCCGTATTCCTGCGAGCCATCCGGTCAAGATTCCTCATCGGGTCGCATCGCTGAAACCGGCCCTGCCTATCTTTCTGGAACTGTGGTGAAAGGTTCGGATAAAGGTTCGGATAAAGGTTCGGATAAAAGTTCGGATAAAAGTTCGGATAAAATCCTGCGGATCATGCGTAAAAACACAACCGTTAGTGCCAAAGAACTTGCTGAAAAAATGGGGCTCACCCCGCGAGCCGTTGAAAAACAAATCGTCCTGCTTAAGAAAAAAGGGCTCATTAAACGGATTGGTCCCAACAAAGGCGGCCACTGGCAGGTACTGACGTGATTTCCCATCTCTCCCTCAACCGGGCAGGCGTCCCGCCTGCTATCCCGCACCGTCACCGGCCTTTCAACCCTGTTTTACATTCCCTTCGAAATTCAACATTCCTTGTTCGATATGAACCTCTTCGTTATTTCCTGCGGAAATTATGTTTCCGCTTCGCTCCAACGCAATATTCTCCAACCCCGCACCCCATCGGCTAATCCATGAGTGAAAAAATGAAAAATGTGAAAAGGGTTCGATGGTCAGATGTTTTAACGATCATTAATGGCAAAAACCAAAAACAAGTTTTAGACGCTAATGGTTGCTATCCAATTTATGGAAGTGGTGGGGTAATGGGTTATGCCAATGATTATTTGTGCGAAGAAAGCACCGTAATAATTGGTCGAAAAGGAAATATAAATAGTCCAATTTTTGTTCAGGAAAAGTTCTGGAATGTGGATACCGCATTTGGTTTGTCTGCAAATCGAAAACTATTGGATCCAAAATTTCTTTATTATTTTTGTATTCAGTTTGATTTCGAAAGGTTGAATACAACGGTAACAATTCCGAGCCTTACTAAGGCAAGATTGCTTGATATTAAAATCCCCCTCCCGCCGCTCCCCGAACAGCGGCGGATCGCGGAGATCTTGGATTTGGCGGACGCGGCGCGCCGCAAGCGCCGCGAGAACCTAGCCCTCTACGACGACCTCATCCGCTCCCTCTTCCTAAAAACCTTCGGCGACCCCGTCAATAATCAGAAAAGTTGGCCTGCGGGAACTATTCGCGATCTAGTTGTTGAAGCCAAATACGGTACCAGTAAGAAAGCAGACCTTTCCAAAGGGGAGTACCCCGTGCTTCGAATGGGCAACATTACCTATGAAGGGAATTGGGATTTTTCCTCACTCAAATACTGTGACCTTGAGGAAAAGGAGCTTGATAAGTATCTCGTTCACAAAGGCGATATGTTGTTCAACCGCACGAACAGTCGAGAGCTGGTTGGTAAAACCGCTGTATACCGCGAAAAGAAACCTATGGCTTATGCTGGATATTTGATCAGGGTTCGTCCGAATAAAATGGCGAATATTGAGTATATCTCTGCGCATCTAAATTCGACTTGGGCCAAGTTGTATCTGAGCAGAAAATGCAAAAGCATTGTAGGCATGGCTAATATTAATGCACAAGAGTTGCAGGACATTCCTATATTGAAGCCACCTGTAGAGCTTCAGAATGAGTTTGCTATACAGGTTCAAGAAATCAACACCCAGAAATCCCGCGAGCAGGCTTTATACGATCAGCACGACGATCTCTTCAACGCCCTTCTCCAACGCGCCTTCAAAGGGGAGTTTTAGAAAATGTAGAACCGCGCTTCCAGCCGGTTTTTCGTCACGAAAAGCAGGAGAAAGATTATGCCCATAGAAGTTCCCGAAAATATAAAAAAGTGGTTTGCCGATCAAAAGGTAGTCATCCGACTGTTTCCCGACGAAACCACCCGGAAATTTCGGTCGTTGAGCCGCTTGCACGACTTTATTCAAAAAGAACATGAATACTGGAAATCCAGCGATCCGCAGGTTGCCGCCAAATTTAACCAAGCCTTGGGTTCCATTCGAAATGCGGTAACCAACCCAAATAACGAAAACTCTTTTCTTCAGCAACTAAATGCTGCCCTTTTGATCTTGAATGCAACCAATGCAACCAATTCAACCATTCGAAATAATCAATACATCCTCTATTCGGACTCCGCTTTTACAACAGAAGCGGTGCATGTTCGCGAAAAATATGGCGATGTGGGGTATCGAGCGTTTTTAGCGGGTGTATTGGATTCGACTACCGCAGGGCCACAGACCAACGGATGGGATAAAAATCAGTTTTGGGGACTATTTGATGCCTATGTATATCAGAACCTAAATGATCGACTGGATTCCAAGTTGAACGAGGGTGAAACGTCTTTGGCCGATGCCCAATCTCGCTTCAATGTCTTTTTGACGGAAGGCGAGGGGCAGCAAACCGCCCGTGAAGAAACCTTCACCGCATTCTGCAAGGAATATCGGGATTGGAAAAAAAGAAGCTCTACCAAGTTTAAAAAGTTGGTAGATGGGGCCTCGCAAAATCATTACGAGCAAATGGCTTCACAGGAAGAGCGGTTTAATGAAAGTAAGAAACAGTGGGAAGACCGTTTTAATACCGATGAACAAAACTGGAATAAGCGGGTGGAGGAGCTCGAAGAACTTTATAAAAATAAGTTGATGCTCGAAGCTCCCGTAAAATATTGGGAAAAGCTGGAGAAGCGCCACCGTGAAACAGGTCGGGGTTTTGCGATTGCCGCAAGCGTGACCGTTGTTGTTCTTGTAGGTATTTTAGGGGCTCTTTTATACAACTGGCCACCGGAATGGCTTGAAGCGGGGAAGTGGAATCTCAACACGCTGAAGGGAAGTTTTCTTCTGCTGACCGTCACCTCGCTTTCACTCTACGTCGTCCACTTTCTCGCTAAGTTTGCCATTAGCTCCTACCACTTGGCCCGGGATGCCGAGGAACGAAGGCAACTAACCTATGTCTATCTTTCATTGCTCCAGCGGGGCGCTGTCTCTGACGAGCAGCAGAAGATTATCCTTTCGGCTCTCTTTAGCCGGGCGGATACCGGCCTGCTAAAAGGCGATCACAGCCCAACCATGCCCGCTGCAGCTCAGCTCTTTGGCATGATGAAATAGCCCTCCACTCAGCAAAATAAAATTTCATCCTCACTGAATAGTTCGTATTACGGGGGTGTGGGAAATCAATTTACTCGGCACCTCGATAAAGCTGGGGCCGTATTGATTGGTGGAGTTGATCAGATAGTAGTGTTCGGGGAGTCTGGCCAGTAGAAACAGACTGTAATCCATCTGGGGGATGATATGATTCCGATGAAACCTGCCGGGCAATCTCATTTAGCTTCCGATAGGAAATATTTTCGTCGGGAACCAATCTCGATAAAAGAGACCTTAATGCCACATGAGCACAAGCCTTATTCAGCGCATTTTGCTGACAATACAAAACACCTTTAATTGAGAAACTCTTATCCAAGAAAGAAACCCCATAATTCCCGGGAGAAGGCACGCAATTATGTACATGCTCATACTTTTTGAAAACCGCTTCAAAAATGTGCCATTGATCCTTATCGCCGGGAATATAGTCCCGTTTAAGGATTACGTATCCCACCAGATCATCATTATTCCGGCTGACAATCCCGCGGGTCGTTTTAAAATCCGATTTCCAAAAAGAAAGGCGCTTTAGGCCTCGGCATGTATATTCAGGGGATAAATCAACCAGCTCTAAATTCTCTTCTTCAATAATTCCCGTAGCTGGAATATCTTCGATGACCAAGGTTTTACAAAGGAAGGAGCGAGCGAGGGAAAAACAACGGCGAACTGCGGGAATCCCCTGAAAGGCATCATCGATCAGGTCGAAGCTGGAGAAGGGGTGGTCAAGATCAACAAATCGGACATCGTCGGGACTCGTGTCTCTGTGAGCATTTTTCATCTTCGGGAACTTCTACTTAAAGCTAAGCTTGCTTCCCACCGTTTTGCGTTGGGCGGATTCCACTTTCGCAATAAATCCGCCGATTTCTTTCGCGTACTTCATGTCAACCTTGATTGTACGAGCCTCATTCCCAAATTGTTTTTTCAATTCGCGAGCAATTTTCGGACTTGAATAGGTAGCGGACATAGTGTGGATCTCCCTTGTAGCAATCAGGTGGGAATTTGCTCTTTTCATAACGGCACTGCAAACTAAATTTATTTTCATAATCTATTTTGGGTGCAGATGAAAAACGTGGAAAGGGCATTTCATGCGTGGGGTCTCCGTTTTATGGGGTGTAAAAAAGTCTAGCCTATCGGCCAGACGTGGAGACCACACTCATATTTTAACAATCCAAAAAACGCTTCCCTTTTCTCCAGTAATGTCAGAGAGAGGATTGCAAAGCTCTCTCGGCTTCCGTATAAAGAAACCAACGAATTTAGTATAGTCAGCTCAACTATAAAAAGGATTTGGAATATGCTCACACAACTATCGAACACCAGCCGTTTCGCTCTACTCACCCTACTTGCCATCTGTTTTTCAGGATGCACCTCTATTCCTATGCCTAAGGGGAACAGCAAGGGCTATTCCACGGTCCGCTTTATTGCACCGAATGCCCCGCTTGGCGCAGATGACCAACCCGCGTTTGTTGCGGCCAACTCAATGATTAAGAAATCTATTAACGCTCAAGTCGAAAAAAATGGCCTAAAGATGGTGAACGGAAAAGCCGATCTCATCGTCGCTCATTTAATTATTCTTCAAGACAACGTCAGTACGTCCTACAGCAACCAGTACTTTGGTTTACAGGACTATTCGGATATTGTGGCATTTGCTCATAAAAAAGGGATGAAACAGCATTACCCAGAAGCGATCCAAAAGAGAGTATTGGTAATCGATTTGATTGACGCGAAAACCTACAAACTAGTTTACCGAAATTACGCCCTTACCGGAACACTGGCCAATCAATCAGTAGCAGACCAAGAAATGTATATTGATACATTGGTAGCTGAAATCCTTCAGCAATTTTTCAAGTAACGTAGAGTTTAGATCCTTTGAGAAAACTCTGGGTTTACGGCAACAACCTGACCGCACCACAAGCCTCAAACTCGGAAGCGTTTTTTTGATTGTTAAAATATGAGTGTGGTCTCCACGTCTGGCCGATAGGCTGGACTTTTTTACACCCCATAAAATGGAGACCACGTATCACTTTTCAAACGGCTCGCACAAGCCGGAAAAGGTGTCCGTCCTGGATGGCACCTTTTTGCTTTGGCTAAACCGAACTTCTGAGCAAATTTAGCCCTTTTTAAACCGCAATCCTCTCTCTTTCAATAGGCTAAAGAAAAAGAATATCCAAGTTTTTTAAAACCTGCACCCATGTAAATATTAATTTAGCGCTTGCATAATTCCATGTATAGCAAATTGGGGATATCCACTTCGCTGGACTAGGTACTACATATTGTAGGGCGCTCACGATATTTGCGCTCCCAAAACCCAATGGATAGATGTTAGTCCACTCAAGTGGATACCCCTATAGCAAATTATAAAGCCATGTATAGGGTGCCGATGCGATGAAAAACGTGGCTAGGGCGTTTCATGCCGCCCTATCGAGTTTTGCCTTGCGATGCCGGTACTGCCAGTACCCGTCGTAGGTGTCGCCGATGACGGAGGTTCGGATGTCGAGTATGTTTTGGGCTCCATCCACCTTCCA
>JAJRRI010000097.1 GCA_024279685.1 Verrucomicrobiota bacterium | reverse complement strand
GGATCATGAGGTTTCGACTGAATACCGGCAAGGCATGCCGGTGGATATGATCGTCCAACGCCGCTATCTCCGCGCGAATGAAGCGGAAACGGTGCAAGTCGACCTCACGCCGGGTGGAAAAATAGCGACGCCCAAAGTAGGTATCGCCGTTCCGGTTCCGATCTCGATGATGTTCGAGATGGAGTTGAGCACGCTAGCCGGGGCTGTAGTGGCTTCGCAGTCGACTCCCGAGGTCGTGATGCAGGATCTCGAAAAAATTTCTATGGCGGTCGGCTCATTGCCTTCCGGATCCTATCGACTGAAATGTAGCTTCCCGTGGAACGGCGGGACGGCGCAACAAATTTTCCCGATTGAAGTATACCAGCCCAAGCTTGCGGCGGCGGAATCGGATGCGCCGCTCGAGCGAGGTGCGTTGTTGGGGAGTATCGATTGTACGGTGGGCGGGCAGGGTTTTGTGTCCGGCGGCCCGACCCAAGTGCTCACCGTACCCGGCGTCGGAACTTACCGCGAGACGGGCACCAACGAGTTTGATCGCTTTTCCTACGAACTGGATTTTTTCACCCCTAACGGCGAGCCCGTCATCCTAGAAATCACGTGGCCGGACGACAAACCGCGGTCGATGGGGTTTTATATGTATCTAGAGACCAACGCCACCCAACATCGCGACCGCCTTTCGGGAGGCATCCAGAGCGGCTTTGAATATACGAGTTCAGGCGGGATGACGACGACACGCCACATTTTCTACCCCTGGACTTCGAGCTATCTTTTCGAAGCGCGCACCATGATCGACGGCTATCCCGCCGCCGTCGCCAGCATCAAGGCCTATGCGATTAACGGTCGGCTGCCCAAACTCCCCGTCTTAACGCCGGTCGGAGAAGAGCAACGGTTGTTTGGCCACATGGACGAAGATCAAACCTTTGAAATAATGATCAACGCCGAGCTGGCGCAAAAGGGGAGCGGCCAAAAGCGATATGCGATAGACCCGATGGAAAGCCTGCTCGACTACATGGACTACACGGGACAAAATACGATCAGTTATCCGGTCGTGCGCTACAACTTTCTTTTAAAGGACTTGCCGGGTACGTACGATGGAATTGGATTGCGCACGAAGGGCTGGCAACAGCTTTGGCTCGACCTGTTTGAGCGGCGCGGGAAAAAGTTGATTGCAACCATCAACTTTAGCGGATTGTCTGAAGACCTATTGGCCCCGGATCAACACACGGAAGCCTATGCGCTTTACGACCGCGATGGCAATGTGGTTGACAACCTCATCAATCCCGTGCATCCCGTGGCGCGTCAGCGCGTTATGCGGCATATTGGGGATGTGATTTCAGACCTCGGCGGACACTCCGCCTGTGCAGGGATAAAACTTTGGTTTATTACCCCGAAATCGTCCTGGGCCTTCCACTCGCTGGAGCATGGATATGGCGACTATATGGTAGAGCACTTCGAGACGGAAACAGGCCTCGACCTGGGCATTAGCGATACGGCCTCGAACCGGTTTGAGTTACGTTACCAAGCCCTCACCGGAACCTACCGTACGCAATGGCTCCAATGGCGGGCGGGAAAAACCACCGAGTTCATCACACAAATCGATACCTTGATTCAAAATAAAAACCCTGACCTATCGCTCTATCTGGGACTTGATGGCTGGAGCAAAGGGGGGACGGTGAGCAGCGAGAGCGAAGAGAACTTTACTTTGTCCAACCTCTTTTACGAGTCGTATGGCATGGATCTGACCGCACTGGCCACCGTGCCTTCCGTGCGCCTTTCACTCGTGCGCCAGCCGTCGTGGCCGCGCTGGCAAAAACATTGGGATGGACGGGAATCCACCGCCAACGAGTTGCTGTGGGCACCGGATAAGTTTTCCGACATCCGCGCCACGGGTCGCGCCGCATCATGGAGCTACCAACGTTTTTTTGAATCCTTCAACGACTCATTGAATAATACGGTGTACAAAAGCTACTTCCAGAATGCCGATATCAAGGCGCATGGCCGGTTTTTCCTTCAAGAGCTCGTGCAGGCATTGGCTGCAACGGATGGTCAGGCCATTCTGATCGGTGGACAACCGCTGGGTACCGCGGGGCGCGATGGCTATGCCCGCGAATTTGCTCGTGCTTATCGGGCTCTGCCCGCCGGTGCGTTTTTGGACATTCCCGGCCCGCAAGATCCCGTGGTGGCCCGCTCGTTACAAACGGCCGGAGGAACCTATCTCTACTTCGCCAACCTCAGCGCCTTCCCGGTGACTGGAACCGTGTCCTTCTCCGGTTCGCCTGTTTTTGCGGTAGACCTTTCAACCGGACAGTCGCTTGCGATCACCGCGGGTGATCTGGGGCTAGACCTCCTGCCCTTCGAGCTCCGCTCCTTCCGAATCGATGGCGCTGCCGTTCCGGCGAGTTGGCAAGTTTCCGTGTCGGCCGATGCAACGGCATGGATGCAAGCTAAGCTCGGTCAAGTCACCAGCATGCCGGGCTCGCCCGCCGGAAGCTTGCCTGATCTGACGAATGCCATTCAGGCCTCGATCGATGCCGGCGAGCTGGCTAACGCCCAGCGTCTGACCACCTCCAAGGCATTGCGGACGGGAGCCATTCCGCCTTATCTATCCCTGCCGCCTGAATTGTTTGGGGACGCCTTGTTTGTTTCTGAAGATTGGAATGACTTGCAAGTGGAAGCGATCGGTAGCGGGATTTCCATCGGCTGGTTCCTGGCGACAGGTATTGGCGGACCGGCCCCGTTTGTGAGCGGTGGAAAACTAACCACCAGCATGGTGGGAGCCTCCTCCGGATTTACGCAAACATTTACTTCGGGGCTAGATGGGTCTTCCGCTGCGGGACTTTTCACAGACCGCTATGTGGCCACTACACGCGTTAGCGTCGGTCAATTTCCCGACATCACCTTCTCTACCACTAACGGCCCCCCCGAGGGGATCGAACTGGTGGATATCCGTCGGGATAACCGTCTTCAGGCGGTGCTGACGCCAACGAGTCTTTGGATTGAAAACGCGGCAAATGATTGGACTGAAATCGCGGTCGCCACGGCCATGAATACGA
Source organism: Verrucomicrobiota bacterium (assembly GCA_024279685.1). Lineage (GTDB taxonomy): Bacteria > Verrucomicrobiota > Kiritimatiellia > Kiritimatiellales > Pontiellaceae > Pontiella. Next base: position 19,049 of record JAJRRI010000097.1, on the reverse strand, counting down.
GTTATACGTGGCAGTTTGAGGTGGACGATGCTGCTAGAACGGTTGCGGTTTCCCGTCGCGCATCGGATGCTACGGCCTTTACGATACTCGCGAGTAATATTTCAATTCGGAATCAAAATGCGCCGGATCAGCTGCTTGTGAATGTCATTCGCCACAACGCAGATAATACGCAGATACAAGGCATTCTAACCGCAGATTACTTCACTCTCTCTAGCGGTTCTCAATCCATTCTTTACCTTTCGGGTGATGATCTCTTTGCTCCTGGATCACCCCCTCCCACGGGGCCGTTTTATTTTCAGCAAATCGCGGTAGCTCCTGCGGGAAACACATTGACGTGGTATTCGGTCGAAGATTTTAGCGCGTCGAATTTTAAAGTTTTTCGTTCTACCTCACTCGTGGATGACGAATGGATACAGGTGTCCGCTGATCTGCCCCGCAGTCCGAATGGAACCAATGTATGGGTGGATTCAAACCCGCCGACCAACGCCGCCGCATTCTACCAACTGGAGTTATTTTAACGATGAAATCAAGTAATCCTCTCGTCCTGATGGGCATGCTAGTGACTACACCTATCTTTTTTCCGCTCTGTTGTTAAGCAGGAGTTAAACAAATATTTTTTATATCTTGTTATTAAAAAGGAATCATTATGATTAATTACAAAGTAGTAGTAAGTGTACTTGCCGTTTTAATTTTTGGAATTGATGCCTCGGTTGGCGCTGCGGTGACCAACGATGCCGCGTTCATTAATGAGAGCTGGGATGGATTCACGGGCTCGGCCTCGACTAAAAACGTGTATGCGGGCGGAGACCTGGCCAATGATATTGGATGGGCCGCCAGCACCGGAACTTCGGGGACGGCCCCGTCGGTGGCGAGCGGGGAGGCTACTGTTTCCATGGTGGGAGCGACGGGTGGAAGCTCGCAAATCTTCACCGGAAATTTAAATTCTTACAGCTCTGAGTTATTTTCCGATCGCTATGTCATCACAATGCGGGTGCGGGTGGATCAGTTTCCTGACTTGACCATCAGTGGGTCGCCCGTTGCGGGAAGAGGGATTTTGCTGGTCGATTCTCGGCGGGATTTCCGACTGGAGGTTCTGGTGACTCCGACCGATCTTTGGATCTATAATGGAAGCTCTTGGACTCAAATTCCGCTGGTTACGGTCGCCGGTACCGACTACACGTGGCAATTCGAGGTCGATGATGCGGGGGGAATAGTGGATGTGTACCGTCGTGAATCCGATGCCAATGCCTTCAATCAGATTAGGCTTAATGTGGCGATCAGAAGTACCGGCGCGGCCGATCAGCTCATCTTTCTCCGAACGAATTATAATGCGGAAAATACGCAAATCCAGGGCAAGGTGTCCGCCGACTACTTCCAAGTCGGGAACATCATCACCTTTGATCGCGCTGCGTTTATTGATGAAAACTGGAATGACTTTTCCGGGTTAGCTTCCGGTCGGACGTTGCTGGCTGGGGGGATTTCGATCAATGATATCGGCTGGTTTGCGTCTCCCGGAACGGGGGGGACAGCTCCTGCTGTGGGGAATGGAACGGCCGTGGTTTCGATGGAGGGTGCCTCCGACGGAAGCGCAACAATTAATACGGGTCCACTTGATACGTATAGAGCTGATATGTTCTTCGATCGGTACACGGTAACGATGCGCGTGAGTGCGGATCAGTTTCCCGATGCAATTATTTCCAGCAATGCGGTGGCGGGAAAGGGCATTGTTTTGGTGGATGCCCGCCGCGATTTTCGGTTGACCGCCACGCTGACGCCGACGGCACTTTGGGTGGATGATGGTGCGGCTTGGGCGGCGATTCCGGTGGCTACTTTATCGGGTACTTTTTATACGTGGAAATTCGAGGTGGACGATGTTGCCGGGCAGGTGGATATTGTCCGGCGGACTTCGGATGAGGACAACTATGAACAGGTGGCCACGAACGTGGCGATCCGCAACCAGACGGTAACCGATCAAATTTTATTTAATGTGGTGAACCACAATGCCGACAACTCGCAACTGCAGGGCGTGATATCGGCTGACTATTTTCGGGTGGAAAGTACGCCGGAACCGGCGCTGTATGTTTCGTTTGATTCGAACTTACATGGAGTTAATAGTCAGGGAACCGTCTTTGCATCGGCGAACTCTGGCGCATCGATCGTGGCCTCAGGCGTTCTGGGCGGCGCGGTGCAATGCTCCGGCGCGGGGTATATCGAATATTCCGATGTGTTCACCAATGCTTCGGGGTCGATCCTGTTTTGGGTACGCCCGGAAGGCAACGACACCGCCTGGCCGACCTTGCGCTACAACCTGTTCGGCGCCTACGGACCCGGCGCCGCCAACAATTCAGCCAACCAGCGCATCCGGCTTTTCGTAGATCGTTTACTGCGTTTCTCAGGGCATCAGGAGGACAGCGGCCCGTTGCAACGGGATCGATTCCTTGGCGAGATCTGGCCTAAAGGCGAGTGGATGCATTTAGGATTAGTTTGGGACACCGAAGGCGGGCTTCAAATGTATATCAACGGCTTGGCCTATCAGCACGGAAGAAATGCCGCTCCGAAGGAGATGCCTCGGCGGGGCACCGGGAACCTCGCCGTGCAGGATATGCAGCGGATCTTTTTGGGTTCCGTGCCGAGTACCAGTTTTGCAAATTCGCCCGCACCGATTTCTTTCGACGAGTTGAAGGTCTTCGATGTGGCGTTGAGTGATCGCGATGTTTCGACGGAATACCGGCGGGGCATGCCGGTGGATATGGTGGTTCAGCGCCGGTATCTCCGCGCCGGTGAAGCCGAAACGGTGCAGGTCGAAATTTCGGCGGGCGGGAAAATCGCGACGCCTAGGTTGGGCATCGCCGTTCCCGTTCCCATCGCGACGACGTTGGAGATGGAGTTGAGAACGCTTGCGGGTGCACTCGTGGCTTCGCAGTCCGTTCCCGTGGTTGTGGAGCAGAATATCGAAAATATTTCAATGGCGGTGGGATCGTTGTCGGCCGGTTCCTATCGACTAACATGTCGCCTTCCGTGGGAAGGGGCAATGGGGCAACGGATCTTCCCGATCGAGGTCTATGCGCCTCAGCTCGCGGCGGTGGAATCGGATGCGCCGCTCGAATTGGGTGCGTTATTGGGCAGCATCGACTGCTCGCTGGAAGGACAGGGCTTTGTGGCCAGCGGCCCGACCCAAGTGCTCACCGTGCCCGGCGTGGGCACCTACCGCGAGGCGGGCGCCGACGACTTTGATCGTTTTTCCTATGAATTAGATTTTTTCACCCCCAACGGCGAGCCCGTCGTGCTGGAAATCACGTGGCCGGACGATAAACCGCGGTCGATGGGGCTCTATATGTATCGGGAGTCCACCTCCGCAACGCAAATCCGCGACCGTCTCTCGGGCGGCGTGCAAAGTGGGGTGGAATATCCGAGCGCAGGCGGGATGACGACGACGCGCCATATTTTCTACCCCTGGACCTCGCGCTACCTTTTCGAGGCGCGCACCATGATTGACGGCTACCCCGCCGCCGTCGCCAGCATCAAGGCCTATGCGATTAACGGGCGGCTTCCCAAACTTCCCCTCTTAACGCCGGTCGGAGAAGACCAACGTCTGTTTGGCCACATGGACGAAGATCAAACCTTTGAAATAATGATCAACGGCGAGCTAGAACAAAGAGGCCCCGGACAAAAGCGGTATCTGCTGGATCCCTTAGAAAGCCTACTCGACTACATGGACTACACGGGACAAAATGCCATGAGCTATCCGATCGTGCGCTATGACTTTGTGTATAAGGATTTGCCGGGTGCGTATGATGGAACCGGATTCCTTACCAAGGGTTGGCAACAGCTTTGGCTCGACCTGTTCGAACGGCGCGGGAAAAAGTTGATTGCGACCATCAACTTTTGGGCATTGCCCGAAGACCTACTGGCCCCCGATCAATACACGGAGGAGTATGCACTCTACGACCGCAGTGGTAATGTGGTTGGAGGCGGGGGACTTATTAATCCCGTACATCCTGTAGCGCGTCAGCGCATTATGCGGCATATTGGGGATGTGATTTCAGACCTCGGAGGGCACCCCGCCTGCGCAGGGATAAAGCTCTGGTTTATCTCCGGAAGATCGCCCTGGGCCTTCCATTCGCTGGAACATGGATATGGCGACTATATGATGGGGTACTTTGAGGCGGACACGGGGATTGACCTGGGCATCAGCGATACGGCCTCGAACCGGTTTGAGTTGCGCTACCAAGCGCTCACCGGAACCTACCGGGCGCAATGGCTCCAATGGCGGGCGGCGAAAACCACGGAACTCATCACGCAGGTCGATACGTTGCTTCAAAGCAAGAATCCCTCGCTGGCCTTTTATCTGGCTTTGGGAAGCTGGGGATCCATGGTGGAGACGGTGAGCAGCGAGAACGAAGAGAGCTTTAATTTCACCAATCTCTTCTACGAGGCGTATGGCATGGATCTGGCCGCACTGGCCGCGTTGCCCTCCGTACGCCTTTCAACCGTGCGCGAGCCGTCGGCAGATCGCTGGCAAAAACATCGGGACGGTCGGGACACCACGGCCAACGAACTGATGTGGGCTCCCGATAAGTTTGCCACGATTCGGGCGACGGGGCGTGCCGCGTCATGGAGCTACCAACGCTATTTCGAGTCCTTCAACGCCTCATTGAATAATACGGTGTATAAAAGCAACTTCCAGAATGCCGACATCAAGGCGCATGGTCGATTCTTCCTCCAAGAGCTCGTGCAGGCGTTGGCCGCAACCGATGGTCAGGCCATCCTGATCGGCGCGCAACCGTTGGGTACCACCGGCCGCGATGGCTATGCCCGCGAATTTGCTCGTGCTTATCGAGCCCTGCCCGCGGGGGCGTTTGTAGACATTCCCGGCCCGCAAGATCCGGTGGTGGCCCGTTCGTTACAAACCGCTAATGGGACCTATCTTTACTTCGCCAACCTGAGTGCCTTCCCCGTGAACGGAACGGTTTCTTTTGCCGGCTCGCCCGCTTGCGCAGAAGACCTTTCTACCGGAAAGTCACTCTCGATTACAGCGGGCGACCTCGCGCTGGATCTCCTGCCGTTCGAACTCCGCTCCTTCCGCATAGACGGAGGTGCTGCTCCGACGAGTTGGAATGTTTCGGTATCGGCCGATGCGACGGCATGGATGCAAGCCAAGTTCGATCAAGTCACCAGCCTGCCCGGCTCGCCCGCCGGAAGCTTGCCTGATCTGACGAATGCCATTCAGGCCTCGATCGATGCCGGCGAGCTGGCTAACGCCCATCGCCTGACCTCCTCCAAGGCATTGCGGACGGGAGCCATTCCTCCCTACCTCTCCTTGCCCGCTGAATTATTTACGGACTCCTCCTCCTCTTCCTTGTTTATTTCCGAAGATTGGAACGACTTGCAGGTGGAGGCGGCGGATACCGGAAGCCTCATCGGTTGGAATACGGGGACAGGCATCGGTGGAACCGCTCCGTTCGTGGGGAGCGGAACATTGACCACTACCATGCAGGGAGCCACCAATGGGTTCACGCAGGTGTTCTCTTCGAACCTCGACTCATACTCTGCCTCGGGGCTTTTCTTAGACCGCTATGTGGCCACTACACGCGTGAACGTAAGCCAATTTCCCGACATCACCTTCTCTGCCACCAACGGCCCCACCGAGGGGATTGTGCTGGTGGATATCCGGCGGGATAACCGTCTTCAGGCGGTGCTGACGCCAACAAGTCTGTGGGTTCAAAGCGCGGTGAGCAACTGGACGGAAATCGTCGCCGCCACGGCACTGAATGTGAATTATACGTGGCAGCTCGAGGTTGATGATGCGGCCGGAACCGTTGATGTATCCCGTCGCGCATCCGATGCCTCGGCCTTTACGCTACTGGCAAGTAATCTTCCCATTCGGAATCAAGATGCGCCGGACCAGGTTCGTGTCAACATCATCTACCACAACGCGGACAATACGCAGACACAGGGCCTTCTCATTGGGGATTACTTTACCCTTTCGGGGACTTCCCAAACCCAATCCATATCCATTCTTTACCTTTCTGGTGATGATCTCTTTGCTGCTCCTGGGTCACCGCCTACGGGAGATTTTTTCTTCCAGCAAATCGCGGTGGCTCCTACGGGGAATACATTGACGTGGTATTCGGCAACGGAGTTCGACTCGTCGCTGTTCAAAGTGTTCCGCACTACCTCGCTCGTGGACGGAGAGTGGGTGTGCGTGGCTTCCGAACTGCCTCGCAGCCCGAATGGAACTAATGTGTGGCTGGATGCCAATCCGCCGACCAACGCCGCCGCATTCTACCAACTGGAGTTTTAACTATGAAATCAAGTAATCCCCTCGGCATGATGGGCATGCTACTGACGGTATCAACCTCCTGTTTTGTTTCCCCCGCCACTGGCGGTGGGGCGGATCATCTTAAATCGCAACTCGATGTCGTCGAGCCGATGCAAAAAAAGAGCTCGGCAACGGCGTTTCGTATTTTATTTATCGGCGACAGTATTACCCGTCATGGATTTAATAAAACCACCACCGAAAAATTAGGTTGGGGGCACATTGCCGGTATGGCCGCTACGACCGAAAAAAAAGACTATGCCCATCTTTTTTCTGCGATGGTGCAGGAGCGATTGCCGGAGCGAGAGGTGGAAATTTATTTCCATTCTGGCGGCGGAAGCGGCAGCGCTGCCCAGCGACTATCGGCGATCGGAGAGGTTGAAGGACTGGATCCGCATTTAGTGGTGGTGCAACTGGGTGAACACGAAAAAGCGGTCAATGGCGAAGCCGCTCTGCGCTCGAACTATACTCAACTTATTTCGGCCTTCGATGCTCAAGTGCCCGCTCCTTTAATGCTCTGCACCGGCGTGTGGAATCCGCGCAATCTAGAGCGGGGTGAATATACGGGGTGGACAGCGACGATCGAGCGCATCATGCGTGATGCGTGCAAAAAGAAGGGAATTCCCTTTGCCTCGGTCGAAAAATATGCGATGGATCCAACGTGTAGCGGATGGGGAACGTCCAAAGGGGTTCAATGGCATCCCAACGATAAGGGGCATGCGGGTTATGCCTTCGCGCTGATCGAATGCTATGATCGCATCAAGAAATAAGGGTCTACGATTCTTTCACTGCGTTATTTGATGCGAGAAGCCTATATGAACCGTAAAATCGGAGCTCATTGAAGGTCAGATCGCCGATAGCCCAAGGAGGTTGAATCGTGCCCGTTGCGCCCACTTTTGAGGGGGTGCTCGAGGGTGCGGGAGAATCTGGCAACCTCGGAATAAGTTAAAGAAAAATGAAGAAATCCCCCCTGTGTGTAGGATCGTATATTGAAAAAAATCGAATTTGGCTGTGAGAAATTTCTAATAGATATGGAAAAAAGGAGGCAAGATGCCACGTAAACCGAATATTGTATTACTAGTTCCCGATGAGATGAATATCCGCCCGGTTGGATGCTATGGGCAGTCCTTGCCCGTCACTCCATTCATGGATCGGCTGGCCGCTCGGGGGGCGCGATTTGAAAACTTTTTCACGAGTCATCCCAAATGCGTTCCGGCTCGCGTGGCGCTATTAACGGCGCAGCATCCGCACGTCGGGGGACACCGGACGCTGGAGCTAGAGGCGCGCCCCGACGAGCCGAACCTGATTCGTACACTCCGTGAGAACGGATACCATACCGCGATGGTGGGTCGCAACCACATGGTGGATGGCGATACCTTGCCGCTCACCTTCGACGAGTATTTGGATACGGGTGGAAAATGGAGTCTTGAACCTGAGGATCTTTCGGCGGTTCCGGCGGGTTCCTATCTCGTGGGTCGCGATCCCGTGCCTTACGAGGAGCACTTGGAGGTTGAGCGAACGAATACTGCCGTGCAGTGGATTCAGGACCATGCCGAAGATGAAGAGCCATTTTTCCTACAGGTTAACTATCTCTTTCCCCATTGCCCGTATTCGGTGCCGGATCCTTTCTACGGAAAAATTGACCGAGCCGCCATCCAGGTTCCCGAGCGTCCCAATTCGGCCCACTTGCCGCGTTTCCATCAGGTCCTCCGGGAAACCTATGAACTAGATCGCATGACGGACGAGCAGTGGCGCGAGTTGATCGCATGCTACTACGAAATGACCATGATGGTCGATCATGAGATGGGACGCGTGCATGCGGCTTTGAAGGATGCGGGCCAGTTGGACAACACGATTTTCGTCATTTGGGTGGATCATGGGGATTTCGCGGGTGAATTTGGGCTCGCCGAAAAATGGGATACCGCCTTTTATGATTGCATCACCCACGTGCCGTTTATCATGGCGGGACCGGGCATCGACCCTCAAACCATTCCGGCGCTGATGCAAACCATCGATGTTTTGCCCACGGTGCTGGATCTCGTAGGGGTCGAATCCCCAAAAGGCATCCAGGGGCAGAGTTTTGTTCCGGTACTCTCCGGAGCGGTTTCCGAGATCCACGAGGTGGTGCTTTGTCAGGGAGGGCAGGAGCGGGAACTGGTCGAGCGTACGGTTCCGGTCGAAGGCCGCCCTCGTCCTTGCCAAGCCTATCTGAAGAAACAAGAAGCGCTTTGCCGAGACCCCTCGATCAATCTTCGCGCCAAAATGATTCGCGACCACGACTACAAGTATATTTTTCATACCGACGACATAGAGGAGTTCTACGATCTGAAAAAGGATCCAAAGGAACTTCATAACCGGAGTGCCGACGAGGCGTACGCCTCTCTCCTCCAGCAGTATCGCCTGAAGATGATTGCCAAACTGGTGGATTCAGAAACTGTATTCCCATGGCAGGATGGGTTGGAGGCCTGATGAGTTTTGCGCAAAACAAAAAATTAAAGCCTACTAGCTTGGACGAGCGCCATGCGAGCAGGGCAACTCCAACCGAATAACCCCTATGAGAACGAATTCCCTTTCCTTACAAACAAATATGGACCCATTTTCAGTGCGGCACGAAGGGTCTCGTATTTTGACCAATGCCCAAGGCACCTTGCAGATTGAGGTGCTTGATCCAAACGAAGAGCTCGTTTATATGGATCGCCGCTTTTCCTCAACGGCCTACGTATTGCAAGCCCGATATCAGGGGCAGGACTTTCTTTACACCGCCATGAATGCGGGAACGGTTCATCCCGCACTGGGAGGCATTCCCTGTGAATTCGACATCGGAACCAGAACGAATCCGCCCGGATTTGCGGAAGCCGCCCTTGGGGAATATTTCCTCAAAATTGGGGTAGGTATTTTAGAAAAAGATAATCAAACCTACCACTTCTTCCGAGAATACCCCTTTCATGAAAAGGCCACCACGCAGGTGGAATGGCACGATCACGGAGCCCTCTTTACCCAGACCCTAACGAAGAGCGCCCAAGGGTTTTCCTATGCAATGACGGTTCATTTAGAACTCCTTGAGCACGCGCTGAAATTGACCTGTCGATTAAAAAACACAGGAACCCGCTCCTTCCAAACCGAGCAGTATTTGCACAACTTCCTGTCCTTTTCTGGCCACCCCTTAACGGCAGACTATACGCTGAAGTTTCCTTATGCGCCGCCGTCCATTGAGATCATCAACGCCCCAGAACCTCCCCCCTTCGATCTCTTTGTGCTCAACGGTTCGACGGTGGGGTTTAATCTTTCGGGTAAGGTTCCCAAAGGGATGGGGCACTGTCGGGTGTTGCCTCCTGCCCATGATTCCTCGCCGAACGAGGTGATTGTGCATCATGCCAGAACCGGACAAAAACTGACCCTTCGCGCATCGCTTCCTTCTCATGCTTTTGTAATCTGGACGGACTATAATCAATTGTCTGCCGAAGATTTTATACGGCTTGATTTAGATCCTGCGGAAGAAATTTCTTTTTCACGGTTCTACCTTTTTGAGACCCATTCCCTTCCCGTTTAAGAGGCCGATAAGAGGAATGAAACCTCATTCAACCGGATTCAAGAAGGGGGACAACACCGGCATAGAATCTATTTATGCGCGTCGACGAGCGGTCCGTCCGTTCGGGTGGCACTCCAGTAAAGCTCGGCTAGGGTGGCCCGTCCACCGATCGGCGCGCCCGCCACGTGAGCCGAGTTGGCCTCGGCAACGTGGCCTCACTCGGGCGGTCGAGCCCTACCTTTCTTTTTGCATTATAAACCTTCCGTAGTAGTTCCAATTTATGGGGGGGTTCTGTAGTTTCTTCGATCTTTGGAGAATGCATGATTGATTTTATACAGGTGAGTAAGCACTTCGGGCCGCAGGATGTACTGAAGGCGGTGACGTTTCGGATTAATGCGGGCGAGCGGATCGGCGTGGTCGGCCCCAACGGGGCGGGGAAGAGTACGATTTTCGGACTGATTGGTGGAGATATTGAAGCCGATAAAGGCGATGTAACCCTCCCGAAAAATGCTCGCCTTGGTTACCTGCACCAGCAACTCAACCCGCATGCGGTGGAGCATAATCTATTGGAATATACGGAGGATTCGATCCCGGAACTCAAAACTATTCCCGCGCGGATTCATGAACTGGAATCGAAAATAGAAACGTTTTCAGCGACGGAAAAGGAGCGGGTACTCAAGCAGATCGGCACTCTTCAACATAAATTTGAACACCTCGGTGGCTATGAGATGCAAGCACGGGCCGAGGCGGCCCTTTGCGGCCTGGGGTTCCATGTGGCGGAGTTCAAGAAGCCCTTTGCCTCGTTCAGTGGGGGCTGGCAAATGCGTGCCGAACTTGCCCGCACACTGATTGCCAATCCTGACTTATTGATGCTCGATGAACCGTCGAACTATCTCGACCTGCCCGCCGTCGAATGGTTGCAAAAATATCTGCGCAACTTTGAGGGCACGATGCTGTTGATCTCGCACGACCGCTATCTGCTCCGCTCGCTCACGACGGTTATTCTCGAGATTGCTGACGGGAACGCGACGCGTTACTCCGGCGGCTACGAATACTATCTTAAGGAGCGCGAAGAGCGATTGCGTCATCTGCTTGCCGCCAAGAAAAATCAGGATCGCGAGCGCGAGCAGATTGAACAATTTATACGCCGCTTTCGGGCGAAGAGTACGAAGGCCGCGCAGGTGCAAAGTCGTGTTAAGAAGCTCGAAAAGATGGATTTTATTGAAGCGCCTGCCGCGGTGGCTAACCTCTCTAAAATCCGCATCGGCGAACCGCCGCACTGTGGCCATGAAATGGTTCGGCTAGAACAGGCGGGGGTGACCTACGACCAGGAACGCTGGATTTTTAAGGGGCTGGATCTCAATATTAACCGGGGTGAAAAAGTGGCGCTCGTGGGCTATAACGGCATGGGAAAAACCACCTTGCTACGCACGCTCGCCGGGGCGTTGCTGCCGAGCGATGGAAAGCGTGTACTCGGCCATAAAGTGGTGGTGGGCTACCAATCACAAGACTTCGCCGAAACGATGCCGCCGGAAAAAAGCGTCTTTCATATTGTTAAAGACCAGAGCCCATCGGCCTCCGAGGGCGAGGTGCGAAAACTGCTTGGCGGATTTGGATTTAGCGGCGACACGATTGAAAAGAAATCAGGGGTGCTTAGCGGGGGCGAAAAGATCCGCCTCGCTTTTGCGCGGCTGTTTATTAACCCGCCTAACTTTCTGTTGCTCGACGAACCCACCACCAACCTTGATGTCAACGGGCGCGAAGCGCTGGAAACCGCGCTGAAAAACTATAAGGGTGCGGTCTGCGTCGTCAGCCACGATGTGACCTTTGTCCGCAATATGGCCGAGCACATCATCGCGATTGATGATTCAGGAGTGACGAGATTCCCCGGAGGGTATGATTATTATTTGGAAAAAATCGAGCAACGAGCCGCAGGAAATACGCCGGGACCCGCTTCTTCTGGAATAGCCGAGACGTCCAGCCCGGCCCCCAAGGGCAAGGATGCGCGTAAAGCACGCGCTCAGCAACGCGAGGCTGAAAAGGCCCTGCAGAAGATTGAAAAGAAGGTGGATCAATTGACCGAAGAGCAGGCGGCTCTTAGCGAGGAAATGATGGCTCGTCGCGATGCCGACTTTGCCACCATCAACGCTCGCCTGACCCAAATTCAGTCTGAGATTAAGCAGTTGGAAGCGCAGTGGGAAGAAACCGCAGAAGCCATCTCGGCGAATTAGAATTTTTTCTTCCCCCATTTACGCTCTTTGGGCGGATTGCGGAGCGGAGCGGATTTAGCGGCGATATAGACAAGCCCTTCGCCAATGACCTGTTCAATCCGATGTTCGAGTTCGGCGCAGGGGCGCACGTTATAGCTGGGGTCGGAGCGGATAAAAACCTTTGGGCCATCCACGAATTCGATGCAGAGATTGAGTGAGGTGGTGCCCTGAAATTCGGTGATGGCTGCCTTGAGGTTGACCAGTACGGAATCACTCACTCCCATTTCGGGAAGATGAATGCCGATCCGGTCGCAGAAGAGGCTGGCGGCTTGATCGAGCGGGAAGATTTCGAGGATCTGAAATTTTAGGTCGCCGCTATCCTCCTCCATCATGATGCCGCCTAGCATAACGGTGGTATCTTCGAGGATGAGATGGCCAAACTCTTCGAATGGGCCGGGGAAGATGATGGCGCTGATGGATCCTTCTAACCCTTCGATGCGGAAGGTGGCCATCGGCTTCTGTTCTTTCTTTGTGAAGAGCTTGCGGACTTCAACAATCATGCCGCCCATACGCGTTCGTTCACCCGCAACCAGTTGGTGAATATCCTTCATTCGTTTGAGGGCAAATTTATTCAGTTCCCATTCATAGCGGGCGAGCGGGTGGCCGGAGATGTAGAAACCGATCAGTTCTTTTTCAGCGGCAAGCATATTGGATTCCGACCAAGGTTTGACGTCGGGGAGCTCTTCGTCGGAGCCACAATCGGCCGCCGTATCGCCCTCCATTAGATCAAACATAGAACACTGACCGGAGGCTTTGTCTTTAAGTGATTCGGCGGCCCGCCCGATGGCCGTCTCGATGCCCTTGAAAAGCCGCGCCCGATGGATTCCACCAAAGTCGAACGCGCCGGAACGAATCAGACTCTCGAGCCCCTTTTTATTGACTCCGGTGATGCGCGCGCAAAAATCCATGAGCCCCGCGAACGGGCCGTGGTCATCGCGTTCTTTGACGATCTCTTCGACCCCCCCTTCGCCAACGCCCTTGATGGCGGCCATGCCGAAGCGAATGCCGCTCCCGTCCTGTACGGCATTAAAGCGACCGATCGACTCGTTCACGCTCGGAGGCAGTACCTCGATCCCCACCTCCTTGGCCTCGGCGATAAAGCCGGTGAGTTTGTCGGAGTTGCCCATTTCCCCCGAGAGGAGGGAGGCCATGAACTCGGCTGGATAATGGGCTTTGAGCCAAGCGGTTTGGTAGGTCACGAAGCCATAGGCGGTGGAGTGCGATTTGTTAAAACCGTATTCCGCAAATTTTTCAATGTTATCAAAAATGATGCCTGCCTGTTTAGCGTCGATGTTATTGACGTCCTTACAGCCCTTCACAAATTTTCCGCGCTGGGCGGCCATCACTTCCGGTTTTTTCTTGCCCATGGCCCGGCGTAGAATATCCCCTTCACCGAGCGAGAATCCGGCGAGGGTTTGTGCGGCCTGTTGGATCTGTTCTTGATAGACGATAATGCCGTTGGTCTCTTTTAGAATCGGTTCGAGCAGCGGATGGTCATAGACGACTTCTTCCTGTCCGTGTTTACGTTTAATGAAGGTTGGAATGAACTGCATCGGGCCGGGGCGATAGAGCGCAAGAATAGCGATGATGTCTTCGATGCAGTCGGGAGCGACCTGCCGTAGGGTGTCGCGCATGCCGCCCGATTCGAGCTGGAAGATGCCGACGGTGTCGCCGCGTGCCAACAGTTCGAAGGTCTTCGCATCGTCGAGCGGAAGCTTTTCGGGATCGAGCGCAATCCCGTGGTTCCGTTTGATCAAGGCGCACGCTTCATAGATGATGGTCAGGTTTTTGAGGCCTAGGAAATCCATTTTTAGCAGACCGATATCCTCGGTGGAGCCTTTTTCAAACTGAACGACAATCAGTTTTTCCTTCTGCTCGCGCATGAGGGGGATGATTTCGATGAGCGGTTTTTCGCCGATCACCACGCCCGCGGCATGCATGCCGGTGTGGCGCGGAAGCCCCTCAAGGATACGGGCATATTTCATGATCTGCTGGGCTTCTGGCTCGCGCTGAGTGGCCTGTTTGAAATCCGGACTTTCCGCCAGTGCCGTCTCGAGCGTGGTGCCGGGATGCTCGGGAATCATCTTGGCCAGCCGGTCGCAATAGGGCAGGGGGATCTCAAGTACACGGCCGAGATCGCGCATCAGCGTTTTTGCACCGAGGGTTCCAAAGGTGACGATTTGTGCGACGCAATCCTCACCATATTTATCGCGCACATATTTGATGACATCGGCGCGGCGCGTCGGGCAAAAGTCGCTATCGAAATCGGGAGGCGAGACCCGGTCGGGGTTGAGAAACCGCTCAAAGATTAGGTTGTACGCCAGCGGATCGATGGTGGTGATGGAGAGCGAATAGGAGAGGAGCGAGCCCGCGCCCGAACCGCGCCCAGGGCCGACGGGAATACCTTCGTTGCGGGCGTATTGAATGAAGTCCTGAACCACGAGGAAATAGTTGATGTAGTTGGTTTTCTCGATGATGCTGACTTCGTAATAAAAACGTTGGTTGACCGTTTTTTCATGCTCATTTTTCGGCTGATCGAGATCGTCGATATCGTACAGGCTTTCGAGGCCGACTTTACCGAGATGGATGAGGTACTCTTTTTTGTTGGAGAACCCTTCGGGCAGGTCGAAGGTCGGGAAGTGGAGCCGTTCGGCCGGTAGGTCGAATTCAAATTCAACGTTGCACCGATGGGCAATCTCAACCGTGTTGGCCAGAGCCTCCGGGTGATGGGGGAAAAGGGCGGCCATTTCCTCGCCGCTTTCATATAGTACTGTTCGCCCTCGTAGCGCCAGCGACCGGGGTCGGCCACGAGATCGCCCCGTTGAAGGCAGGTGAGTACGTCGTGTGCTTCTGCATGTTCTTGACTGATATAGTGAACATCGTTGCTGACGACCAAAGGCAGGCCGGTTGCATCCGCCACCTTGAGGATATTTTCGCGCGCGGTTTTTTCTTCCGCTAAACCATGGTCTTCCAGCGCGAGGAAAAAGTTATTTTCGCCCAAAATATCGGAATATTCGTGGGCGAGTTCAATGGCGCGGTCGAGCTCATCCAGCTTGCATGCTTCATTCACTTCGGCGCGGAGGCTGGCGGAGATTCCGATGAGGCCTTGGCTGTATTTCCGGAGGAGCGCCTTGTCGATGCGGGGCTTGTAATAGAAGCCCTCGAGCGAGGCCAGAGAGACGAGTTTGACGAGGTTGTGATAGCCCTCTTGCGTTTCGGCGAGCAGCACCAGATGCATGTTATTACGCTGGGAGGTTTTTTCCTCCATGCCGAGGCGCGCGATGTAGACCTCGCACCCTATGATGGGTTTGAGGCCGGCCGAGTGGGCGTTTTTATAGAACTCGACCGCTCCGTACAGCACTCCGTGATCGGTAATGGCCAGATGTTCCATCCCCATGTCGGCCGCGGCCTTCATGGCTTCCTTAATTTTTACCGAGCTATCGAGCAAGCTATAGCTGGTATGGAAATGTAGATGACAAAATGGTACGTGGCTCACGAAGCTCCCTCTCCAAGGTTGGAAAAGGAACAAGATAAAATCCAGCGGGCGGGATGAACAGATAAAACGTCCAGTCTCCGGTTTTTTGTCCGGGCGATTGCGGTTTATCTAGACTTTTCGAGGGAGAGCAACAGTTCTTTCCAGGGGAGGCCGCAGGAAAAACCGCCGAGGCCGCCGTTGGAACCGACGATCCGGTGGCAGGGGATGAAGAGCGGCACGGGGTTTTTTCCGCAGGCACTACCCACGGCGCGGACGGCGTTGGGTCGTCCCATGGCTTGGGCGAGTTCGCTATAGGTTTTGGTTTGGCCGAACGGGATTGCGGCAATGCCTTTCCAGACCTGTTGCTGGAAATCGGTTCCGTGGAGTTTGGCTAATGCAGGAGGCTTAGCCTTTTTTCCTGCTAGAAGGGCGGTAACAAAAGCCGAGGCCTGATTGTTTTTTATGACGGCAAAGGGGACTTCGGGCGGACCGGATAGAAACGGCAGGGAACAACCGGAAACCTTCCCGTCGAGCAGGTCAATTTGGATGGTTCCCCATGTGGTTTCAACCTTCATGGCTATCGATTTGGAATAACGAGGGTTTGACCAATGCGTAGGTCGCCGGAGTGTTTCATACGATCTCGGTTGGCTTGGTAGATGGCGTCGTAGTCGCCGTCGTTATAGAATTTTTTGGCAATCTTAGTGAGGTTATCGCCCGCGACGACCGTGTAGATTTGATGGGTCGTTTGGGGGCTACTGGCGCTTTTAGGAATGGTTTGGGTGACGCTCTTTTTAGGGGCAATCGGCGTCGCTATTTTTGGCGATGCGGCCAGTTGTTTCTTGAGAGTGGCATTTTCTTGCCGCAACTGATCGCGCTCCTGAATCGCTCGGTAGGCCCCGGACTGGGTTAGAATCGCCTTGGCTAGTGCAAGCTGCACTTTCTCGATTTGCTCGTTAATGAATTCTTCTTTCTCGGAATCAGGGCGCAGTTGGAGGTAGCGCTTGTAGTAGAAGATCGAGCTAATATAGTCCGGCTTGTACTGATGATAAATTAGGGCGAGATCTAAGTTCGGGCGCGCCATGCGCGGGTGGTTCTCAATAGCCTCCTTGAAGGCCTTCTCAGCTTGGTTCCAATCCTTGATCTCCATGTAGGCCTGGCCCTGCTTAACAAGTGGATTACGCTCTTCTTTCGCATCGGAAGTCGGACCTCCGTTGTCGCAGCCGGAGAGGGCGAGGAGGGCAATGAATAGCGGGAGTTGTATAAAACGCATGGTGTACCCTTTGGTTCCTAGTTATCAGTGCTGGGTTCGGAAACATAGCGCGTTGTGGCCTCGAAGCCCGAACTAAATTTTTCGGAGATTTCTCCATCTGCGCTGCGGATCAGGAACAGGGCCTCCACCTCCGGCAGAGTCTCCACCCAAGCTAATCCCTCCGTGGCTCCCATTACGAACAGCGCGGTGGACATGCCGTCGGCATCCATACAGAGCGGGGCAACCACCGTCACGCTCGCCGTGTCCGAGAGTACGGCTCGGCCGGAACGCGGGTCGAGGATATGCGAATAGAGCGTGTCGTCTTGGAGGAGATAGTTTCGATAATCCCCCGAGGTGGCCACCGCGCCTTCCGTCAGATTGACAATGCCTTGGAGCCTATTCATCATCGGATTGCTAGTGGGATATTGGATTCCAATGCGCCAGGGAACGTCGTCGGGGTTGGTGCCGCGTACCACGACCTCGCCCCCGATTTCGACGAACCAGTCGGTGTAGCCCGCTTCGTCGAGGAGTTGGCTAAGGGCATCCACCCCATAGCCCTTAGCGATTGCGCCGAGAGCCAACTGCACATCGGGCGTGGCTTTTCGGAGCGCGCCGGATGAATCGATCCAAATTTGGTCCCACCCAGTGCTCGACTTGATTCGGGCAATGTCTGCATCGGATGGCACCTTACGTTCCTCGCCCTCGCTGCCAAATCCCCATAGGTTGAGTAGGGGTTGCAACGTGGGATCGAAAGCGCCGCCGGTCGTTTTGCTTAGCTCAAGCGCCCGCCGGACGACCGCGGCAAAAGAAGCTGAAGTCGGGAAGGGATCGGATCCCTCCGACCGGTTAAAGTGTGAGATTTCGCTCTCCGGATCCCACGTCGACATCTGCCGGTTGATCTCCATCAGCTCCGCTTCGATTTGGCGAGAGAGGGTGTAAATTGCATTGCGCGTTAAGTAGCCTTTGAACGTTACGCTGTAGCTCGCGCCCATGGTGCTTCCCGTAAGGATCGGGTTCTTTACGAAGAAGCTCTTCACGCTGAATGCAAGCACGAGCGCAAGGCCAAGGATCATCTGTATAATTTTTTTACGAGGCATGATGTACTCCGGTACGGGATCTTTATTTAGGGGTTATTGCCGCTCTTTCCAGTCGGTTGGATTACGCCGCACATGGAAAACGGCGGATCAAGTAACGTCTGATATCTCCATGTGCAACGGGGAAGGCCGTAGGGGGGCGCTGGATACCAGAGAGAGCAGCCTCGACGGTATTTAAATAATCACTACCTAGTCCAGACAGCGTATCTTCGTACCCATTAAAAGCATCAGTAAGCTCCACCTCGGCTTTTGGACGTATGATTAAATCACGTACCATATTGGGTTTTGATCCGTTCTTTCACCATACCCCACGGAGAACCGGATTCCGGGCTCTGATGGTAAAGCGCGAGGCGCTCATCCAGCTCGGTCTTGTCGGCCTTTGTTAATCCGACCGATTCGGGAACTTCGGCTACGCTGTCCCAAAGGTCTTCCACCAGTAGAATTCGTTCCGTCCCGCTAAGGTTTAGGATGTCGCTTTTAGTTAATGTACTCATGGCATGGTGTATAACCTGATGGAGTTGTTGTTTCAATCCTTCTGTGGTGGTTCGCTAGATTTTTGCAATCGCTTCAATTTCAACCAACGCACCTTTTGGCAGGGCGACGACTTGAAGGGTCGAGCGGGCGGGGGCGTGATCTTCGTCGAAGTATTCGGCATAGAGGAGATTGAGCTCCGGAAAGTCCGCCATGTCGGTCAGGAAGACCGTCGTTTTAAGGACATCGTCGAGCGTGCCGCCCGCCGCTTCGAGCACGGCCTTGAGATTTTCAAGCACTTGAATGGCCTGTTCGCGAATGCCGCCGGAAACGAGTTCTTCCGTCGCGGGGTCGATCGGAATTTGCCCCGAAGTAAAGAGCAGGTGGCCGCTCTGAACCGCTTGATTATACGGCCCGATCGGTGCGGGGGCTTGGTCGGTATTAATGATCTTTTTCATGAGGGGTTCCTTTTTTATTTTCGGCGATCGATTGAAGGAGCATGGCGAGCACGCGTTGTGCCGGGGCTTCCAGCTCTTCGGCATCGAGAATATTAACGCAATAGGGAAAGAGTAGCGGCGACGATTCGCAGTTGCTCCGTAGCGACCAGAGCGCAGATTGGAATACCGCTTCGAGCATGCCGAG
>JAJRRI010000096.1 GCA_024279685.1 Verrucomicrobiota bacterium | reverse complement strand
CGAGTCCTCGTTGCTCAGACTCGTCAGTGCGATTTTAATGGAAGTAAGTGAAGAATGGGAATCGGCCGAGAAGGCCTACTTAAAAATGAAGACGGACTGATGCGCCTATTCGAAATTACAGAAAGAGTGTTGCTCTACCTTATCGAATGCCGCCGAAAATCAGCAAGGCCTTATCGGTTCGGCAAGACGGGTTGAGCCGTGAAGTACGGAGGATCTCCTGGCACGCGCAGAACCGATTGAATAAGCGGTGGTACAAGCTTTCGCTGCGCGGTATTCACTTTAACAAGATTCGAACCGCATTGCTCGTGAGCTCTCCTCCTATCTGTGGGATGTCGCGCAGCTGATCGACTAAGCAGCCCTTCCGCCCGATACAAAACCCTTTTAATATAAACCGACCCCAGAGGAGCACGAATGGGAGTTGCAGAGGCCAGTCCTTGATCACGTTATGAGTTACGTCGTTCGCCCTGTGGGGTCGCGGCCAGCGCTCGACACCTAGACAAAGGAGAAGGGCCGCGGTGACCAAAGAACCTGTGGTAGTTCGCCTGTAAAAACAGGCGGCAACAAAGTCTACGAATATGAGCATACCTTGCATGCGGCTAAAACCGCTCACCCTGTGACACTCCACGCGTCCTCTGGGGGAGGTTGTTAAGATCCTTTTTCGAGAACGGAAAAAGAGGATCTAATTTTTTTTACCCCGTTGAAAAAACTTCAGCCATATGAACGTATGAGCAGAGCCATTCGATATTCCATTCTCCAGACTCATAGCATGTATGAAAAAATAATAGAGGCCACCTTAATAAAATAAGTGATCCCTAATACCGTTCGTTGCTTTACCATGAACTTGGCTCGCCGCTGAATGGTTCGTCCTATTCCATACAAATTAAGTTAATTTTGTATTTGGCCGTTTTTGATATGAAACTTCTATTTTCTGACGGTCGATGGATATTGTTCCATACCTTCCGGCGGGTAATGTAGTTTGAAGGTGTTAGGTTGTCTCAGTCCTAGAAGGAAGCTTATACGTAAGTAATAGGGATGCAGGGGGGGGGAGGTTAACCCCCATCATGTTAATATAAAAGGAGGAGTACAGATGAAGAAGAAAGCAATTACCGCATTGGCGGTTTTTATAGCGGCCAGTTCCGCTTTTGCAGTAGAGTTCTACACGGAGTCATTTGAAAGCGGGATTGGGTCTTTCTTTTTAGTGGAGACCAATGAAAGTGCATCGGCGGCATTTGTTGCAAGTCCAGCTGGGGCAGTAACGGACGGAAGTATGGCCTTAGAGGTCACGCATTTGCGAAGTGCTGGGGAAGTAGCACTCGCCCGAATCTCTAACAGTACGGACACTAACTTTTTTTCCGCGATACAGAATCCATTAGCCACGAGAATGTCCGTTGATTTTTTCGTTCCGCTTTCGGTGGTTACCAACACGTCTTGGCGTCAAGTTGCGGTGCGACTTGAGAGTTCTGAAGGGGCTCTAATCGTGCAAGAACCTCTCGCTGCAGGCGTCGAAGGTATGGTGACAGTGGATATTGACCTCACCTTACTTGATTTAACGGCGGCAAGTTGGGCGCAAGCCACATTGATTTTCCATAGTTCAGCGGGCTTACCACGCTCTCCCATCTATATGGATAACTTCCGTATCACAGACGAAGGCGGAGGAGGCGGCCCAATTATCCCTCCCACAGATCCCGCATTTTACACTGAATCGTTTGAAGGTTCTATGCCTGGATGGAGTACTCTTAACCCAACGGTATCAACGGCATTTACTAATGCCCCTGCTGCTGCCATCACCGATGGGATTGAAGCTCTGGTGATTTCAAATACCACGGGAGCAGGAGCAGGGCAAATAAACTTACTTCGAGTCGATAAAAATACGAGTCCAAGTTGGTTCGCGGCGGCAACGAATTTTGCGACCCCAATCATTTCCGTGGATTTACATGTCCCAGAAACTTCATTGGCTGACTTTTGGGTAAACCTGAGCTTAACCTATCAGGGAAATGGGCCGGGTGGTTTTTCGATCAACAGAACGGTCAGTAATGATCTTATTTTGGGCGGGGACAATACCTTCACCGGCAACTTTACATTTACCCCCGCAGAATTTGCAGGACTGACTAACTCGTGGTGGGGACAGTGTACGATTGAGATTAATGGCGGGAGTTCGGGCACGTTATCTCCAATCTATGTGGATAACATTCGTGTGCACGATGGGTCCGTAGCTCTGGCGGGTTATGACGCTTGGGCAGCGATGTTCCCCGGCATGGGCGCGGATAATGGGCCATCCGACAATCCAGATGGGGACAACCTGAACAACCTCTACGAGTATGGGCTCGGCGGTGACCCAACGGACGCCATGAGTCAGGGTATTGCCCCAACCCACTTCACGGAAGAGGACGGTGGAACCACTTGGTTGATGTATATCAATCCGGTTCTGGCTGACCCTGCAAGCGGATTGGATTACTACCTTGAAACTACCACTGACCTGTCTGGCGGCTGGGCGGATGCGGGATACGAGATTGTTGGAACCGACGTGACCGGTGGAGTGTTTAACTATACCACTAACCGTGTTTCGACTGCAGTAAACGATAGCAGCTTCATTCGCTTGATTATCGAGGAATCCCTCTAAGAGAGATTTTCCATACATCCCATTTGGGATACATCAAAAAGAGAGGGATTTCCCTCTCTTTTTTTATGTTTTAAAATTTGATCGACGAATGGCTACTGTACGGTCGCACCACGAAGCATTCTTGGAGCAATGGGCTATACGAACTCGATGGTCATCCGCGACCCCATCTCCCTCGAGTGGCGCTATGATTTGGATCCGGAAATGAATCCTCATATAATCGAGCGGTTGGGTATTAATATTTTATCCCCATTAACTTAAATGAGATTCAAACACTCGCTGCGCTTAAGGTAAGGTACGAGGAGTTGCCACTCCCGATGGTTGTTGCTGTTGTTCCTTCAGCCTCGCTTCGCGTGTGAACTTCGTATCTTGGTGTTTAAACCCATGAATATGAATCAAATTAATTTCGTATTAGAAGCTTATGGGAAAAAACCGCACGGTTGGAGGATCGTTCTGAATTCATTTGGATGAGTCCTTTAGGGAGCTGTGGTGTGCGGCATAACGGATTTACTTTTTCGAAAATTAACACCTGTCGCCGCAAAACGTTTTTCTTGCATCTGCATCCGCCGGAGGAAAGTGGCAAAGTTCTTTTTTTTCTTGGGCAACCATGCCAATTCCGCCAGTGCGCAGGCACGGGGGAACGCCATGTATTCGACCTTCTCTATGTCTGGCATATATTCCGTCCACAACTGCCCTTGAACTCCGAGAATGTGCGCGGCCTCCGTATGGTTCAGTCCTTCGATTTCAGGTTCAAAGCTATAGGTGGATTCGAGCGGGATGAATTCGCCGATGGCTAAGGGTTCGTGTGGATCCATGCTTTGGTAGGCGTCGAAATAAAGATGGCTGTTGACGGCGATGACTAGATCGTGACCGTTTTGGACGGATTTTTTGGCAATTTCGAATCCGACGTTGCCCAAGGATTCTCCGCGCCACCACATAATGGTGGCCTTTTCGGCGAGACCCCCTTCCGCGATTTCGTCCCATCCGATCAATCGCCGGTTATTGCTTTTGAGGAAGTCAGCTATTCTTTGGATAAATTCACTTTGCATGGCCTGCATATTGTTCAGCCCCCGCTTTTTACGAAGGTCTTGAATGCGCTCGCTGGCCTCCCACTGCTCCTTCTCGGCTTCGTCGCCGCCGATATGAATGAATTCGGAGGGAAAGAGATCCATTACTTCGGTCAGTACATCTTTGCAGAATTGGAACGTGGATTCTTCTAGGTTGAGAATGTTTTTACAAATGCCCCATTCCTTCATGACTTCAAGTGGGTGTTCGGTGCACCCTAGTTCAGGATAAGCCGCGATGGCCGCTTGCATGTGGCCGGGCATGTCGATTTCAGGAACGATACGAATGTGTCGTTCGGTGGCATAGGCGACGACCTCGCGGAGGTCGCTCTGTGTATAGAATCCACCGTGACAAAGGCCATCGTATCGGCGGGGTCGGTCGTCGTTGTGCCCCACTAAGGTTTCCTTGCGCCATGCACCGATGGTGGTGAGCTTGGGATATTTTTTAATTTCAATGCGCCAACCTTGATCGTCGGTCAGGTGCCAGTGAAAGGTGTTGAATTTGAGCGAGGCTAGAGTGTCGATAAAATGCAAGACCTCCTTTTTCGGCATGAAGTGGCGTGCCACGTCCAAATGCATTCCGCGCCATCTAAACCTTGGAAGATCGCGGATTTCAACGCCTTGAATGGTCCAACCCTTGGATATTTTTTTTGAGGCATATATTTCCGGAGGGAGTAGTTGGCGAAGGGTTTGTGATCCGTAAAAAAGGCCCGCTACTGAGGGGGCTTCGATTGAAATGTGGGAGGTGACGCGTAATTCATATCCTTCCGGCCCAAGAGCCGGATCTTTCTGGGTTTGGAAAACAATACTACCCTTGGTGTTCGGCTTGACCGGTAGCTTGAATCCGGTGGCCGGACGGAGTTGGGTGGCCAGCAATTCGGCGGGTTGCCGAGCGGCCTCGTCGGCGAAGGCGATGGTGGAGTCGGCACTTAACTCGAACGTGCCATTGATGGGGTTGAGTTCGATGGGCTGGGGGATAAGGCTTGGTGCTATACTTGTGGACATGGCGATCTCCAGATCGAAAATTGGATTCAATTAGAAGGAACAGCAGTGACCAGAGCAACGGGTTAGACTCGGAACCATATCCACCCGTAAAGCATCTTTTTCTGGAAGAACCGCATGAAAAACAGCTCCAGAGTCGGGGTGCACCGACTTATTTGAGAGCATGGTGTTCGTGCTTGTCTGGCAGGCTGTCCCCATCAATCCACTCTCCTTTGACCAATTCGACGAGGTTTGCGCGGGCGGCACCGGTGGATCCTGAGCGAATCATCATGTTGAGCAGTTTGATGCCTTGCTCGAATAGATCGAGGTTGTCGCGAAAAAAACCTGCAATTTTACCGCGCTCGGCGCGATCCCATAGGTTACTGGCGGAAAAGGGAATGTCTTCCGGGATGCGCACCCCGTGTTTCCGAAGCTCGTGAGCCCGCTCATGCGTGTTGGCCAGCAGAACATCCGGCTTGTACTTGTCCATCCATTTTTTAAACTTGGAATGGTTCAGACTTTCGTCGCCTTTCAGGTACAAAATTGGAATACGGTCTTTCGCTACGGTATACTCCTTACAAACCAGCGCGGCTCCAAGCCGCAGGTTGGTGGTGGGCGATTCCGGATAGTCCGGAAGGATCATCCCAATGCGCCGGTAGCCTTTTTGTAATAAAATTTTTCGGCTCATGGTGATGGAGAAAAATTCATCGTGCATGACGATCGGGCATTCTGGGATATACTCCGACACATTGATGCTCACCGCGGCATAGTCTTTAAAGAGCGGCTTCAGGTCGTAGGGGACGCTGGGTAGCAATGGCAGGATTAGCCCTTTTATTCCTTGAGAATACAGGCGGTTGGAGAGGCTTTTAAGATTCCGGAATTCGGAAATATCTTCTGTGATTAAGGAATAGCCCAGAGCGGATGCCGCATCCTTGTATACCTCCTGGTAGTCAAACTCCACCACGTTTCCCGTATGGCCTTTACTGTTGTAGATGTAGCCTAAATTGATGCCGGTCCGGCTGTTTTTTCCGCGCCAGCGGCGTTCGATTAACTGGCTCATGCTGGGATCGGGGCGGTAGCCGAGTTCTTGCGCCACTTTTTTAACATGAACCCGGGTCTTGGCCGCCGTGGAGGGGTCGTCGCGCAACGCGCGTGAAGCGGTGGCCAATCCCACTCTGGCGGTAGCAGCCACGTCTCTTAATGTGACATAGGTTTCATTATTCATGGGTAAAATCCTGTACTGAAGAGGCTTTTATGTAAAGTAGATTTTAGGGTTTAACCCGATGCGATTGGGCGTGAGTCAATTGGCGTTTATATTCGGAAGGGCTACACCCCTTTTTACTTTTGAAGGTTCGATGGAATTGTTCGTAACTCCCAAACCCTGCATCGAGTGCGCAGTCGAGCAGGGTGCGGCGTTGTCCGTTCCCGTAGAGTTTGATGAACGACTGAATTCGGTAATAGTTTCGATAGGAGGATATGGTATGGCCGATGGCTGTTTTAAACACCCGACTTAATTGAGAAGGGCTTAATCCCGCTTGACGGGCCAGGTCGGGAAGCGCGAGGGTCGAGTCCTCTTGTAAGAGGCACAGCGTTTTTTCTACGGCAGGGTGAATATCGGAAAAGTTTGATTCAAGAGTAGAGGGTTCCCATCGTTTCCAAGCCATACGTAGTAACCAAACTAGGCCTAATCGGTACAGTTCAGGTTCATCGGAAAAGGATTCTAATTCATGGAAAAGGGTGGATAGACCGGTGCATTCGGTGGAAGAAATAATTCGGGAAAAATCGTCGAGGGGATCGTTGGATTGTAGAGGATAGGCATTGGATTCTTTGGGGCAAAATTCACGAACGAGGGCGGGGGTGAATACCGCCAGCCATACTTTAAGATCAGCCGATTGATCGAGTAAGATATGTTGTTGGTTGGGGAAGAGCCAAACCAAAGTACCTTGACGGAGCACGTAAGAGCGTGATCCTAAAAGATACCGAGCGGTTCCTGAAACAACCAGATTGAGTTCAAGTTCTTCGTGCCGATGCGGCCGCATATCGGGAAAAGGAGTTTCTTGAAACCACACTCGGCTACCTTTTTCTTTTGGTACGTCTAAAATAGCTTCCATTTAGCATATTATGACAAGTTTATCCCTTAATACCACAAGATTATATTTATACATCGGTTATTATGACTCCTATTAAATAAATCTAATCAGGAGGAAGTACGATGGTAGAAAGCAACAAGAGGTCTTTGGTCATTTCAGAGGAACAGAAGCGTCAATATGTGGAAGAGGGTTATTTTATAATTGAGAATGTGCTATCAGATCTCCAAATAGATGAACTTCGGGAAGAAGCCACTCGTTTTATGAGCTTGCAGGATGAGGAGATGAAAAAAAATAAGGGCGGCGCAAGGGATATTAATCAAGCGGGTGTTCGTTATTTTATTGCGAATAAGCACAAGGATTGGGACAGTGAAATTCTTGAACGCTATATTCAATCGCAACTCATGGCCGAAATTTGCCGGGCCACGATCGGTGAAACAGCGTACCTATTTCATGAACAATATGTGATTAAGGCAGGGGAAAAGGAACCTCTTTTTCATGGCATCAAGATTCGGGATATGTGGGTCATCCTCATAAACCGTACGTCACCGTTTGGTCTACTTTAGACGATGTATCTGAAGAAAATGGAACGGTGTATATTTTGCCGCATAGCCTTCGAGGTGATTCAGAATTAGTCGAACACACATGGCAGGAAAGTGCTCAAGATTATCAAGGCTATTTTGGAGATCATCCGGGAATTCCTGTGATTTGTCCTGCGGGTAGCGTAGCCGTTTTTTCTAGTTTAACCTTTCATCGGAGCGGTGCAAATACGACTCCGAACCCTCGGCGAATTTTCTTAACTCAGTATTCCTCCGAGCCGATCCTGAATAAGAATGGAACTGGGCTTTGGCAATTAGCGGAGCCTTTTTTGAAGGATGGGATTCGGATTTCTTCCGAAAGCACGTAGCATTTATTTTTATTAACGAGGTTACGCTCGATTCATCCAGCCGTTTTTTCGCGAATTCAGGCAGGGTTGGATGAATCGTTCGCCGGAGCGGTGAAAAAATATCTCCTCTGAGGCTCAGATGGATATGGTTTCAACGAGAGGGATCTGGATTTGTTTGTTTTAACTCCTTTTTTTATTCTATATAAAATGAGTGGATAACGGATTGATTCTAATAAACACGAACGTGTGTTCAGCCCCTAATTGAAACCCTCGCACCTATTCCAAAGGTCTTTAATGAGAAAACAACTCCTTGTTCTTTTACTCCCCATACTGTCCTGTTATTCCTCGACGCCATTTTTAAATCTTCCGGAGGGTGATTCCTCTCCGTGGACTCATCTTAATGCGAACGATTCAGCGGATCTTTTTCAATTTGTCATCATGAGTGATCGAACCGGCGGTCACCGACCTGGTGTTTTTTTACGAGCGGTTCAACAAATTAATCTGCTTCAGCCTGAATTTGTGATTGGGATTGGTGATCTGATCGAGGGCTATACCGATGACGTATCAACGCTAAATGCTGAATGGGATGAGTTTGAGAAGATAATTGCGCAATTTGAAGTGCCTTATTTTTATGTTGCGGGAAATCACGATCTAACCAACAAAACCATGGAAGATTTGTACAGGGTTCGCCATGGAGCCTCTTACTATCATTTTGTTTATAAAAACTGCCTTTTTTTAGTGATTTGTACCGAAGATCCGGCCCATGGAAATATTTCGAACGAGCAAGTAGATTACATGAAAAAAGCCCTAGCCGCGAATTCGGACGTTCGCTGGACGTTTATTTTTATGCACACGCCACTTTTTACGCACGACCTAGACGGACGCGCCCCGCACGGGGCGTGGATTCAGATTGAAGAGAAAATTGCTACGCGTCCCCATACCGTTTTCTCCGGCCATTTTCATACCTATTGTAAATTCGAAAAACATGATCAATCCTACTTTATACTGGGAACCACGGGGGGGGGGAGCATGTTGCGCGGAAGGGAATTTGGCGAGGTCGACCATTTTACCTGGGTAACGATGAGTGATGCCGGCCCTCGCATCGCAAATATACTCCTTGATTCCGTATTTGATGAAAATATGGCCACCGAAAAAACACTTAATTTTTCAGGAACCCTTCTTAAAACTCCGGCGGTTGCTGGTTCACCCCTCTTTGTGGACACGCCTGAATTTACGAAAGGAACCGTCCGCCTCCATCTAAAAAATAAAACCAAATACGCGGCTCACTTTTTTATCACCCTTACCGCGGATCCGGTGTTGGAGCTTTCTGAAAGTCGGTTTTTTGAAATACTGGCGGTTGGGGAAGAAAAGAATGTCGACGTTCCAGTATTCGCTCAAGTTCCTCTCGCACCGGATTATCTGAGCCCCATCCAAATACAGTATACGGTCGATCCAATTGATGCGGGAGAGCTTCAGAAAGTTACGCGAGAAACTTTTGCAGGCATTGTGAAAAAATACCCGTGCCTGCCGATTAAAAAAGTTATGATCGATGGGATTTTAGACGAATGGGGGGAATTACCGATTCAAATTAAAAACCCAACCCTGATAGGCAAACAGGCGAGTGCCTATACCGGGGCGACGGATAGCCACTTCTATTTTGGAACCCGATACGATGCGGATTTTCTCTATATTGCAGTGGAGGTGTTTGATGATCACATTATGCGATTAGAAGATTCTTTTGTATGGGATCAGGACGGTGTCGAAATTCGATTGCTGGCACTTCCCGAACCTGAACGCTCTCTTTTTATTGGAGCTAACGAAAGTGATTGGCACGAAATCTTGCCTCTTCTTATTACCCCACCGAATACAGTGGGCGAAATTACGATCTGGAACGAGATGCGGTTACCGGCAGGCACGGAGCTAATTTCTAAGCGAACGAAAACGGGTTATATAGTTGAGGTGGCCATTCCCTCCAAGCATCTCACGGATCAACAAGGCGCTCCTTGGACAGAGTTCCGGCTGGCGCTGGCGATTAACGATTCAGATGAGGAGGGGGTGGTCTCGCAGTTAGGCTGGAAACTTGATCTCCGTGATGAAACGACGTATTCGGGGTCTGGAACCTTCCAAAAAATACCCTAAAAAATCCTCTGTCAGAAGGGTTATTGTTGGTTTTTCTTGAGTGAGCCTGCTCTAAACGATCATGCCCTTTGATGATTATACGAAATTAATTTGATTCGTATCTATTGGTTTAAACACCAAGACACGAAGTTCACACGCGAAGCGAGGCTGAAGGAGCGACAGCAACAACCATCGGGAGTGGCAACCTTCGTGCCTTAAGCGCAGCGAGTGTTTGAATCTCATTTAAGTGAATAGGGTATTAGATGCATTTATAGAATGGATATTGTTCCGTTTGAAGTATATTTTTTATCCTACATGCTATGTTATAAGTTCTCATATATGAAAAAATATTCTTCCATTTTAACGTTCGTTGGGCTCATTGTTGCTGGGCAGGCGCTTGTTCCCTGCTTAGCAGAATCGACCCCTACCTTTCTCGATTGGGCACAGACCCATTCTCTTTCTTCCGCTGGATTTCTCGAACTTGAAGACCCTGATGGCGATGGGGTCGTCAACCTCGTCGAGTTTGCTAGCGGCACCGATCCCAATCAACCTTCGGCGATGCCGATGGGGGGGTATACCGCCCTCGGCACGAATGGCCTGCCCGCCTTTTTCATT
>JAJRRI010000001.1 GCA_024279685.1 Verrucomicrobiota bacterium | reverse complement strand
TGGGCTACGCGGAGTAGTCCTTGTTTTTAGCGTTATCCTTTTTGGCCTGCCGTTTTTCCTTCAGGGTCATTTTAGGCTCTTTCTTTTTTTCCCTGCCGCCTTTATCCTTTTTTCCTTTTTCACCCATGATGATTCCTCCGTTATGTTGTGCCGCATTCGATGCGGTAAGTGTTATTGATCAGAGCCGCTTACAGCCCTAGATCAGCGTGATGATGTGAATTCAAGGTGTAATATACAAGCGCTTGGAAAACAAATCAACGCGCTGAGCGAACCGTCTCCATTTCTTTTATGACTCCTACCCTTCCATTTATGGAGCCATGCGCCAAAACCTAACCCATGGTCTGAAATCCCCCGACCACATTCTGTAGCCTATGCGCCCGGTTCAGACCAAGGTAGGGCGTGCTCTCCGAGCGCCGCACGCACGAGCGGCTCGGTGGACGGGCGGCGGGGTGGGACACCCCGCCCTACCCAAAGAAAAAAACCAGGCTCATTCGCTGGCCGGGTTGAATTCACGCCCTATTCTATTTACGCGGATACCGCGGGCGTTTTATATTTCAGTAAGGTAAACCGGATTGATACAACTTAAGATCTTCCTTAAGACCTATCTTCCATTTGCCCAAGTACCTCGGCTTCGTCTCGGCTAATTGAATCGCTTTTTCTTGGATTCTAACGGCATCTTTAAACTGACTATTTTTTGCATAGGATGTGGCCAGCCAGGCAAGCAGGTCGACACAATCCGAATCGAATTCCACAGCAAGTTCCGCATGGTATACCGCTTTTTGCGAGTCCCATGCGGAGGGGTCATAGCCTAGAGCGTAGTATCTCGATAAGCTCCACTGGGCTCGTGCAAATTTTTTACCAATGGCAAAATCTAACCAGGGACGCGCTTTTTCGTAACTTCTATTTGGATGCTCCCATAGGTATATCGAGCCTACTTCATAAGCATCATATCCCCTCTTCTCTGAACGATAGAGTTTTTTAAAGATCTCTATCGCTTTATCATACTCCTTTTTGTCTCGGTAATCATGAGCTAAACCCCTCATACTAATTTTTTTTTGCCGTGAGGTGTCGCCTATCCTGAGCTTCGATTGTGGTATGCTAGGATTCCATTCTATTTTTGTACTTAAAATGCTTGGGAATGCATATTCTTTCATGGCTTTTTTCTCGCCCGGTAGCGGAAGGTAGAGCCGGGTGCGTAGGCCAAGTAACTTGTCACGAACCGTTTTCCTAAAGTGCTGAGTGCCGTGTTGTAATCGCTTGCTTTCCACCAGCCCTGATTGGACTTGAATTTCCTCGGTCATTTTTGTCAATTGCTCAGAGGGTTTAAGTTTTAAAATGTGCCAAGCTCCTTGTATGAATCGAGTTTCAGTTCTTTGATCTTTTTTTTCAGCAGTTTCATTAGGCCACCCATCTACGATTTCTATGTCGAAAAGAGACTCATTAACGCTCGACTTAATATAGATGCGATACTCAATAAAAAGATTTTCTATGATCTGTCCCGTTCTATTTCTCAACGTCAGTTTATAAGCGATATCATCATACTGCATATCAATATAAGTATCTTTTCCCTCAACCACCGCTATCTTTTTTAGTCCTGAATCAAGCGTTTTTTTATCCGCCGATAAGGTTAATTTTCTTCCGTTAAATGCAGATTTAACCTTCTTCCAAGCGTGAATATATTCCTGATCTAGCTCGGAAAATATCGACAATTTTACGCTTTTTATGGACTTATTTTCCAGTCTTAGTTTTACAGACCCAGTACTGGGTTTAAAATCCAATAGAAAGGCCTTAATTTCACGCCCCTTCGAATCATTGAACGTCCTCAGTTCATCTGCGCAGGCTCCTAACGTAATCGCAAAAATAATCCACCCAAAAATCCACTGTTTAACGCTCATCGATTTCCTTTCTCCAGAAAAAAAGGGATCCGTCAATTCAGTCTGAAGTAACCCCAGTTTACACTCGTGTTGTTCTTTGCTGGCGAGCCCTCCTCGCTGTCGCGTGACAGGGACTCAGATTAGATTATACTCTCTCTGTACACAAACGGACCCATGTAATTCAAGCTCGAATGTCTACGGCACCATTTTCTGACACCTTTTTCGGATGGATTCATTTTAAAGGTAGGGCGTGCTCTCCGAGCGCGCCGCACGCACGAGCGGCGGGGTGGGACACTCCGCCCTACCCAAAGAAAAAAAACCGGCTCATTCGCTGGCCGAGTTGAATTCACATTATTCTCTCATGGCGTCCGACTTTCACTTCTGGTGGATAACCTATGGGGCACAAACTTCCAAGCCATCCCTGGCCTGAAACCGCCCGAACGCACCGTATCCACTGGAATCACTGTGGCTTGATAATGGAATTAACCCCTCGACGGGTGTCCATATAAACTGGGGTTACTTTAGGGTACCCTTTCTGCCTGCTAATTTTAGTGCCAATTAGTAGTTTCTCGATCAGACACTCTGATTTCTAGTGATTCGTACTGGTAATGCCCTCCAGAAGGTGCTACTTATACTCCCGTTTACGGAGCGCTTGCGGTAATGCGGCACTTCTCCCATAAGGCGCGCAATGCGTAGTAGATGGTTTAGGGACATACGTCCACTGAACAGCGTAAAAGTGATCTGCTTTCCATGGGGTTTTTAAGTCAATTAATCACCCAAAACTGGAGAGAACCCATGCCTACCCGAAAAACCAAAACCGCACCCGAAACCCACCAATGCATGAAAAACACCGCCTATGAAAGCATCGTCAAAGCTTGGCTGATGCAGGATGGATGGCAGGTATTCAGCCCCGAACTTGATCATGGACACCAGACCGATATGTTGATTTCAGACGGTAATCACTATTACCGAATTCAGGTGAAAACAGTCGGAGCCAACGGTAAAGATCACGTGGTCGAAAAGAAATGGGATGATGCGAATCAGGTAGATGTCGTCGTCTACTTCGTCCGCAATTCAAACTGGGGCATGGTTGCTCCAGCCTTCAAAGAAACAAAACGACCTCTAGACCATAAAGAACACTTCAGGTTCGATAGCTCCAGCTACAATGATTTCAAGAAAGCCTTCCATTTGATTCCCGACCGATGAGTGCGGAGCTGGAGGGACAACGTCCACGTTGTCCGCGGGCGCTGAGGCCGGTGCCCCTCCACCTGAAATCTGCAGCCGAGATC
This sequence comes from Verrucomicrobiota bacterium, assembly GCA_024279685.1. Lineage (GTDB taxonomy): Bacteria > Verrucomicrobiota > Kiritimatiellia > Kiritimatiellales > Pontiellaceae > Pontiella. Next base: position 508 of record JAJRRI010000001.1, on the reverse strand, counting down.
CTCGATCACGAAAAGTGGTCAGCCAATGAATTTTAGAATTTGTTCTTTTTCTTTGCGCCATCGCCCCTCTTATTTTTCCATGAAGATGAAGGCATCCATCTCTGTTTACGAAATCGCGATGTTCACCAACCGGCCGGGGACTACGATTACTTTGCGGATGGTCTTTCCGGAGAGCCATTGTTGGATCTTTTCGGCGGCGAGGGCGGTGGTTTCGATCTCTTCTTTGGTGGCGGAAGAGGAGACGGTAATTTTGTCGCGGACCTTGCCGTTGACTTGGACGACGAGTTGAAGTTCGTCGCGCTTGAGGGCGTCTTCGTTGACGACGGGCCAGTCGGCGTTCATGATGACGGGGGCGTGGCCGAGTTCGACCCATAGTTCTTCGGCGATGTGCGGCGCGAAGGGCGATAGGAGTAGGATTACGTTGACCATGGCATCGCGGAAAACTGTTTTGGCGGAGGCGGTGCTTTCGTCAGAAATCTTGAGATGATCGATGGCGTTCATCAGCTCC
>JAJRRI010000095.1 GCA_024279685.1 Verrucomicrobiota bacterium | reverse complement strand
GCCACGGTATGGCAGAGCGAAATAACCCTCTACAGCCAGACGCTAAAAAGTCGACCGGAGGCCTATACCGCACGGGCTAATTTAGCTAATGCATTGCATGCGCAAGGGAACCGTTATGCTGCGGAAAGTTTGGCCTTAGAGAGTATTCAAGCGGCTCCTTGGTATCACCAGGGACATTTTGTCCTCATGGCCATTTATCTGGAAGAAAACCGGCTGGATGAGGCCTTTAAACTTAGTAAACAACTCCGAAAAACCCATCCACATCAAATCTACCCGTGGATTATACAAGGTTACCTCGCTGAAAATTACCTAAACGATCGAAATGAAGCCATCCATGCATATCGGGTCATCAAAAATATGACTTGGCAACAGGGATCTGAAGAGGCCGTCATAAACCTAGTCCGATTACTTTCTCTGGAACACCGAGATGATGAAGCCCTTGCTGAACTAACCTCGGCCATCAAACAGAGACCTAATGCTCAGATTCTTCCTCCGATTTACCGCCTTTTCGTGAATAACCCCAATCTATTTCGAGAGTCCAGTTCCGAAAAGTACTGATGGGCCGGTTTACGAATTGGAGGGGATGTTTTTAGTTCAGAATGGCGCTTCCTTGTCTGCTAAAAACGGAATACCTATCTCGCGTTTCACGCCCCAACGTGCAGTGGTAATTCCGACAGCGTAGCGCGAAATTCCGTTTCGCGTTTCGACAGAGTATTACGCCTGAATACTCGAAACAGAATTTCGAGCTACAGGAATTATACTCCTCGTTTCAATTCGGCTGGCTACCACCGCATCCACCTTCTTTTGGGCCACAGCATGGAAAAGCGAAATAACCCTCTACAGCCAGACGCTAAAAAGTCGGCCGGAGGCCTATACCATACTGGCTAATTTAGCCAATGCATTGCATGCGCAAAGGAGCCGTTATGCCGGCGGAAGGTTTTGCCTTTGACTCGCTTCCCACCTTCCTCGATTCCGCAGCATCGAAGGTCACCCCGCCCCCAAACGTGCAGTGGTGATTCCGACGGCGTAGCGCGAAATTCCGTTTCGCGCCCCAACGTGTACCTAAAGCGAACGGGTCATCTAATAGAAAAGCTGCCCTTCAATACGCTCGGTTAGTTATCCGGAGTTTCGGGTGAGACCTTGAACTCTTTTCTAAAAAAGGCCTGAAACGTGAACAACCAGATAGAAATTAATCCCCAGCCGAGGCCAAGCAATACTCCCGCATCAACAATGCCGCGCCACGGCTGATCCAATAGCCGAACAAGAACCACTAGCCCAATGATCATGAGCGTCAAGCAATAGGATACAATCTTGCGTTTGCGGGTGGCGTGGAAGTAGCCCATGCAAAAGAAGGGGGCGAATAAAACACGAATAAAAGTAGGGTTCTGCTTTAAATACAATGCACGTGCAGCGACGCGCGGTGAAAATTTGAGGTGGAAGCCTTTGTAGCCTTCGGCATAGCCCATGAAAATCAAACTCGCAACCAAGGCCACCCAGTGGTACCAGGAAAAAGAAGTTCCGCATAATTCCTGTGCATAGGGATACAGACGGTAGAGTCCACTTCCAAACAGAAGACTTAACCCCGCTATCCCCCAAACCGAACCGATTATTCCAATCATCTCATTCTCCTTAAAAGCCGGCTACCATAGATTAATCTGCTGATGAATCAAGTCGCTCCCGCTATTTTTACGAACCCATTCCAGCATGGCGCGCGCGCGCGCGGTATCTTTCTGTTTCAAAATAACCACCGCATTTTTTCGCAACTGTGTCACTCCCGCATAGGCCGTGGCATTTCCTTTGATCAGGCGGCGAAGCTCCCCTGCGGGGCTTTTCAGCAGCCATTCAAGATCAATCGGAATCCGCGTATCTACTTTGTCACGCGGGGGGCAGACCACGGAGCACTCGTCACAGCCAAAAAGCCAATCTTCGATCATCGCCCCTTCTTCTTGGCTAAGCGGACTCCGCTTCTCGATGGTTAGGTAACTGATGCATTTGCGCGCATCGATCGGTTGTTCAAATTTAATGGCGCCGGTCGGACAATGTTTAATGCAAGCGAGGCAATCGTCGCATGCAAACGGCATTTTGGGTTCTAGAATAACCTCCGGTAGTTCGGCCTCTACAAATAAACACCCGATGAAGACACGCACATTCGTGCGATCCGGTACCCGTAACAAATCATTTCCACCCACGATACCTAATCCGCCGACTATCGCAAAGAGCCGTTCATAGACCGCCTTCGTATCCACCGCCGCCTCCGCACGGAAGTCATCGCCCAGTTCGCTTCTTAATTTTAAAAGCATGGCCTGTCCGTTTCGGTGGTAATCAATTGCTGTCGCATACGCCGAAACATAGCCGAGCAGGGCTTCGCTTTCAGGAATGGGAAAAGGGTGCGTTGCCGCCGGGTCGCCCCAGTCATTCGTAAAACAAAGCACAATGACCGACTTTGCGAACGGAAAGGTTTTCCATGGATCGGACTTCGCCGAAAACATGCGTTCAAGATAGTCCATTTCGCCGTGAAGCCCTTCCTGTAGCCAATCGGAAACCAACGTATTATTTTCCGAAATACGCTCCCGCAACAACGGATTGTCCATCCGAATGCAAGCTACTGAGTGCGCACCGATACTCCGCGCGATCTCAGTCAGTTCTACCTCAAAGTTTTCTACATTCATTTTATACCTGTAATCGAGAAGAAGGAGCCAATGTAACGAACATGAGGGATAGATTGAAGATCATATTTATACTCGTGGATCGACTGGAAATCGAGGTGTTCATCTTCGAAAATCTCGGCATCCCGAAATGAATTGGCGACTCATCCTTCAATCACAACGACTCCCCGATTCACAAAGTCCATCCCATATGCTACAACCCCGCTATGAAAAAAGTCCTCGTACTGATTAATCCCAAATCTGGAAGCGGAAACCCCTACCGCTTTATCGCTGCCATCGAAAAGGTCTGGGACACCTCCTGCCACGATCTTTCATTTCAATTTAGCCAATCCGCTGAGGATGGAGTCGATAAAGTGAAGCGAGCGATCGAACGCGGCACCCATACTATTCTCGTTGTGGGCGGCGACGGCATGGTCAATTCCATTGGATGTGCGCTGATAGGAACCGAGGCGCGCCTGGGCGTGCTTCCCGGTGGAAGTGGCAATGGCTTTGCCCGTCACTTCCACATTCCACTCCAGCCCGAAGCCGCAGCCAAAGCCTTGCTAGATGGTCATACCCAACGCATCGATGTCGGCAAAGCCAACGACCGTCTTTTTTTTGTGACCTGTTCCATGGCGTGGGATGGCGCACTCGTAGAAGGGTTCGAAAAACTAGGTTTCCGGGGCGGGCTAGCGCCTTATATTCTGGCCGGAGCGCAACAGCTACTTGAATACAAAGCACAACCCTTCCATGTCGAAATCGATGGCGAACCCCTCGATTTCAAGCATCCACTCATCTTTACCGTTGCCAACCTCTCGCAGTATGGCAGCGATGTGCTGGTGGCGCCCAATGCCAAGGCCGACAGCGGCAACCTTGAACTCATCGCAATCGAGAAAAGTGATATGCCCTTGGTGATTAGCCATATCCACCGGTTTATTGAAAAAACATTCCACCAGCATCCCTTGGTCACCCATCGAACCTTTAAGACCATGACCGTTCAACGCGAAAGTGCCTCGCCCATCCAGATCGACGGCGAGTTGATGAAGGCGGAAAAGAACGTCCACATCAAAGTACTCCCCAGTGCCCTCAACGTCATTGTTCCCTCGTGAGGCCGTTCCATCATCCGCTCTTTCCCCAACCTATGAGGTAGCTATGAATTCGTGGGTATTACTCGACGAAGTAAACGTTCCGGGCGATGGATCTTCCATGAAGCTCTATCAGCGAGCCTTCGAATTTTCGATTTCCGTTAAAAATGAAGAGCTGATGAACAGTCGCATGCACGGGTCGGAAGATGCGTTGGCAGAGTTGGCTTGCAAGCAGGTGGCGGATCGAGAAAAACCCTGCGTGCTGGTCGGCGGTCTGGGCATGGGATTTACGCTACGTGCGGCGCTGACTCATTTGGGGGATACCGCCGAAGTGGTCGTCGCGGAACTGGTTCCTGCCGTCGTACAATGGAACCGAACATACCTCGCCGATCTAGCGGGCCGACCGCTGGATGATCCACGCGTAACCGTTCGTGAGTCGGACGTGAGGCTGGTGATTAAGGAGAAAACCGCAGTATACGATGCCATCCTACTGGATGTCGACAATGGCCCCGACGGATTAACGCATGCCGGAAATGACCGACTCTACACCCACGGCGGCCTCGCCGCAGCTAAAGTAGCACTGAAACCCGGCGGCATCCTTGCCGTATGGTCCGCGGAACCCGATACATCCTTCACCAAACGACTACGCGGCTCCGGCTTCAAGGTCGAAGAAGTCACCGCCCGTGCGCGCGGCACCAAAGGGCGGCGGCACACCATCTGGCTAGCGACGACAAAGTAGACCGAGCATCCAGCTTGTATTTCCCAGCCGATGGAAACATGATGCGGCGCTTAAATCAGGAATTATTATGACTTCAAATTATTTTACCGTGAAATACAAACAGGAGGGCTTACGGCTCTTCGAAATCATTGCCACCGAACTCGATATCTCGAAAAAGAAAGCTCAGGCGGCACTGGATGCCAAACAGGTGCTGGTAAATGGGCGGCGGATATGGATGAAAAATCATCTCGTGAAAGAGGACGATCGAATCGAAGTCTTGACCGAAGATCGCGCACCAACTATTCCGAAAAAAATCCAAATTCTGTGGCAGGATGCCGACTATCTAATTATCAACAAACCCGCCTTTCTGCTCACGAATGCCTCGGATGACAGCATTGAAGCTCGGCTGCGAAAGCAGGAAAAGAATAAGAATATATTTGCGGTACACCGGCTCGACAAGGAAACCTCCGGTTGCGTGATTTTTGCTAAAAGCGCAGCGGCCAAAACCCTCGCCATCCCGATGTTTAAAGGGCGCGATATTATGAAAATCTACCGCGCGATCACGATTGGTTCATTTCCAAAAAACTGGAAAGAAATCCGTACGGATATCGGGGGATTCATGTCGACCACGCGGGTAAAGACACTCGATTCAAACAAGTACACCAGCTATCTCGAACTACGCATCGAAACCGGCCGGACCCATCAGATCCGCCGCCATCTGGCCGATAAACGTTATCCCGTGCTCGGTGACAAGAAGTATGCGGGAACGGGCAATGAATTTTCACTGACACAACCACGCCAGATGTTGCATGCCTATCGCCTGATCTTCCCCCACCCCAAGACCCACGAAACGATTCGTGCGATGGCCCCGCTACCTTCCGACTTTAAAAGGTGCTTGGGGCAAGCCAAACTACACTAGGTAGAGCCCGCCTGCATCTCGCTCGCCTTATAAAGAGAAATAAGCGGAACGGTTGTTTTACGCACTAAGGGGACTCGAATTTCCCATTGTACCGATTTATGCATATTCTTTTTTACCACAGAGGACTCAGAGGACCACAGAGGTCGCTATTCTTGATCTCTGTGTCCTCTAGCGAAGTGGATGGTAAAACGGTATTTCAATTATTTCCGCTCCCCTAATACGCTCGGGCGTTGCTCTTTTCCATGAAGTTGATGAAGGAGCGGTTGGCCACCCGGTGACCGCCGGGCGTGGGATAGTTTCCGGTGAAGTACCAGTCGCCCGTGTGGTTCGGGCACGCTTTCCGGAGACCGCCAATTCCTTGATAGATAATCTGCACCTCAGCTTTCATCTCTGGGGGAGTTAGAATCTCGGAAATTTTATCGGAAACTTCCTGAGGCGTAAAGAGGTCGAACAACCGTATCACTTGATTTTTTGCTTCGGCCCGTGGTTTTTTCTCATTCGCCAAGCAGTCTTCGTAGATCTCCTGGAGAAGCGGCTCGTGACCCCTCTCGCGGGCGAGTTCCACGGCGGCTTCAAAGGCAATAAAGTCCTTCATTTTCGACATATCGATGCCGTAGCAGTCGGGATAGCGAATTTGCGGAGCCGATGAAACCACAATGATTTTTTTCATGCCGAGACGATCCAAAATTCGGAGAATGCTGGAGCGCAGGGTGGTACCTCGCACGATAGAGTCATCGAGTACGACGAGCGTATCCGTCGGTTTAATGACCCCATAGGTCACGTCGTAGATCTGCGCCACGAGATCTTTTCGGTCGGCATCGGTGGTGATAAAGGTGCGTAATTTGGCATCCTTAGTCATGATTTTCTCAACCCGAGGTTGAGGGGACGAGAGCAGCTCTTCAATACGCGCGGCGGAGAGGTTTTTTTCTTTCAATAACTTAGATTTAAGCCGCTCTTCGGATTGTTCTCTAACTCCTTCAACCATACCGAAAAAGGCGGTTTCAGCTGTATTTGGAATAAAAGTAAAAACGGTATTTTTAAGGTCGTAGTCGACTGCTTTCAGCACCGACCGAACGAGCGAGCGCCCCAGATCCTTGCGCTCTTGATAAATGTCCCGATCGGTACCGCGTGAGAAGTAGATACGTTCAAATGAACATTGAGTGGGTTTAGCGGGTTCGTTGACCTGCTCATGAAGAACTTCACCGTTGCGTTTAACAACCAGAGCATGGCCCGGCTTGATCTCTTTAACGGATTCGATCGGTACGTTCAACGCAGTCTGAATTTGCGGACGTTCGGAGGCAATCACGACGACTTCGTCGTCTTGGTAGTAGAAGCCCGGACGGATACCGCCGGGGTCACGTAGGGCGAAGAGATCGCCATGGCCAATCATCCCGGCCATCACATAGCCGCCGTCGAACGAACGTGTAGCTTTACGAAGAACCCGGTAAACATCGAGTTCTTCAATAATTCGTTTGGTGATCTCGGCACGGGTTAGCCCTTCCTTGCGGTATTTACGAAAGAGAAAGTCGTTCGCCTCATCGAGAAAATGACCGATCTTTTCAAGCACCATAACCGTGTCGGCTGTGTTGCGAGGATGCTGACCGAGTTCCACGAGCATATCGAAGAGTTCGTTGTTGTTGGTGAGGTTAAAGTTTCCTGCAATTGCCAGATTGCGGGTCATCCAATTACTTTGCCGCAGGAAGGGATGGCAAAAACCTTCGCCCGATGAACCGTGAGTGCCGTAGCGCTAATGGCCGAGTAGCAACTCTCCAGCGAATAGAACGTTGCGTTTAACCCAGTCTGCATCTTCGTATTTTTCGGGATGCTTTTCGCGGGCTTCAGTAAATGCACGTGTCATGCGATTGCCCACCTGCATGATCGGGTTTTTGTCGGCGGAGCGGGTGCGGAAGATATAGGGCTCGCCAGGGGGCATATCGAGCTTGATGACGGCAGCTCCCGCCCCATCTTGCCCACGGTTGTGCTGCTTTTCCATCAGCAGCGATAGTTTGTTTACGGCATACATGGGGGTGCCGTATTTTTCGGCGTAGTAGCCGAGGGGTTTCAATAGACGTACTGCGGCAATACCGCACTCATGGCCGATCCAATCGCTCATTACATACCGTCCTCGGGTTATGTTCAGGGTTGGTTAGGAAAGGGCGCAACCTGCACTAGAAATTCTACGGGGTCAAGGCCTGCTCCATACAAAAACTCCAGACACTGGAAAAGGCGGGAGAATTCCTTTTTCCAATGCCTGGAGGTGCTTCTAGGAGAGTTTGGTTATTTAGTTTTGAGCCATCTTCTTTTGCTCTTTTTCAAGTTGTTTAGCCCGGCGTTTCTGACGTTCCGTCTCCTTGGCATCCAATTGCTTGATCATATCCTTCTGTTGGTCTGATGTTTCATTTTGATAGTAGGCACGACGTTGATTCCTCAGCGCGATTTTGTTGCGATCTTTAATCAGACGACGACGGGCCAACTCAGAATCTTCCGGCAGACTGCCTTCTAGGTCAATATCTTGAGTATTGGCTAACCCGACGGTTACGAAAATAATGGTTTCTTTCTGGTCAGAAACGGTCTGTTTCCAGGAGAATAGGCGCCCTAGATACGGGATGCTACCGAGTAAAGGAACCTTCCTTTCTATTTCAGAATCACCAATCTCGGTTAGCCCTCCGATGGCTGCGGTTTCTCCGCTGGCAAGATTAAAGACCGTTTCAACCGTTTTTTCATCGATGACCGGATAGGTATTCTGTCCGGCTTGTTTATCGCGAACAAAACGGGTCAGCGAAGGCTTAATCGAAATCGTAATATTGCTGGAGGTATTAATGGAGGGGACTACTTCAAGTTTTATACCGTATTCAAAAAACGGCATCTCTGGGTCGAGTGAAAACACAGTCTGGTCAATCCCTCCTGTTAATCCGCCCCCACTCGCCGTCTGCTGGCGTTCTTGTCTGAGATTGGGCTCTTTGCGGACAATCGCAATGCTGGCCTTTTCTTCGTTGGCCACAATCAGCTTCGGATTAGAAACCAAATTGGCGCCTGTATCCGTTTCAAGAGCATTCAAGATCAGACTAAACTGGTCAACATCCAACACACTCGTGAATATGTGTTCAGAAAAATTACCAACGATAGCCGCTGGCCCCAAGTTCGATAGTTGTCGACCCTCCGCATACGTCAACTGCGAAGCACCTACCGAACCACCTACTCCACCGCCCTCCACTCCAAGCTGATTCCAGTCGATGCCGAGATCAAGTTGAGAATTATCGCTCAACTCCATAAATTTAGATTCAATAAAGACCTGTTGACGAACAATATCGATGATCTGAAGTATAGAACGCACCTCACTGAGGCTTGATTCACTACTCTTTACAACCAGCATATTGCGTGAGGCAAATTCAGAAATCTTGGCATCTTCCGGGAGTAAGTCGCGAATAAGTATAGCGACATTTGGAACGGTGGCATAACGCAATATAAACGTTTCGACCACCTGGGGTTCAGGAGCACCTGGCGGACGACGACGTACACTAAACACGTTAGAACCGGAGACGCGTTGATAGAGCTCATAGTTATAGGTATCGAGGATCGACTGCAGCGCGGGGCGCCACTCGACATCTTGTAGATTAACAGATATTTGCGCGGCTTCCGTGAGCTCAGGCACAATAATATTTGCACCAGAGAGTTGGGCAAAAAGATTGATCGCCTCTTCCAAACCTACTTTGGTTAGGCGAACCGAAATCAACTCACCTTCCTTGGAAGCAGAGTCTTCATCGAACGTAGGCATATCCATATCATCGATTTCCGCCTCACTCTCCTGAAGTTCAACCCCATTCGTCTCATCCGTCTGTGTTCCGGTTCGTTCAGCAGAAGCTTTTGCCGCATCGGCTTTCTCTAACATTTTCAGCAGATCGTCATCCGCGATTTTTTCCTGAGCATTCGATAGCGATGTCATAAAACATACAGCGACCAGAGCCCCACATAGTTTGATTGTATTATTTGTTTTCATTTTTCTATACCTTCCTTTGTTTTATTAAATCAAATTATTGAGCAGAAATACGGCGTAACTTAACTGATCGTGGCGGCGCAATACTCTCGATTTTCCATGTATAAAGAACATCCGATACCTTCACAGAAATGGTCTCGCCTGAGCGCTTAATTTGTCCGTTGATAATGGTAAAAAACTCATTCCCCGCCCGGCTACTTACTCCTTGTATCGAAATCTGTTTCATCGCTTTATTCCAATCCACACTTCCTGTGATCTTTTTCTGAGTTGAGACTTCTTTTTGAATTTCACTTTCGGGCACGAACCCGACGGGCCAAAAAGGATCACGCTGCCCACTAATAAGATCTATAGCATTATTCGTTCCATGAATTTGATTCATTTGGGAGTACGCTGAAGGAGTCCCTATAAAAAAGATGGGAACCAGAAAAAAGATCATCCTACTTAATGATTTAATTCGGTTTAATTTAATGCTCTGATTCATCTTATTATCCTTAATAAATCCACTAGAAATGCTCCCCAGCTAGTTCCGAAGCAAGGCCTCCAGCCGGCTTGCACTTTTGCTGGCTTTATCAGAACCATTCGGGGGAATTAAAACGACCGCATCCGGCGCTGAATCCACCGTTACGGGTGGCTCGAGTGGTTTTTGAATCCCTGTGATTTTGGTGACTTCATCCTGTTCTTCTTCTTGAAAACTCACAGGGATGTCACTTAATATTTTTTCATCTAAAGATTCGGAAATTTTGGGTTCAGTCACAACAACGGGCGATCGGTGATCTATTTCTATCTCCGGGGCATTTCCCCACTCGGTGGATGGAATGATCTCATCCGGTTCAGAAACGACATGTTCTGGCTGCTTTTCTGGCGTTGGCTCCAATGAAACGTGGGAGCCCCCCGGAGTGGGCTGTTTGCGAGGTTCAGGTTTTGAAATTACCGAGGCTGTACCGTCAACGTTGGCCACCGAAGAGCAAGCTAACACATTATCCCATCCCTCGACAAAATGGCTAAAACTGAACGGCCATTGAATTACTATTTCAATAGTATGGGACTCGGGGGCAACCCCTCTACTGACTTCCACCCCAGTAATACGAGACAGCGGATGTTTCTTGCGGATCCCCTGGAGAAATAACTTAACGTTCTCATATCCGCCATGGGCTATAATGCGTAGCGAATATGATTCCATCAACACCTGGTCTTTCGAATTCGGGTCTTGTTTAGCCCTGACGATTTCATTAGCTGCTTCGATTTCCAAGCGCGTCTTGCGCCCTATGCTATAGACTGTTTCCGTTGCCCATGAATAGTAATTTTGATCCGGTGGGGTTTGTTTTAGATACATCTTTAGTTCTGAAATGGTTTTAAAAAAAGCGGCCTCATTCCGACGACTATTCGACAGGGAACGATCTGACCGCTCAATCTTATCCGTGAGATCTTCCAGCTCAATTCGAGATTTTCCAATGGAAGAAAGACTGACTTTCATTCCAATCACAATAATTCCAAGAATCGCGACCACTCCAACTGCACTTAAAATTAGGTATTGTTTTTGTTTCTGAGACAGGTTTTTTAAATTCATTTCTGAGTCCTCTCCGGCGAGCCGGATCCTTCGAGTCTGAACTCACGAAACTTCTCACCATTCTCCCCGTCACGCTTACTCATTGAAGCCAACTTGACCGATTCAAATACACCGGATAGACATTCCTTTTTCAGTAAATCTCCACGCAGGCTGATCACCTCATCCTCAGCAAGATTTCCTTGCGAAATCCCCTGAAGTATTAGGCGATAGTCCAATTTTAATTCGTCTGTATTGTGAAATTTTGCAGTCTCTATCTGGCTACGAATCGAGATATGTGTGAGTTGTATTTGGCGAGGAATGGTTTGCTGAATGTCCAATAATAATCCATCCATTGAGACCTGAGAATTCGTCCATGCCTCAATGAAGTCTATCACTTTTCGGTTATCCTTCAGTTGCCGTTGTTGAATCTTAAAGCGTTCAACCCGAGGTTCCAAATTTGCCCATATACTCCGGCTCGACTTTAGATTGGACTGAATTTCTCCATACTGGACTAATTTTATTCCGCTTAGGATGGTAATAAAAATAATCGGCGTTATAACCAATCCCATGAGGATAAATCGTTGACTCACGGCGCCTTGATAACGCCGCTCTTCTTTTTTTAATAAATTGACACGAGGATAATTCATACCGCTTCCAATCCTCCAATCGCAGCACCCATCGCCGCTGAGAAACGAGTGGCTTGCTTGGCGAGACTTTCGGGGAGTACCTCAGAGTCGTATTGAATTTTTTCAAACGGACTCCAATGTATTATTTCGGCATGAATCATCGATTTAAAAACCGATGCCCAATGCGGGAGAAGGCTCAGCCCGCCTGAAACATACACCTTGGAAACTCGGCACCCGTGGTGGCGCTCAATAAAGTCCTTTGAAATGGAGAGCTGTTTGAGAAATGGGGTCATTACATCGCTGATGGTAGCGGATATATTAATGGATCGATCCTGTAGAATACTTCCAGCCAGCTCATCATCCACCCCGAGGTCTTTGACTACCTTGCTACGAAGCATACCCCCGCCAAATCCAAATTTACCTACCAGCACTATTTCTCCCTGGTTGATGAAGGCAAAATTACTTACTGACTCACCGGATTCGATTACGCACACCGATTCATTCGCACATTCATCCCCACGAGCGTTGAGAAAGGCTGCAATGAAAGATAATCCAGCCACTTCGATTGAGGCCGGCGCTGGTGATCCTGAAGAAAATATATTCAATAGAAAACGCACATCGTCTTCCGGAATAGCCGCCGTTATGAAGTGGGAATCCTGACGTCCCGTCCCTCGCTTAATCAGTGTCGCCGACACTCGGAAATGATCTTCTAGATTAAGCAGTTCGCGTAACCTGGCTTCGGATAACGTAATTTCTTCGGCGGGTAGCGGATCCTTAATCATACGAACCACAGCGGCACTTCCGCTGTATGCGAGGCAACTGTAGTTAGCGATCATATTGCGAGGCAACTCAATCTGCTGGGATGCACTTCCAAAATCGAGGGCGGGCAAGAGGTCGACTCCGACCAGACTCATCTCCCCCTTATTCTTTTTCAAACGGACGACCTTGGTTGAGGTCGTTGAAAAATCAATTCCCACTACATCGGTAAGCCGGCGTATTTTCCCGAGATTTTTAGGTTCTTTTTTCATATTATTTATTTTTTATTTTCATCCACGCCACTCGTAAATAAGACCCCCCTTCGTTCTAGAGAAGTCGTATGTTAAGCCATAAAAGCAATATCCGTACCATGACTGCCGCTAGATTTACCGCTTGCCAACAACAGGCGCATTATCAATGGTGTACGCAAAGTATTTAATAGTTGGCCGATCGATCGAGGAATTAAACAGTGACTGAATTGAGTAACCCGCCCTCCCCTCCAGAAAATAATGCCCACTCAAAGGCCTCCTCGCCGTGGGTGATGCTTATCTCCATGCTGTTACTGATTACTGGGTTAATTCTTTCCAGTGTTATGCTCGTGTACTACGCGACCGACAACCCGGCGGATGAATCTAAAAAATCATCCTTTTCCGTTGCCGAACTTATAGGAAAAGGACAAGCACTCTCCGCACAATCCAAGCCCGATCGGAAACAAGTTGAACCTGAACCTGTAATAGCGGACACCAAGCCAGCTGAATCAGGCGTGAAAAGATTTTTTTCTGGAGACCGTCCGGAGGAAGTTCGTTGGCCGAAACTTAAGCTAAGTGGCTTTGGAAAAGGAAGTCATGGCCAAAGTGACTTCGCTATCATCAACAACAACCAGATTCTTGTGGGCACTCCAATTAACGGAGTGATATTGGTCGAAATCCTGAATCAAGGGGTCGTTGTAGAATACAAAGGTGAACAAAAAATCCTGACCGTTAAACGCTAGCCATTACTCCCTAGGCCGCCCTTCCGCGCAGCTTACCCAAGGCTAGATCATACTCCTCTGCCGACACCAAATAGGCATGACAGCGGAGGCCGCTTACGGTCTCCACCTTGTCGACCAATACATTGTTAAAGGGGTTAAGCACAGCCACCAATAGATCTTTCCCAAAAAAGCCAAATGGAAGGGCTCCATCATGTACGGAAATCTCAAGCGGAAGCGCCTCAGATGCCTGCTCGGAAATTTCAAAATTGAGCAACGAAAGGCACGGAACACCCGAACGGGTTGATAGATAATTCATGATACGATTCAACTGAGAAAAACCTCGGTCATTTAGAACGTGTAGTACACTGGCAGGAACCTCTAGTTCCTTTGAGGAAATTTCGGTGAGGTCGTGCAGTATACTTGAATATTCTTCTTGAGAGAGTTGATTGTTCTCATAAAGTTTCCACGCCAAGGCTAATTCTTCCCCAATATCAATTTCAGGGCGGGATAAAACGGATTTTTCGACGGAGTTCGAACTAAACTGAGAAAGGATGGATTCTTTCGGTTTTATCACCGCCCTGACCCGCGCAAGCTGTGCCGCCGTCTCGGAGGGGAATTCTTGTTCAAAACCTTGCAATTGCACCATAATAAACTCTGCTGCTTCGGAATCGTTGCAATCGTACGCCACGTCGGTTAAAAGGCCTAGATATTCAAAAGCACGCTCACGTAAACCACACTGGCGATAAGCATTATATAACCCCTTTAAAGCCACAAAATCCTGAGGCATAACCTCGAGAATTTGCTCCAGCATGGCAATGCTATCCCCTAACTCTCCGTTAACGACCTGTTTTTCTTCTGCCATGTCCTTATCTCCTACTCTACATTACCTAATACAATAATTGAGCTTAGTAACAGCAGAATACAGGCCAAATCTAATGTTAGCCCTACAATTTATTCAACGGACCGAGTCATAATTTCTTTTGTAATCATTCGGCATGAAGATTGCTTCTAGATACGCAGAATTTTTATGGAGCATTAGAAAAACGATATGAGTACCCCTAGCAAAAGTTTGATGGAATGCCTGAAGCGGATTCGCCCGATCGAGCCGGAAACCTATGCAGAAGCCGAAAAAGAAGCCGAACAAATCCAGGTTCCTCTTGAACAACTTCTACTCAAACAGGGCCTTGTTTCCGATACGGACATGGTTCTGGCTACCGCTGACTATCTAGATCTTCGCCCCATCTCTCTTACTAATTTCTCCCCTGATCCTTCGTTGATTGAACTGCTTTCCAAAGACCAGTGGAAGGAACTTCATGCTTTGCCCCTTTGCAAAGTGGGCTCTCGACTCACATTAGCTATGGCAGATCCCTTCGATATTGTTGCTCGCGATACAATCACCTCCTCCACCGACCTGGAACTCTCCCCAGTCGTAGCCTTGGAAAAAGAGATTGACGAGGCTATTAAATCGATCACGAACGAACCGACCCAAGCTCTGGAGGATATCCTTAAAGACATGGCTGAGGAAGGTGAGGTTGAGGAACTCGGAAGGGATGGGGCTGAGGACGGCAGTCTTAATGATATACTCGAAACAGCCGGCGAAGCTCCAGTCATCCGTATTGTAAACTCCATTCTTATCGAAGCTCTACGCAAAGGAGCCAGCGATATTCATGTTGAACCCATGGAAAAATCGCTTCGGTTGCGTAACCGAGTCGATGGGGTACTCTACGAAATTCCGAACCCACCGAAAAACTTACAAAATGCTATTGTTTCTCGTCTTAAAATCATGGCGAACCTCGATATTGCAGAGCGGCGGGTCCCTCAAGATGGCCGCTTTAAAATCAAAGCACTGAATAAGGAAGTGGATATCCGCATGAGCATCCTACCCACAGTGCATGGCGAAAAAGTTGTGATGCGTATTCTAGACAAAACCGCCCTCGCACCTAATCTGGGCGCATTGGGGCTGGATCAACTCTCCTTAGCCAACTTTTCCTTCGCTCTGGCTCAATCTCATGGCATGATTTTAGTCACCGGCCCGACCGGTAGCGGAAAAACAACGACCCTCTACTCGGCGCTCCAGGAACTCAACGTGGTTGGCACGAATATCATTACTACAGAAAACCCAGTGGAATACCAACTCGATGGAATTAACCAGGTACAGATTAATCCCGCGGTAGGACTTACCTTTGCCGCCGCACTTCGCTCGATTCTCCGTCAGGACCCAGATGTGCTGATGGTCGGAGAAATCCGCGACGGCGAAACCGCAACCATCGCTATCGAAGCCGCGTTAACGGGCCACTTGGTCTTAAGCACGTTGCACACAAATGATGCCGCCGGCGCCATTGCCCGATTGATCGATATGGGAATTGAACCCTTCATGCTAGCCTCCTCTGTACTGCTTACCCAAGCCCAACGACTCTATCGAAAACTTTGCCCTGTTTGCAAAAAAGAGATCGATATTCCAACAGAAGTTTTGAAGAAGAGCCGTCTCGACCCCACTATTTTTTCAGAGACTCAATTCTATCAATCCGTCGGGTGCCCCAAGTGCAATAGCGCGGGCTATAAAGGCCGAGGCGGGATCATGGAAATCCTGTTGGTGGACGAAGTGCTCCGCAAGACCATATTGAATAATACAGAAGCGGATGCGATTGCCAAAATTGCTATTGCGAATGGAATGCGGACGCTGCGTGAAGCAGGCCTTGATCGGGTTAGAAGTGGACTCACCACTATTGAAGAGATTATGCGCGTAACGAGCGAACATTAGGAATAATTATGGCCACAGAAAAAATTAAAGCAAAGGGCGGTCTCCCGCTGGTACGAGGGGCCCGTAAAATTCGGCTCAAAGAACTATCCATATTCACCCGACAGTTGTCGGCCATGCTGGGTGCCGGTATGCCACTGGTTCAATCTCTGATCGCCATGGAGGAGCAAACGGACGATAAAAATTTTAAACCCGTCATCGTTGGAATCCGTACGCGGGTCGAGGGCGGCGCCATGTATTCCGAGTCGCTGGCCTATTATCCCAGCGTATTCGACGAACTTTACATTAGTATGATGAGAGCTGGAGAAGTGGGCGGCATCCTACCCAACACCTGCTCTCGGGTTGCTGAATTTTTAGAATCCAGCAATCGCCTACGCGCCAAAGTAAAATCGGCCATGATATATCCTGTCGTGGTACTGATCGTCTCCATCCTTCTGGCCACAGTCTTGATTATGTTCATTCTCCCGGTCTTCGTCGCCATGTTCTCCGATTTCGATGCCGATCTGCCTGGATTAACTCAGGGTTTGCTCGATTTCAGCCACTTTTTGACCTCCTATTGGTATATCGTAATCGCTCTAATCTTCGGTTTTGTCTATGCTTTCAAGCGCTACAACAAGACCGATAAAGGGCAATACAAGATCGACGAACTCAAGCTGAAGGTTCCTGGACTGGGTGAGCTCGCCACTAAAATTGCCATAAGTCGCTTTGCTTCGACCTTTGCTCAGCTCATGCACAGTGGAGTGCAGATCATTGAATCGCTCGAAATCGTCGGATTGGCTACCGGCAACCGAGTCATCGGGGATTCACTGCTGAATGCCCGAAAAACCATCGAGGAAGGTGAGCCTCTCTCCAAGGCGTTAGAGCCCAACAAATATTATCCTCGCATGCTCGTTCACATACTTTCCGCCGGAGAACAAACCGGTCAAGTCGAAGAGATGATGGATAAGGTTGCTGAATTCTACGACAGCGAAGTCGAAACGATGTTGTCCGGTATCACCTCATTGATCGAGCCGCTGCTGATGGTTTTCGTTGGCGCAATCATCGGCACAGTCGTGGTGGCTATGTTCCTGCCGATCTTCAAGATGAGCGAAATTGTGATGTAGGTAAACAAACATGATGAACAATCTAAAATCTAATCCCTCTTGGCCAGAATTAATGACCATCCTGCTGGCACGCCTAAGTGTTTTATGGTTGCTCGTTCTTATCTCGATCCTGCTTCCCCACGACAACGCAGCATTCTACGCCTTCGTAGCGATTGCCTTCACCATCACCATCCCCTATTCACTCTGGCTACGTAGCAAACTACACTCCAACCAGCTGGCTCCCCTACAGTTTTTGGTAGATTTAGTTCTCGTTACTGGATTGATCTATTTTACGGGGGGAATTCATAGCGATCTTACCTTGCTCTACCCATTAGTCATTCTTTCAGCTGGAATCGTGGCCACCCCACGGCAAGCCGCAGGCATCACTCTATTAGGCATTCTCGTCTATCTCTTAATGATCGTACTGCTCTCTCAAAATATGCTGATCGAATACCTTCCGGAAGGCAAAGAGGCAGGATTAAAAACGATCTATTCCATTATCGCCCTGCGTATTTTTACCTTTTGCCTCTTCGGGATGGCCAGCATCTATATCTCCAAACGCTGCACCTATTTTCACCAACACAATCGAGATGTTTTGACCACGGCACAAGTCTTACTCAAAAATATAGGCACGGCCGCCCTTCTGTTAGATCGGCAAGGAAAAATTCTTTCGGCCAATCCGTTCGCATGCAAATTGCTGAAGAGAACCGAACAAGAACTTTCCGCCCAAAAGTTTCCCGATCTTTGCCTTTCTGAAACCCTGTCTATCCCAGAATACTACGGCCCCTCCACTCATCTTTTACGAACAGATGCCCCTCCCCTTCCTGTTGCACTGCACAGCACGGATATCACACTACCCGCTGCTGCACTGGGACATTCCAGTGAAAAACAAAAACCACTCTCCATTACACTACTTTCATTTACCGATATATCCCACTCCTTGAGCTTAGAACAACAGCTTCAACAGGTGGAACGAATCACTGCCGCCACCCAAATTGCGGGCGAGATGGCCCACGAAATACGCACCCCACTCACTGCGATCTCAGCCTCGGTTCAGCTTTTGAAACATTATGAAGAGAAGGCTTCTGTGACGGACTGGCTCCCAAACAGCCCTCGCAAAAAAGACCGAATTGAACTTTTCAGTCATATCACCCATGCATCCGAACAAATGGATAAGGTTATTCAAAATTTTGTCGATTTCGCCGAATTTTCCCCCAGCGACCTTCTTTCAATCATTAGACTTGACTCTGACACCGAAAATAAGAGTTATATAGGCCACTTGAACATGAAAGCAAAAGGTTTAGAGAATGGCCAAGATTCTGATCGCAGACGACGACTCAACAATCCTCAGTTTATTGAATAAAATACTGATTTCAAAGGGACACGAAGTGCCACTTGCCGAACATGGTGGAGTGGCAGAAAAACTATTAAAATCCGAGCAATTCGACCTCTTGATCTCCGATATTAAAATGGAGCCGGTCGATGGCATGCAACTGCTCAAAAACACTCGGAAAATGCGACCACATGTTGGCGT
>JAJRRI010000094.1 GCA_024279685.1 Verrucomicrobiota bacterium | reverse complement strand
TTCATCGATAGACCCGTCGGGCCGAAGCACTTCGATATCGTAGGTAATATGGGCTTGTCCGTTGGACGTCGTTCCATAGTTTTTGAAGAAGGGGATGGTATTGAAATATTCACCCTTGGCAACGCTGGAGATGAGGCTGAGCTGGGGGGTGAAACCCTCTGGAACGGCATACCACCAGTCCATCGAAGCATCCTGACGGGTCGGCACGACCATAAAATCAAACGGTTCGCCGCTAGCGGACAGGGCTAGAAGTAAGGCCAGTGTGGGAATCATTTTTTTCATGTTGAGTACGCCTCTCCGTGCGATCCAATTTTATGGAATAGATCGAGATTAATCCCTTAAATCAGAAATTAAAATCAGCATTATTCTTTGCACCTAGCGAGATCGCTCCGTCATCAAACACCCCGCGTTTATAGAAACTCACGCCTTCCGGCCATGTCACTTGGTTGGTTATCCCGTCATCTAGGGCTTCGAGCAATAAGGGCTCGCCGTTTGGCATAAAACTAGCCGTTTGAACCAATAGGTTTGCGATGAGAATCTGGTCACTATCGCCTCTGATCTGCACATAGCCGCCCGACCCAGAAAAGGTTCCGTCCCGCATGCCTCCAGAGCTGTAGAGAGCAATATTTTTACTATCACGCACAATGACGCTTGGGCTGTCTCCTTCGCGTTTAAAGCTCAAGATACAAACATTTTCGCTATTCACAATTTCGACATTCGAATCGCAAGGGTTTCCTCCCCAATATTGCCACGCCTTAGTCGCCTCCCCATTCAATCCATAAAACCAAAGCGGCTCCCGAGTTCCTTCAATATAGACAAATCGATAATCCGCATTCGCCTTGTTGAAGGCTCCTTGGCTTGTAATGAAATAAAACCGCCCGCCGCCACTCCCGTTAATCTCTATGGAACGATGCGGATTATTGGGCTTTCCAGAATGCTCCGAAAATAGGGATACCCCATAAAGGCACGAGTTGCGTCCAACACGCCAACGCAGATGGTCCATATTATCGTAGGTCGGAGTCCTTTCAGGAGTTATGGCCCCGCCGTCGCCCCGCACCTTGAGCGATAAGAACCCGATGAACGTGGTGGCATCGGGATCATTCACGGTATCCAGCATGGGCACGCGACTAGTAGGCTTCCAGTCCTCATGGTACGTGATAATGGATTTGAATCGACCGGCCCCGAATAAAATCGTGTTGGATGCTAGTTTCACCGTATGGGTCAGAAGAAATGTCCCTGCGGGAATAAACACGCGTCCATTTCCCGTAACTGCGGCATCAATCGCGGCTTGGATGGCCACGTCATCAGCCAAACCGTCATTCGCGATGGCATTATAAGGCGGTTGGGTAATATTAATGGTTCCGTCGGAGGTGCCCTCATAGAGCGGTAAATCAACATAAATATGCCGCTCAACTAAATCGCGAGGCGGGGCCGAGGACTGATTCAAAATATCCGTCGCGGGCTCTGCAATTTGACTTACCACTCCATCCAACAAATTAAACACTCTGAAAAGTTTATCTCCCACCTCATACGGAGGATCGCCGGCAGGCTGTGTCTGGTCGGTATAGACATATTCCCGGACATGCTTCCAAAGGCCCGATCCCGCCACGATGCCGGAGGGGCTTTCGATCAGTTGATTAGAACCCGACACAAAAAGATTTCGAACGTATACATTGAGCCCATCAGAATTATCCAGCACCACTGTGTTCGTGCCCACCTCCACAATGCCGTCGATGAGGGTGAGCGTGCCGGTTGAATTCCTGGTTTCCAGTCTCGCAGTAGTCATCACCGGTCCGCGGTCTTTCTTGATGTGAAATCCAATCAGAGTGATCGGCATAAAATCTCCCATTGAGATTGCCGCTTCGGTCTGATTAAATAGATTGACCCCAACCAAGAGCGCTCCCGCCAAACTTTCTTCAAGAATGATTCCTCGTTTCCCTCCTTCCCCCTCAAGGTTCATCCCACCACTGCTGCGTCCCGGAACTCCCCAGATTCCAGCATAGGCCCCGGTTGCATCCACGCGAATATCTTCCAGGGTGGAGTTTTGGGCGGCGGGATAAAAAATACCGAAAGCTCCAGCATGCCCGCTACAGTCAAAATCAATTCCTCGCAAGTCGTTTACAAAGAGGCTGGCCGGAAGATGCTTGAAATTAGCGGGAGTACCCAGTGGATGCGTTGGCTCAATCGGCTGGGTTGCCCACGCATTGTACGCCCGAAAATTCCGATAAGAAATCATCGGGCGCGGATTCGCTGAATCATCAAAAAGTGCCGTATTGGAAATGAGCTTGATGATCGGTCTATTTTCGGACTCTTTCGAACCCCATAAGGTATGACAAAACTCATCAGATGCACTGTGATACCGGAGTCTAGCAGGGTTCCAGAAATGCCAAGTATAGCACTTGAGTGTATATGAAATAAGATAGGTTCCGCCCGGGAACAACACCGTCTTTTTTAAAGCGTAGGCATCATCGATCGCCTGTTGGATTCCGGCGGTTGAATCGCCCGTCCCGTCATTAGAAACGCCTGGGTAATTCGTTACAACAATATATCCAAGCTCATAGAGAGGGTCATTTTCAACTGCAGCGTCGGAGGCCGAGCCCATAAGAACGATTAATAATACCGATATAACACGTTGCTGGAACTGGGTCATTTTATGTCTCCCGAGCAGGTTTGTTTAGACGTGCTAGCCATTGAAGCCACACCTCCCTCATTCTTCATATTCCCTTAATTTAAATAGAATGCCACGGAGAGGATATATGTGAAGAACCTTATTTGGGTTTTATCTGAACCGAAAAAATGAAGGCGAAGATTTTATTTCGGGGGTTTCAAAGAGTTCTCTAATTCGTCGATCACATAGAGGTCGGCCTTGGAGTAGGGAAGCTTCCGCAGATCAGCAATTTTTAGCCATTGGAAATTTTGGCATTCAATGGGGCGGGGTCGCCCGGATTTTATTTGGGCGAAGTAGGTGTGCATCTCCATCGTAAAGTGGCTGTAGGCATGTTTGACGGTGATGAGGAAATCGCCCACTTCAATATGAATGCCAAGCTCTTCCTTCAGTTCGCGGGCGATGCACTGCTGGATCGTTTCGCCGGTTTCCTGTTTGCCGCCGGGAAACTCCCAGAGGCCGCCGAGCATATCTTTGTCCCGCCGTTGGGCAACCAATACTTCGCCTTTGCGGTTCGTGACAACCGCTGCGCCGACCACAATGTGCGGCACCTTTTTCTTAGGAGCTTTGACGGGGTAGTCGGTCGGGCGCCCGGATTCATGACCGAGGCAGACCCCGGACATAGGGCAGTCATTGCACTGTGGATTTTTCGGGAGGCAGACGGTTGCGCCGAGCTCCATCATAGCTTCGTTAAAGTTGCCCGCCTCGCCCTTTACGAGTAGATCGTCAGCGAATTGTTGAAGTTCTTTTTTTGCGACCATGGAGCGGGTGTCTTTCGTATAGGCGAAGAGCCGCGAGAGCACGCGAATCACATTGCCGTCGAGTACCGCGAGATCAAGGTTGAAGGCGAGGGAACCGATGGCGGCGGTGGTATAGCTGCCAATGCCGGGAAGCTGGATGATTTCTTCGGCCGTTTTCGGGAAGCGGCCGCGATGTTGGTCGGTAATGATTTTTGCGGTCTGGTGTAGGTTGCGTGCGCGGGAGTAGTAGCCCAGACCTTCCCATTGCTTGAGCACCTCTTCCTGCGAGGCGGCCGCGAGCGATTTGAGGGAGGGAAACCGTTTCATAAAGCGGTTAAAATAGGGAATCACCTGATCCACGCGCGTCTGCTGGAGCATGAGTTCGGAAATCCAAACGCGGTAGGGGGTTCGATTGTTGCGCCACGGCATGGCGCGTTGGTTGACGGTGAACCAAGGCAGGAGTTGGGCGGCGACTGCGCGTTTGACTTTCTTCACCCGGGAATATCTCCCACGCCGTTGAGAATATAATCAGGGCGATAGGCGAATGAGTTAACCTCTTCGCGTGCGGTGACTCCGCTGAGCACCAATACCGTGGTAATCTCCGACTCCAGCCCCGCAAGAATATCGGTATCCATCCGATCGCCGATAATGACGGTATCTTCGCGGCGACATTTGGTTTTTTTGAGCGCCGTACGCATCATGAGCGGGTTGGGTTTTCCGAGAAAGTAGGCGTGCTGTCCGGTGGCTTTTTCAATGGGAGAGATTAATGCGCCGGTGGCCGGAACAATCCCTTGTTCGGTAGGGCCGGTCTGGTCGGGGTTGGTTCCGATGAGCTTGGCTCCTTGCTGAATAAACTTTACGGCGCGCAGAATATTTTCGTAAGTATAGGTACGCGATTCGCCGACGATGACATAGTCGGGGTTGACATCATTCATGGTGATGCCCGCATCGTAGAGGGCATTGCTCAGGCCGGTTTCGCCAATAATATAGGCGGAGCAGCCGGGCGCCTGTTTGGCGATGAAGGCGGCGGTGGCTAGTGCGCTGGTGTAGAAATGTTTTTGATCCACCTCCAGCCCCAATCGCGCTAGCTTTTCCTGTAATTCGCGCGGCGATCGCTCGCTGCTATTGGTCAGGAAGAGAAACTTTTTCTCCTCTTTTTTAAGCCAATTGACGAATTCTACCACACCCGGAAGAAGTTTATTTCCGTGGTAAATCACGCCGTCCATATCGCAAATAAATGATTTTTTGCTCCGGATGTTATTCATAGATCGAGCCTCCTGATACAATTATTCTGGGGGATTGGGAACCATTTGAATGATTTGGATTTGCCGAGGTGTGGCGGAGTGGATGCGTAAGGTATAGCCGGGCGCCTCTAGGGTTTCGCCGGGGGTAGGGATGCGCCCGAGCTTGGCGAAGATATAGCCCCCGAAAGAATCATACTCATCGCTCGTTGGAATTTTGGAGTCCAGCTCTGCGTTTAACTCATCAAGAGGTATGCGAGCCTGCACCATCGCCGATCCGTCCGGCCGCCGGTGCAACTCGCTCTCCTTAAGATCATACTCATCCTCGATCTCGCCGACGAGCTCCTCGATAATGTCCTCCATCGAGACCAACCCTTCGGTTCCCCCATATTCATCAACCACCAGGGCCAACTGCGAATGCGTTCGTTTCATCAACTGCATCAGGTCGTTGATCGGCATCGTTTCCGGCACAAAGTCGATTTTCTTTACCAGCTGGTTGATGGGCGTTGCGCCTTCTTCGCCGGCGCACAGCCTGAGTAGATCCTTCACATGCACCATGCCGATTACGTCGTCGATATTCTCATGGTAGATCGGGAAGCGCGAGTGGCGCGATTCCTTCACTTGCTCGATGCACTCGCTGACCGTCAATGTATCTTTCAGTCCGCTGATATCGATACGCGGGGTCATAATTTCGCGGGTGACGGTGTCGCCGAACTCGAAGACACTACGGATGATTTCCCGCTCCTCCTCTTCCAGATCTTCCTCATCGGTTTCTTCGATCAGGTTCTTGATTTCATCCTCCGGCGACGGGCGGTCATCCTCGTCCGAGGCCGACATGGCATGGCGCAGTAATCGATCTTCGATAAACTGCAACGGCCAGACAAAAGGATACATGAGTAGGGTAAGCCCCCCAATCGCTGGAAGTACCGCGAGGGAAATTCGGTCGGCATAGCTCTCCGAAAGTACATGCGGAATAATACGCGCAATGAGCATGTAGAAGAGCGATAGGAAAAATATGACCCCCATCATAAACCACGTTTCGCAATCCTTCAGCGTCAAGTAGAACAGAATGAAGGTGGTGATCGCGGCCAGCGTCAGGAAGAGCCGTGTGGTTTTTCCAAGCAAAAGCCAGCGGGTTTGCCAGAATTGA
>JAJRRI010000093.1 GCA_024279685.1 Verrucomicrobiota bacterium | reverse complement strand
GGATTCGAAAGCTTTCTTCCACTTGTAGATTTGATTCTGACGAACACCGAGATCTCGGGCAATCTGGGCAACGGGTTTATCTGACTCATCCGCGAGGCGAATGGCCTCCAACTTGAACTCTTTCGTGTACTGCATGTATTTATTTGTCGTCATTGGACCTCTCCTTTGGGGATCTTATAGAGTCCCTTTTCGGGGGTCCATTAAACTGGGGTTACTTTAGCCTAGCACCTTTTCCGGCTCGTATTCCAACACGATGCGCGGGCCGCGAAACAAACACGCCAACGCGGAAGGCGGGGCAGGGAATTCGCCAGACACGGAGATCGAAATCATCGATGTCTCCGAACATCGTTCTCACCGTATTCCGTCGAAAAAATGGTGCGATCTGATCAAGAAGGTCTAGGAGGCCGATCCCATGCTTTGTCCAAGGTGCTCCCGCGAAAAGCGCATCGTCGCCCTCATCGACGAACGCGAGGTCATCAAGCGCATCCTGCGCCATCTCGGTCTGTGGAAAGAAGGCGTGCGGCTCAATCCCGCCCGTGCACCGCCTGTAACAGAGCGGATCGTCGAGATGTTTCCCAGCGATCCGTTGCTATAATGAGGCCGATCGCGAGGCACGTGTCCAAGAGATGCAAAATATTTGGATGGAGATACTTCTGAAGCTTAAGAGATAGTTTGTTGAACCCCAGAATACACTGAACTCACGGAACCTTTGCTTTTTTAGTGCATTCAGTGTATTCCGTGGTTCTTGTTTATTTAACCACGAGAACCCATCATGGCCGTTGTACCCGATCGAAAAACATTTTTAGAGCAGGCTAAGCGAGGAAACTTGGTGCCGGTTTGGAAGGAACTTCTGGCCGACCAAGAGACGCCTGTTTCGGCCTACGAACGCGTCCGTTCCTATTTACGCCAGAGCGAACGGGTCTCGCATACGTATCTACTCGAAAGCGTTGAGGGCGGGGAGAAGATTGGTCGCTACTCGTTCATCGGTGGAACGCCACGCACCCTTATCCGTGCCTATGGTCGGCGGGTGGAGATTACTTCCCATGGAGAGTCGCCTCAAGTGATTGAAGACGTTGATCCGCTCGATGTGCTGAAAAACCACATGGCTCAGTTTACGCCTGTAGTAGATGATCCTAGCCTGCCGCGTTTCGTGGGAGGGGCCGTGGGGTTTCTCGGCTATGACATGGTTTCGCAGTTTGACCCCCGGATTCCAGTGATTGGCAATGATGAGATCGGCAACCCCGATATGGTCTTCATGGTAACGGATGGATTGATTGTTTTTGATCGGGTGAAGCACCGCCTGAAGGTCATGGCTAATGCGCATATTGAAGGAGATCCGAATGCGGCCTATGATAAGGCTCTGATACAGATTGACGAGTTGTGTGAAGCGCTTCAATCCCCGATTCAGCGGGTGCTGATCGATACGCACGATGAGGTCGAACCGTTAGAGCCAAAATCGAATACCACAAAAGAAGAATATCTTAAAATGGTCGATCGGGTGCAGGAATATATCCATGCTGGCGACGTGATTCAGACCGTGATTTCACAACGATTTGAAGTAGAGAACGAGGCCGATTCGTTGGATGTCTACCGTGCTTTGCGTACGATTAATCCTTCGCCTTACATGTTCTGTCTCGATATGGGCGAAAGTGCTATCGTCGGCACTTCGCCGGAAATTCATGTACGTTGCGAAGATAAGCAGGTTGAAGTGCGCCCCATTGCTGGAACCCGCCCGCGCGGGACATCAGCAGAAGAGGATCTGGCTTTTGAAAAGGATTTGTTGGCAGATCCGAAGGAGCGCGCTGAACATATTATGTTGGTTGATCTAGGCCGCAACGACATCGGTCGCGTCTGCGAATTTAAATCGGTCGAAGTCCCTGATTTGATGGTAATCGAACGTTACAGTCACGTGATGCATATTGTTTCGGATGTCACCGGCACACTGTCCGACGAGCACGATGAATATGATGTGATGCGAGCGAGTTTCCCAGCCGGTACCGTCAGCGGTGCACCGAAGGTTCGCGCGATGGAAATTATTGCTGAACTCGAAAAGAGCAAGCGTGGACCGTATGCTGGTGCGGTGGGTTATTTCAACTACAACGGGAATTTTGATTCGGCGATCACCATCCGTACGGTCATTCTCGATAAAGGGAAGGCGTATGTCCAAGCGGGCGCGGGAATTGTAGCCGACTCCGTGCCGCTCAACGAATACGAAGAGACACGCAGTAAGGCGCGCGGTATGATGAAAGCGCTCGCCCTTGCCAAGCACTATCACGCCGCGCGTACTAAAAAATAAATCTCTCGCAAAGACGCAGAGGCGCGAAGATATGAATGAAAATGAAATAGCTCGGATCGTTGTGGATGCCGCATTGCAGGTCCATCGAGGAACTGGTCCTGGACTGCTGGAAAGTGTTTATGAGATAATTTTAGCAGATGAACTGGAGCGACGGGGATTGGCTGTAAAACGACAGGTTTCGATTCCGATCCATTTTAATGGACGAGTGTTTGATGAGGGATTCCGGGCTGACTTGCTCATTAATGAAAAAGTTATTCTTGAGCTTAAATCAATTGGGTTGATTAAGGATGTTCACAAAAAACAGTTACTGACCTATCTAAAGCTATCGGGAAAGAAACTCGGCTTGCTTATCAACTTTGGCGAGACGCTTATAAAAAATGGTATTACACGGGTCGTAAATGGCCTTTAACCTTGGCGCCTTTGCGCCTTTGCGAGAGAAAAAATGATTTTGGTCATCGATAACTACGACTCTTTTACCTACAACCTGGTGCAATATCTCGGCGAGCTGGGTGCGGAAATGCGCGTGTTCCGCAACGATGAAATCACCGTGGCCGAAGCTGTGGCGCTCAACCCGGAAAAAGTACTCATCAGTCCGGGGCCCTGCACGCCGAAGGAGGCGGGGGTTTCATGTGATATCGTTCGCGAGTTTGGCCCCCGCCTTCCGTTATTTGGCGTCTGCCTCGGTCACCAATCCATCGGGGATGTCTATGGCGGAAAGGTGGTCCGCGCCGACCGTCTGATGCATGGGAAAACCTCGCCGATGATCCACGCGGGAAAGAGCGTATTCAAAGGCTTACCTAGTCCGTTCGACGCCACCCGTTACCACTCCCTGATCGTGGAACGGAAAAGTCTGCCGGAGTGCTTGGAAATTACCGCCTGGACAGCAGAAGGCGAAATTATGGGGTTTCAACACAAAGAGCACCCCGTGCATGGAGTGCAGTTCCACCCTGAATCTATTCTGACGGTCGAAGGGAAGAAGTTGCTACAAAACTTCCTTGATCTGTAAACGCTATGCGACGGGGTGTCCTGCACGGGCTTCCCATAGGCGATACCAATCTGCTCGACTATACTCGATATCGAGTGCCGTTAGAGCATCTTGAATTCGTTGGGGCTGGGTTGATCCGATCAAGGGTTGGATCTGGGCTGGATGTTTCAATATCCACGCGAGGATTAGGATCCAATCCGCGGTTTCATATTTTTCAGCCTGTCGGCTAATCTCGGAAAAAATTCTTTGCTCGTCTTCAGCTGAAAAGGTATTTCCCCAAGCGGGGTAGGCCACGCCACCCACTGGGCACCAAGCTTGCGGGGCAATCCCTTGTTCAAGGCATTGATCGAGTGTTCCATCCGTAAAGGCCTTGATGTTGTGGATATTGATTTCAATCTGATTAACGGCCAGCGGGAAAGGGCAGTGTTGTTGGAGCATACGAACCTGTGAGGGATAAAAGTTACTTACCCCAAAGTTTAGGACCTTTCCGGATTTATGTAGTTCGATGAACGCAGCGACGACTTCTTCAGGATCAAATAGGTAATCGGGGCGGTGGAGTAGAAGTAGATCAAGGCGGTCGCTGCCGAGGCGTTGCAGCGAACCTTCGATGCTGTGAATGATGTGTTTTTTTGAAAAATCGTATCGTTGAGGATCGCCCAAATTGGGTTTATTTTCGATGCGGATGCCGCATTTGCTCGTAAGGATAATGGATTCGCGCAGCCCAGCATTCTCTTTCAGGATTTCACCAAAGAGGACTTCACATTCACCTCGACCGTAGATATCGGCGTGGTCGAATTGGTTATAGCCTGCTGAAACAGCGGCTAGTACGGCCTGTTTTCCTTTCTTTAAAGCTTCAGTAGATCCGTCGCCCGTGATTCGCATGCACCCATAGCCGAAGCGCGAGACGGTTAAATCGGTTCGGTGTATCTTGATCATTTCCATAGTCTAGTTCCTATATTGATTTACGATGGGCATGCGGCGGTCACGATCGAAGGAACGTGGGGTAATCTTTACGCCGGGGGGGGGATTGGCGGCGTTTATACTCGCTCAGTTCCACCGCATGCACCACGCGGCGGACGATGGCTTCGTCGTAGCCTTTGGTAATCAGCCCATCAATGCCCAGATCATTTTCGACATAATCTTCGAGAATCGGGTCGAGTACATCGTAAGGCGGCAGGGAATCCGTATCTTTCTGGTCGGGGCGTAGTTCAGCCGAGGGAGGGCGTTCGATAATGCTCGGCGGAATCACTATTCCTTGCTCATTGCGCCATCGGCAGAGATCGAATACGACCGTTGTTGGAACATCTTTGATGAGGGCGAAGCCGCCGGCCATGTCGCCATAAAGTGTGCAGTAACCCATCGCCATTTCGCTTTTATTTCCGGTGGTGAGTACCAGCCATCCCTTTTCATTCGAGAGCGCCATAATCAAATTTCCACGGATACGTGCCTGTAGATTTTCTTCGGCGAGTCCGGGAGTTTTGTCTTTTCCCCAAACGATGGAAAGGTCGTCGTTAAAGTGATCGTAGAGTCCCTTAATCGGAATCGTGTGGAATTCAACATCAAGCATGCGGGCCATCTCTCCGGCATCGCCAAGCGTTTCGGCCGAGGAATATTGCGACGGCATGGTCACAGTAGCAACGCGATCCTTTCCGAGAGCATCAACCGCGAGGGCCAGCACGATTGCGGAGTCGATTCCGCCGCTGAGCGCAACCACCACGCGTTTAAAACCCACCTTATCGACGTAGTCTCTGAGGCCGAGTTTCAGGGCCTCATACATGGATTCTAAATCGGGCAAGGGAATTTCTTTTCGCGAGACCCCATCGAAGTAAAGAATATCCTCTTTAAACGATTTGGCGCGGGCGAGGCGGGTGCCGTCGGAAGCAAAGATCATGCTGGCCCCATCGAAAACGAGTTCATCTTGACCGCCGACAAGATTGCAATAGAGCAGGGTCGCACCGAGTTTTTGTGCAGTTTTGGCCAGTATGTCAATGCGGTCGTTGAGCTTGTTACGAGAGTAGGGCGAGGCTGAGAGGTTGATGAGCAAATCAAGATTTTCGCCTTCTAATGCGGCCATCGCAGGGCCGGCTACATCCCATGAATCTTCGCAGATATGGAGGGCGATTTTCTGTGTTCCAAGATTAAAAATAAAGGGTTGGGTTCCTGATTCAAATAGGCGTTTTTCGTCGAATACTCCATAATTAGGGAGGAGCATCTTATGGTATTCGCCGACCCTTTCAGCTCCATGAAAAAGTAGTGCCGCATTGTATTTTACGCCAGATCGAGCCACGGGAGCACCGACCACCACGTGGGCTTCGGGCGGGAGTTTTTTGGCAAGACGTTGAAGCTGTATTTCACAGTCGGCACAAAAATGATCTTTGAGAATTAGATCTTCGGGGGGATATCCAGAAACGGCCAGCTCGGGAAAGACGATCAGCCGCGCGCCTTCGTTAAAGGCGACCCATGCGTTGGAAATGATCTGGTCGGTATTGGCCTCAAGAGCCCCGACCGTGGAATTCATTTGAACGAGCGCGGATTTCATTAACGGCGGTAGTTCGGCGCTTCTTTAGTAATTTTGATGTCGTGGGCGTGCGCTTCGAGCGCACCCGCACCGGAGACGCGCACAAATTGGCCGCTCTCTTTTAAGTCGGCAATGTTGCGCGTGCCGCAGTAGCCGAGGCTGGCTTGCAGGCCTCCACAGTATTGTTTCATCACCTTATCCACGCTCCCAGAAAAGGGAACCATGCCTTCGATGCCCTGCGGGATGAGATCGTCGTCGTTGCCCAGCCCATACCGTTGGCGGCTGCCTTCGCGCGACTTCATGGCATCGAGGCTACCCATGCCGCGGTAGATCACAAACTGGCGGCCTTCAAAAATTATTTTTTCACCAGGACTTTCATCCGTGCCGGCAAGGACGGAACCCATCATGACCGTGTCGGCTCCGGCAACGAGGGCTTTGGCAATATCGCCGGAGTTGCGTACGCCACCATCGGCAATGACAGGGATAGCTCCTTTGAGGGCGCTGGCGGCGGCATAGATGGCGGAGATCTGGGGGATGCCGACGCCGGCAATGATACGGGTGGTGCAAATTGAACCGGGGCCGATGCCGACTTTAACGGCGTCCGCGCCGGCATCGCGTAGGGCAAGCGCTGCTTCGCCGGTGGCAATATTTCCGCCAATCACGTCGATATGGGGAAATTTTTTCTTTACCCATGAAACCATTTCAATAACCCCTTTAGAGTGGCCGTGTGCGGTATCGACCACCAGCACATCAACTTCGTTATCATTGAGGATTTCCGCGCGGTCGTAGTCGCCCGGTCCAATGCCTGCAGCGACACGTAACCGGTGTTGATCGTCGCGGTTGAAGAGCGGTTCTTCGTTTTCGATCAGGCGGCGGACGTCGGCATAGCTATAGAGGCCCACGAGCTGTCCATCTTTGAGTAGAGGGAGTTTGCCGATCTTATGCTGCTGCATGAGGTCATAGGCCTGGCGCAGGGTGGTGCCGGGTTCTGCGGTGATGATGGCGGTGGTCATGATGCCGGCTACGGGCGCACGCTTGGAGCGTGAGAAGCGAATATCCGTGGAGGTAAGGATGCCGACCAATTTCCCGTGATCGTCGAGGATAGGGAATCCATTAAAATTATAGCCTTTTTTCTCTTTGCAGCGGGCGATGGTTTCGAGGGTGTCGTTAATATTAAAGGTGATGGGGTCGGTGATGAGGCCGTTAAGGTGGTGCTTCACACGGCTGACATATTGCGCCTGTGTTTCGAGATCGAGGTTTTTGTGTATGACCCCGATGCCACCGAGCATCGCCATAGAAATTGCCATCCGAGCCTCAGTAACGGTATCCATTGCGGCGCTAATAAAAGGGACCTTCACGCCGACGTTGCGGGTGAGCCTAGTGGAGATATCGGTGTCGCCCGGAAGGAAGTCAGCATACTGGGTAATCAGCGAAACATCATCGAAGGTAAGTCCTTCATAAGGGAAGGTCTTCATGAAATTGGCAATGTGTTTATTTTGGCTCATCTTCTACGTCCTTTTGCCGAGGCACTTTGTACAGGAACAGAAAACGAGTCAATCCTACAGATGCACTAATCCAAGCTGAGGTCGCCGTGGATGCGTAGGTGGTTCCGCTCGCGGTCGACAAACAGCGCCTTGCCAGGAAACGCGGAAGGGATTTTTTCGAGCAGCATAGCCTGAACTTGATCGCGCAGTTCAACTTTTAGAGTCTTCGGGATACGTTGGAGGGTGGAGAGGCGGATATCGACGACGTAACCGGGCCCCAGTTTGGAGCCAAACCCAGCAGAGTAGGAGGCTCCCACATTGAAGAGACCATCCGTTTCAGGGTTGGTGGTGGAGCCTTCCGGCGAACGGGCGGGGTGGAGATTGAATCGATCACCATGCATTCGCTCAAGCTCTTTATCGATCTCGTCAAATATCCGCTTCAGCTGCTGTTCCCACTCTTGTGCTTTGAAATGTCTCATGAGACATCATGAAAACTAAAATCGCTCCCTGAAGGCAAGGTTCTTTTTTAAGTAGGAATAGAAAAATCGTGTTTAGCGACTATATGAATAAATATTTTTTAGGTTTAAGAGTCATCGGCGGAGTGATTTTTTATTTCTGAAGAGAATGTTCGCTTAACAAGCGATTTGATCAGTCAGAGTCGATTGTTTCTTGAATACTTTTGGAACGGGTAGGATAGTCGTTGAATTTAGGGATCCAGATGAGTCGACCCCAAGGGATTTCCAGAACGATCTATTGCTCCGGCACCTAAATGTTGTGATAGGCGGCATAGCTGATATGGGGATCTCCAAAGTAGCTGACCACCCGTTCAGGGGACTGTTCGAGCACCTGCATATAGCTCGTGGTCACATCCAGAAGTTTCTTTCTCGTTCGGGCTGGAGCGACGGTTGTGATCTTGTGTTTGAGGTCGGCATTTAGCCGTTCATCGGGATTGAGTTCGGGGCTGTAGCTGGGCAAAAAGAAGAGTTCAATTTCAGCTTCATGTTTTCCCACCCACTCCTTGACCCGCTTACTGTGATGAACGCGTAGGTTATCGAGAACCAGGAAGACCTTGCGGCCGGCATCTTTGATGAGCATCCTCACGAACTCGATCAGGCGATCCGAATTGAATGCCCCGTCGAGGATCATCCAACGGCACTTCCCGCGATTGGTGACGGTGGAGATCATCGAAAACTTCTCGCGTCGCCCCCATACGGCGCGGGTTTCGGGAGTTTGACCGCGAGGCGAAGAACTTCTCCCTCTGACATCCGTGTTCATCACGCAAGTCTCATCGCCCCAATGGATTTCAGCCCGCTCCTCGTGCGCTCTTTCCTCGATTTGAGGATACTCCTCATCTCACTACTGTCCCAACGTTTAATCGAATAATTGATGCAAAGCACCTAAAATGAACTTGTTACACATAAAACTTACTCTTGCCGACTTGAATCGGATTTCGGGATATGATCGCGCCCTTTCAGGGAGGGCGAACGATGTATTCCGGAGCAACGGTCTTTTCACAG
>JAJRRI010000092.1 GCA_024279685.1 Verrucomicrobiota bacterium | reverse complement strand
CGCGTCTATGGCGTGCCCAAGCCGTTGCTGAATGAAATTATCCGGCGGGTCAATGCGGCGGGTATTCCGGTTGAGGTGGAGGGGATTACCCTCACACTGACCGGTTGGCGCGCAGATCAGGTTCGCTACTATAGCGACAACCCAGATGATCTCGACCCCCTGCTTCAAGCTCAAGAGGTCTTTTTCTCCGTGAGGAACAGCAGGCTAAAAAAGGTGAATTCCAAGGGGTTGAATCTGGATGTCCGGGCGGTTGGGGTTCGTGTAAACTCTTCGGTGGAGTGGGGAGTGGCTGTTCCGCCAAATAGCCCTTGCCACCGCGTGGAGCAGATCGAAGTCTCGGTCGAATTTTTACCGGATCGCATTGTATTCTCCCAAGGAGAAGTGGAATGGCTGGGTTCCACCATCAAAGCGAAGGGAACGGTACTCAAAGGGACGGGGCAGGCCGCGGCTCCGAAAATGGGCCGAAAGCAGCAAACCCTTTCCCCCGTCTTAATCACCGAACAGCAGTTTCAAAAATTTGAAGACCACCTACACATGCTCTCACTGCCAGACGGGGCAAGCGTCGAGATCGACTTTTTCATCGATACCGAAAACTATGCCGCCAGTCGACTGGATCTCGTGGTTCAGGTGGAGCATATGAGTGTACGAGGCGTCGATTTTTCAAAGGCTAAAATGGAATTGTCTTATGCCTATCCCACGGCTCGGATTGAACGCATCGTACTCTTTCAAGACAGGCAGTCGGTCCAGTTTAGTGGAGAATATAATCTAGAAAGTAAGCGGGCTTCGAGCCTGTTTAGTAACACGATCTCTTCCAATGAACTCTTACTCCTCCTGCCGGCTCCCGCTCTTGAATGGCTCAGCAAGTCCGGACTGCGGGTAGACCATCCGCCCCGTTTTGATCTCACGGCGGGGCCGACTCCGGTGAAGGAACTACTCAATCAACTGTCCGGCACCTTCTCCATTCACGGGCTGGGCTATCAAGGGGTTGAGTTTGAAGTCTTGCAGGGACAGGTTAAGCGGAAGAACGGTCGGATCGAGTTTACCAAGCTGTACTGTTCCTTTCTCGGGCAGGAGGAGCGGGCGGCTGAAATGGGCAGCGCCATGCACGGCGGTTCCGCCGAGGGCTTCGTTTTTTGGGATGGCAACACGCGCGAGTTTGGCGTGGCCGTCGATGCCAGCGTCGACCCGAATATCCTGGTGCAAGCCCTAGCGCCCGTGGAAATCGCCACGAATATTATTCAGAGTTTTAGCTTTAAGGATCAGCCGCCTCGAGGGCATGTGAGGGTCGGAGCGGATCTGGACGACTTGAGCACCTTTTATATTGATATTCAGGCGCAGGGCAACGACGTCACGATTAAGGGCGTAGAGTTTGCCTCGGTTGATATTACCCAAACCTATCTCCACGGCAACCTGCACCTCAATCCTCTAATGGCTGCGCAGGGAAGTGATATTCTCAAAGGATCCGTTCTCCTGGATTTCCACCAGTCCACCGCATTGTTCGATGTGTTTAGCAGCATACATCCCGCCGATTTGGAAGACTTGGTGTATGCCCCCCTCAACCTATTTGGTCATCACATCTTCGCCGATGGCGATCTGCGCATTGAGGCTCGGGGTTTGTTCGACTGGGGTAGCATGCGGCGAACGGACTTTTCGGCCACGGTCGCGGCGGGGCAGCTCGATCTTCCCGTATCCCAATTCGATGATTTTACCGCCACGGTGACGGGGAAAGGGCCGCTCATTATGGTTCACGAAGCCGGGTTTAAATTCTATGGAGGAGAAGCTTCGGGTGAATTTTCTATGCACTGGGATCCTGTCTTGAGCAGCCGGCCCTATACCCTTGAGTGCGATTTTTCCGGAGTTGATTTCTGGAAATTTCTGACGTATCTCAATCCGAAGCGGCCGGTCGCGGTTTCAGGAAGGATGCGAGGGGAGATTCAGATCGAAGCAGATTTCGCGACGCCTTTTTTGAGTCAGCCAACGGCGTAGGCTTCGTGGAGGTTGTTGATGGGCAACTCGCCGACTTGCCCCTTTTTACGGGATTTTCGCGCCTAATTCGTAGAGTATTCCCCTCCTTTAAGATTTTTTCCATTACCCGTTTAACTGGAAATTTCACGATCGAGAACGGGGTTGTTTCATCAGAAAATGCTATTTTTGAAGGAAATGTAGTCAGTGCTAAAGGCCGCGGTAATTATACACCGTCCAGCGGGTTCGATGCTAATGTTCATGTGAGAACCCTCGGGGAAGGGAAGATCTCCTCGGTGGTGCGTGTGATTACCGATCACTTGTTAAAACTCTTTGAGATGAAACTGACGGGAACGCTGACGGATCCCAGCTGGAAGTTGAAAAAGTTTTGAAAAGCAACGCTTGAAAGAATAGAAATAGGTTAACGAATGAATGGACTACACCCTAGTTTTTGGGCCGCCTTGTTTGGTTGGCTTATTGCGCAAACCATTAAGATGGCGTGCAGCCTGATGGAAACCAAACGGCTGGACTTCAGCTATATGGTCAGCACCGGAGGTATGCCCAGTGCGCACTCTGCGATGGTTTGCGCGCTCGCCACCTCGTTCGGTCTCTGCCATGGGGTTGATTCCGCGATCTTCACGCTGGGGTTGATCCTCGCGCTGGTGGTGATGTTCGATGCTCAAAGCGTGCGTGCCGCCGCGGGCGAGCAGGCCAAGTTACTCAACCAAATCATTGACGAGCTACTCCATGAGCATCACCTCTCGGAGCAAAAACTCAAAGAGCTACTCGGCCACACACGAATGGAGGTTTTCATGGGCATGCTTGTCGGAATAGCCAGCGCCTTCGCCACCTTCCGCTTTATCTACCCGTAATATAGTCAGGCGACCGACGGTGGCGATCGTCGACCCCGGCTACATTAAAAAGAGCGCGGCCGCACTATAGCAAGCCACCATAATTCCGGCGGTGACAACGGTAGATTTTCGACTCCGAGTTCGGAGCAGTATTCCTGCCAGCAGGGTCAGGAGTACAATCAAGCCCACGCTACTCCAATGCTTGGACGAGGCGTGATGGAGTAGGCTATGGCCGCGCATCGCTACATCGCCCACAAAGACAATCAGCAGGTTGAACAAATTGCTGCCGAGCACATTCCCGACCGCCATTTCAAGAAAGCCCATGCGGACGCTCGCGATCGAGATCGCCAGCTCGGGTAGGCTGGTCGAGATCGCCAGAAAGAGGGTGCCAATCAAGCTCGCCTCCAGTCCGAATCCGCCTTGCTCCGGCGGCAACGCCATGCGCGAGCCAAGGATAGAAAGCGCGATGCCTCCGCCGATAATCAAGAGGCAGAGCCCGCCGAGTACGCCATAGAACCGGGCGGCGGGTAGGCGGGCCAGCGCTTGTTCCGCAGGGAGGTATTCCTCCTCGTCCGTTTTCTTTTTTTGCTGTTGGTGCTCACGCCGAAGGATCAAGCCGTACGCCACCGGAATCAGTAGAACCAGCGCGTTACAGTGTAATCCCGGAACCCATGCGGTAGAGTTTTGGGCCAGAAGAAATGCACCTGCAAAAATCGCCAGCAGT
The DNA here is from genome assembly GCA_024279685.1 of Verrucomicrobiota bacterium. GTDB lineage: Bacteria > Verrucomicrobiota > Kiritimatiellia > Kiritimatiellales > Pontiellaceae > Pontiella. Next base: position 5,169 of record JAJRRI010000092.1, on the reverse strand, counting down.
ACCAACCCATAGAGGGTTGAGTCCGTGTGGGGATTCTTCAGTTTAGTCGGATCAAACGTACGTGGAAATAAGAGAGCTACTATCGCGAGAATCAGGAGGTTAAAAATATTGGATCCCAGCATATTTCCGATCGCCAAATCCGCCCCCTGTGCAATCGTCGTGCGTTGGATCACCGAGCTCAGCGAAACCACCAGTTCTGGTAGACTCGTCACCGCCGCTAGAAAAATAAGCCCTACCAATCCGCTCCCCAGTCCCGTGCGGTCGCCCAACGCATCGCCATAGATGCTCAAACGCATTCCCGTTAGAACCACCACCCCCGCCGCCAAGACAAACGCCAGTAATAATCCTGCTTGCGACCCAATCAATTGTTCAAAAAATGGCATAAACAGGTTCTACAATAACTCCCCGCCCCGGAACATCTTTTTTCCACCCCATTGGAAAAAGAGCTTCCGAGAGAGAGGTCGAATACTCTTTTTCGCACTGTGGGGTTTGGCAAGAGCGGACCTTGGGCTATATTGCACCGCTACAACCTTTAGGAAAAGCATGCACGACGAACTGACCACTAAGATTGAGCGCTTTCAGGAACAACTGGACGAGATGAAGGGCTATCTCAATATTGTGGCGAAGCGTGCGGAGCTTGAAGGGCTGGAAACCGAAGCCGCTGAGCCAGAGTTTTGGAACGATCAAAACAAGGCGAAGTCCAATATTACGGCAACCAAGTCGCTGAAAATGGTGCTCGATCCGTTCGATGCCATCTCTGATGGATTAGATGATGCGGAGGTCATGCTGGAGTTGGCTGAGGCGGGTGAGGACGAGGCTTTGGCCGAAGCGATGGCCGAAGTATTGAAGGTTGAACGTAATTTTCAATCGCTGGAAATGCAGTCCTTGCTGGGCGAGGAATTTGATGGCAACGGAGCGTATCTCACGTTGCACGCGGGGGCGGGCGGTACGGAGAGTTGTGACTGGGCGGATATGCTCTATCGGATGTTTACGCGCTATGCCGAGCGGAAGGAGTTTAAAACCCAGATCATGGATTATCAGGCGGGTGAAGAGGCGGGGATCAAGAGTGTTTCGTTGTTGATCTCCGGGCCCTATGCCTATGGCTTATTAAAGTCCGAGCGGGGGGTGCATCGGCTGGTACGTATCAGTCCATTCGACTCGCAGTCGCGCCGGCATACCTCGTTCGTGGCGGCGGATGTTACGCCGGAGATCGACGACGATATTCAGATCGATATTGTTGAGTCAGATTTACGGATCGACACCTACCGGGCGCAGGGCGCGGGCGGCCAGCACGTTAACACAACCGATTCAGCCGTACGAATTGTCCACCTGCCGACCGGGGTGGTGGTGCAGTGTCAGGCCGAACGTTCGCAGCATAAGAACAAGGCGGCCGCGATGAAGATGCTCAAGGCACGGCTCTATGAACGCGAGCAAGATTTAAAACGGCAAGCGGTCGATCAGCTGTATGGCGACAAAGGCGAGATTGCTTGGGGCTCGCAGATTCGCTCGTACGTGATGCAACCCTATACGCTAGTAAAAGACCACCGAACCGACGAACAGGTCGGCAATATTCAGGGGGTGCTCGATGGAAATATTGACCCGTTTATCGAGGCGTATTTAAAGAAGAGTAGGTAGTGGAGTTCATATAAAAAAAGGAGCGGTACAACGATGAGAATTATTCTACTAATGGCTCTAATCATGGGAAGTGCAACGGTATCGTTGCGTGCAGAATCAGAAATCAGATTGAGAGATCTAGATTTGGATGGGCAGAGCGTCAATAAGAATGGATTGATCTTAACGGCAACCTTTGATGTTAAAGGTGCACGGATTCTTGACGAGGTGGTGCTTGATTATTACCTACTCCTGCGTCCGCAGGGTAAAGGCATGAAACTCCAATTTCTGCATTGCCGCACCGTCCATCGTTATATGGATATGAAAGCGGGCTACAAGACGGGTGTCATTTTGAATGCGGTTGCGGTCGAGGGGATCAATCCGCGCGACGAGCAGTATGCCGTGGTGGTGACCTATCAAGGAAAAGAGGTGGGCGTGGAAAACTCGGAGAAGGATCGATGGTGGGAAAATGCTGAACTTGGAGACCCGATTGAAAATATACTCACGAGATTTTCCGAGGTTCCCATCGTCAGAGAAATGGGAGTCCGTGAAGAAAGATTAGTATGAATATTCTCGAACAGATTATAGCGAACAAACGGCTAGAGATTGCCGCGCGAAAAAAAGCCCAACCGCGGGACCATATACAGGCGCAGATTCCGGCGGGGGGCATCGTCCGGATTTTGTCGCCGCCTTGCGCCGTGCACCGATGGGGCTGATTGCGGAAGTGAAACGGCGATCCCCTTCGGCCGGACTCATCCGAGACCCCTTTGATCCCTCGGCCATCGCGAAGGAATACGAAGCGAATGGAGCCCACGCAATTTCATGCCTGATGGATGAAAAATATTTTGGGGGCGGGGCGGCGGACTTTGCTGAGGTTCGTTGTGCAGTCAAGCTGCCGATGCTCTATAAGGAATTTGTAGTCGACCCCTGGCAGATTGCACACGCGAAGGGCATGGGGGCTTCGGCGGTGCTCTTGATTGTTGGCGCCCTGACCGATGCGGAACTACTCTCTTTTATTCAGGCCACTCAATCCATGGAACTTCAGCCGCTGGTGGAAGTGCACGATCGCGAGGAGATGCTTCGCGCCATCGCTGCAGGAGCGGATTGCATCGGGATTAATAATCGAAATTTGAAGACGTTCGCGACGACGCTGGATACGACGTATGAGCTGAAGGAGATGGCTCCGGCAGGCTGTACGCTGGTGAGCGAAAGTGGAATTAAGACGCCGAAGGATGTGGCGGATCTCAAAGCGGCGGGTGCGCATGCTATTCTGGTCGGGGAAAGCCTGTTACGCGAGCCCTCTCCGGGCAGAGCCGTGAAGCGATTGATGGATTTGGTTTAACGGGCTTTTTATTTCGCTGGGTTTTGAACGATAAATCTTTTTTTCCGTTGGGCCGGTAAATCATGACGGCTTCGGCGGTAGGTTAACACGAATGTTGGATTTAAATCCGCGTAAAATAAAATAGGTATAGTGCTTTTTATAAATGACTTACGACAATTTAATTCGAGTGTATGTCGGTGTTGTTTTGGCGTGTTTAGCAGCGGTTTAATCTTTTTCTATCGCGTAAAATAGGGGGTCAAATCTAAGTTAATCCAAGGAGAGTTGATAAATGTTCTTGATTCCAAATCGATAATCGCTACCGTGGTTACGTTATTATCTTTGGATTAATAATGAACACACGGCATAGGTGTACATCCGGTCGGAAGTAGAGAGCCTGATGACGTGTTGGAGTAAGTAGTTGGTTTTGCCAAGAGAGTGCGCGAGTGGCTTTCCGGTGAATTTAAAGAATAGGGTAATTGTTAGCTTGGTACATGCTGGTCGCGGACCCTGATGAACTTGCGGCGTATACAGCATTATAAAATTGGAAGTTAGGGGGAAAAATGACTAAATCCTATATCTCAACTCTGTTAATCACACTTTTAGCGATCGCTCAAATGACGCATGCCCAGGACAGTATGGACGATGTATTTGCCCAGTTGGATGGTGCGAATGATTCGGACGGGCAACCGGCTACCCTTGAAACGCCCGCTGATGCTGAGGTTCAGGAGGTATCAACAATTTCGGATGACGAGAGACTTAACCGCCTCTATAAGACAGGCGTGGAGGAATATAAAGCAGGCAACTACGACGATGCCATTGCGGCATTTGATGCTGTGCTGGCGATCGACAAGTATAACAACAAAGCAACCACATATCGGGTACGTGCCTCTCAACGCATCATCCGCAAAGAAATTAGCAAGACCGCGGCCACTCGCGAAGAAGCCTTGGCTGAGGTTGATGCGGCCTGGAATCCTCCACCCAAGGTTCTCGCACATATTGATGTGTCTGATGCCGCAGAAAATAATAACCCCAATCAACAAGCCATTGAGCAGACCATTAACAACTTGAAGGCGATCAACATCCCTAGCCTTGATTTTAGCAGTGCCAGTATCAAGGAGGTCGTTCTTTTTCTTACCGAAGTTAGCCGTCAGCGCGATAACGCGGGTAAAGGAGTGAACATTCTGCTCATCGGTATGGAGGCAGAAGCGGGCGATGCTAGCGTGACCACCGCCATTACCGACATTAACTTATACGAGGCGCTACGCCTTATTGCAGAGATGGCCTCCCTCCAGTTCGAGGTAAAACCAAATGCAGTTGCCATTATGCCGGCCAACTATGTTTCCATTACGGAGATGATCATGCGCTCCTACGACATCGTTCCTGAGGTCGGCTCCGATTTAGAATCGTTTTCGGGTGATGCAGGCGGCGGAGTGGATGATTTATTTGGCGATGCACCGGCCGCCGCCGCGAGCGGACCCGTGGATGTAATGGAATTTTTCTCCATCATCGATTTTCCAGAAGGATCCTCAGCGATTTATAAGCCCCGTTTTCACAAGCTGTTCGTTAAGAACACGGCGAGGAATCTTGCTGGACTTGAATCTGTGCTGAACGACCTCATCGAAGCGGCGGTCATGCGCCGCTCGCAACAGGTTGAAATTGAAACTAAATTTGTCGAGTTTAACGAAGGTGCTCTCGAAGAGTTAGGTTTTGACTGGAACGTATATGGTAGCGGAACGGCCGCTGGTTTTGGGTTGGACGGACGAGATGTTCTTACTACTCCGGGGGGTGGCGGAACTTCTGTTATCGATCCACTGACGGGGCAAACAATTTTAGCCGACGGGGCAGGCTCCACTCGCCCTGGACAAAACCTTCTGGGCTCCACCCATCGTGGAAATTCGACGGCATTCTCTACGGCTGCCACCGGTCTTCTCAGTACAATGGGCGGGCCTGCAGCACAGATGGCTTTTGGCAATGGAGACATTGATCTAACCATCACCGCGATGGAGCAGGAAGGCACCGCCGACGTGCTGTCCGCGCCTAGAATAACCACAAAGAGTGGCAGTGAAGCAATTATTCGTGTAGCTGAAACCCACCGCTATCCACAGGACTATGATGTGGAAACAGGCCAGCGCACGGCTCCCGTCGTGAAGCCGCAGGACTGGGAAGATTTTGACTTGGGAGTTTCCTTGAGAGTCACCCCCATGGTGGATTCTGAAAGCAATACCATCGACCTCGAT
>JAJRRI010000091.1 GCA_024279685.1 Verrucomicrobiota bacterium | reverse complement strand
TCCGCTGTGGGGCGGAACAACAAGCGGAATGGAGTAGCCTTCGAGCTTCCGGTAGCGCTGCGCGGTGGCTCGCAACGGCTCCGTCGGGATGGAGGTGGGATCCTCGAACGAGGCTAGGATATTTTGCAGGTAGTAGATTTTGTTGGCCGTTTTGATGATCTGCTTGTCGTAGAGGTCGCGGTGCGCCTCATCTTTGCCGAAGGCTGACCGCGCGGCGTGGTCGAGGGTGCGGAGCCCCGGCATCATCTCGCGGTAGGAATAGCGGAAGCCGGGGCGTTCATCGAGCCCGAGGCTGGAGAGTACGTCAATATTTTCGATGCGGAATACGGGATAATCGACCGATTCCGGTCGGCCGGATATGTTGTAGAGGAGCCATTGGATGGCCGGCATTTTCCCCTCTTCGGTGCGAACGGATTGCTTGTCCGAAAGCACAGTCAGCAGGTTGCGCGCGAGCGTGTCGAGCGGTTTTTTGCGCCCGTCGAACTTAACAGGGAGTTGCGCAAAGGCATTGAGCTGGTAGTCGGTCGAAGCCTCCTTAGGTGGGGTGGATCCGCTTAGGAAAAACCAGAGGGCGAAAAGAATGATAATGGAGTGGGTAATAATTTTGCGCATCAGGAATTCCTCTGGAGGTAGCGGTTGAATGATTGGATAAATTGTGCGGACATGCCTACGAAGACGATCATACAGGCGAGGTAGGGAATCATCCAGGTATCGTTGCGCACGACTTGCAGGACGGTGCCACTGTCGTCGGGTAGATAGCCGGATTGGTAGAATGTGCGGCGGGCATAACGCAAGGGGTTGTTCATCCAGATACGTAGCTCGCGGTCCACGTTGTCGCCTTCGTTGACGAGGTGGATCTGGCTGGCGAAATCCTTGGGCATCTGCGTGCCCTCATATTTTTCGTGTACAAAGTCGTGCAGCGTGATCGAGAAGGGGTTCCCGCTGGGAGAGCGCAGGAATTCGCGGCGGAAGCGGAGGTAGGCGGTATAGTGTTTGCCGTCTACCTCGATGTGTGTGGGCATGTCCCACGCGCGGTTGACAAAGTTGGGGTAGAACCAGAGCGAGAGGATGTAGCGGCCGAGCGAGACCCCCGAGGCGCGATCGAAGAGTTCGATGTCGACTGCGGGGGCGTTGCGCCCGCCCCGGGTGCCACTGGCTTCAGGTTATTCGGCCACGTAGAGGCGTGAACCATAGCCGGTGTATTGAGGGTAGCCGCTTCGCTGTGCCGCAGAAATCTCTTGCAAGGATTGCGGGCGGTTGGAGTTGACCATGTAGCGGTTGATCTTGATGTCGAAGGGGAGGCCGGCGGGGCGGAGCGTTGCGCCTTCTTTCATGAGTTTTCGATGGGGAAGGACGGTGGTGGTGTCGAAGTCGGGGTTGGAGGTATCGGTGAAGGAGAGTTCAAGTTGCTGGGAGTGGTCGATAAAGTGGACGGTTTCGCCTTCCTTGATCGGCATGGTGGCCTCGACCGCATACAGAGCCGTGATGAATTCGCCGATCAGCAGAAAGAGGATGCCGCCGTGCAACAGCACCATACCCGAGCGCTTGCGGTAGAGCAAGTGGCAGGCGATGTAGAGGACGCCCGCCGCAAGCGTGCCGCGCCCCAGCCGCAGGAACACCCGCCAGAAAGCATCGTCCTCCGTCGCCGCCACCGAGGAGGTGCCCCAGCCAAACATGACCCCGAACGTGACCAAAATCCCGAGCAGGAGAAAGATCATCCCAGCCACCCGCCGCCCGCCCTTCGCCTGCACCTTGAAGCGAGACCCGTGCACAGCCAGTAGGTTGATGACCAATAGCCAGCCAATCAGGAAGCCGCCGGGAAAGGGAATCCAAAGGTTGGGAATATTCATTGAGCGCGGAAAAAAGACATGAAGGTCGATCCGCGCCACAAAACAGCGGAAATATTGATCCATCACCGTCCAGATGCCCTGTTCAACCTGCGCGAGCGTGCCGGCAAGCACCAGCACCATGCTCAGGCCGAGCAGAGCCACCGTCAGTTTGAGCGATAGGAAAAAATTAATAATTCGTTTCATAAGTGAGTATGACCTTTGGGGTTGAGGTTTTTAAGAAAGGAGACCGACTTCGCGGGTGACGTTGGACGGTTGCATTTGGATTTCCATCCCGAGCTCTCCCCATTCTGGAATCGATTTTGATCGGGTAACAGGTACGCGGCAGGAGGGTTCCCGGAGGTTTGCTCACGATGCGGTTCCACCTCTTCATGTAGCGGGGCATGCCATAGAACCTCTTCATTGATCGCTAATCCCCTTTTAGGTTTTTCAACCGGTGTTGACCGGATCCGGTGGGTTTCATCGGTTTGCCAAACGCGGGTAAGGAGGATCTCTAGGTTTTCACGCGTTTCCGAGATTGCAAAAGGCGTAAAATTGAGACGGTCGTAGATACGACCGCTTTTCTGGATTAGGGCACACCGCTTGACTTCGGTTGGGGGGGCGGTCAGAACCCGCTCGATCTCCATGGCGTCAAAGGTCTCCTTGTCGACGCCACTTTGGCGCCGGCAGAGTTCCGTTTTTAATTGGCCAGCCTCTAAACGCATCACCCTGTATTCACCGAGGAGTGAGCCAAATTTTTCCCGCGTATAAAGCATTGGCGCGCACTATATCAAACAGCAAGGAAAAGACGACTTAAAATCACTGTCATTCCATAGCAGGCGTTCTCTCTCTGTTAACGCCTGCTATGGAATGACAGTGAAGTGATTACGGGTGTTGGTTTTGACTTTTCTTATGCTCTTTCGGATCCATCAATTCTTCTTGTAAATCTCAGTAGCGGAATCGTTATTCGATATGCTGCAGTTAAAAAAGACAGGCAGGGCGGTAAGCCGGATTCTGTTCTCCTTGCGGAGTCGGTCATTTATCTAATGCGATCAACCCGAAACTCAAACGAGGCGGGCCGCCTCTCGTTCCCTATTTGATCTTGCTCCGGACGGGGTTTACCCTGCCCCCTTGGTTGCCCTCGGGGCGGTGGGCTCTTACCCCACCTTTTCACCCTTACCCCAACGAATCGGGGCGGTATATTTTCTGTGGCACTTTCCATCCCCGGCGATATTGCACCGAAGTTCCCGCGTTAACCACGGAACGTCCTGCCCTGCGGAGTCCGGACTTTCCTCCCTCCGCCGAAACGAAGAGCGACCGATACACCCTGCCTGCTTAAAAATTAATACGTGAAAACGTAAAATGTGGTTCAAATGAAGTTACGACTCAATCGCCACGTTGCACCAGACCCACCTACGATACGGGGTTATAGACAATCCGCCCACAAAAGTTGCATGCGACAATCTTGGCCGGATTACGAGCATCGTTGGTCACCTGCGGCGGTAGCTTCATATGGCACCCCCCACAATGTCCCCCCGGCTCTACCATGACCACGGCAAAATCGCGCTTGTTATTCATAATGCGCGCATATTTTTGTAAAATAGATTTGTCGCACTGCTCGGCGGCACGGGCACGAGTCGCCTTCATTTGTTCAAGTTGCTCGTTCAATTCCGCTGCGCGGGCATCGAGCTCCCCCAATTCATCAGAAATTTCAGCCCGCTCACCACTCAACGTGGCCTCGCGTTCGGATTCGATGACCTTGCCCTTTTCAAGCGCCTCCATCAGTACGATTTCCTTCTCTTCAAGGTCGCTGATTTCGCGCTCGGCCGTGCCGATTTCCTTTACGAAGGCGCGATATTGCTCGTTCGTTGTCGCCTCCATTTGCTGGTTTTTATATTTGGTGACCCGCTCCTTGAGGGATTCAACCTCCAGCTCCTGCTCCTTCAGCGTAACCTCTGTATGCTTCCGGCTATCGACCGCCGTCTCTAACTTCTGGGCCGAACCGGCCAACTGCGCTTCGATATCCTGTTTACGCTGCGGAATATCGCGGATTTCCCGCATCAATTTAATAAGTCTACGATCTTTCTTTTGCACTGCGACTATCGATTCCAACGGATGAGACACGAGCGACCTCCAATTCAAATTTATAAAAAACAGTCGAGAAACGTACCGCCTCACCTCAGATAAGTCAAAGCGATGCCGCGACTATTTACTCCCCGGATGCACGAGCTCCAATCCTTCTTCGCAGAGCGGACAGCTGGATGGCTCATAAATCACCGGATTAATATCGAGCAAACTCACCAGCGGCGCATTAAATTTTGCTTTGCCGCCGCTCCGATTGACCAAAATTCCGATCGCCGCCACAACCCCACCATTTTCTTCGACAATATCAATCGTCTCTTGCACCCGTCCGCCGCGCGTCACCACATCCTCAGCAATCACAAAACGCTCGCCTTTCCGAATTTTGAAGCGGCGCAAATATAAAACATTGTCCTCTTTCTCTACAAAAATGAAACGAAGACCCAGCTCCCGCGCCACCTCGTGGCCAATCGTAATCCCGCCCATGGCCGGAGCAATCACCGTATCCACATCTAGGTCCTGAAGCTCCGCCTTTATTTTTTCACCCAGCGTCCCGCAAAGCGCCGCCGCCGTGCGCGGTTGCTCCAGCAAATGTGCGCACTGGAAAAACTGATTGCTGTGCAGCCCCGATCGCAATTCAAAATGACCGTTGAGCAACGCGCCCGTTTCCTCGAATAGGGTTAAAACTTCTTTCTGATTCATATCGGTTCCTTTCGTGATACGTGAGCGGTGAAACGTGACATAAGCAGGATCACGACTCAACCGTCACTCGTCAAAAAAAGCCCCGCGTTGCGGGCGAGTCTGTTGGGCCAGACGTGTCGGCTACATAAATTGACCAACGTTCTGCATGAAGTCCCGGCGCTTTTTTACATCGACTTCAGCGAGTTTGAAGATCCCTTCAGCCTCGTCTGGGGGAGATTTTAAGCAATGTGATATATCGCCGTTCATTGCGGATAAAGGCTTGGAAGTCGTCTTTTTAACAAGGAGGGTAAGCGTGTTCTTCCACCACGCCCCACGTTTTCCAGCCGATATTAGAATCATCCCCCCTCCCCTTAAGCTGAATAAAGAGGACCATGTGAATCCCCACTTCATACGCTTTTACACCGTGGGGCGAATTTCACTCCATGAAATTTCATGAGGAAGACGATTCGTTTTTGCGGCAAGAGCGGAAACCGCTCCGGCGGCTTCGCCCATCGCTACAGCATCCCCGGTCACTCGATAACTGGCATGCGACAGAAAATCGCCGCTAATGCACCGGCCGGCCATCATCAGACCATCCACATCTTTGGCGATCAGGGCGCGAAGCGGAATGTCGTAAGGCTTTGTGGCAACTCCTTCATGACTGATGGCTTGTGTATCATTTTCCTCTTGGCTGGCGGCATGCACATCCACGCCAAAAGTAACGCGTGCCACTCCATCTTCATGCCGTGCGCCGGCGAGTAAATCAGCCTTTGTTACTTGATAGCGGCCTTCAATACGTCGTCCATCGCGAATGCCAATTTGTTCGGCGGTTGCCACCAATTGGATTCCCTCCCAAACTCCGCCGAGAGATTGTAGACCACGAACGATCCGATAAATCTCGGCTCGTGCCCGTAAGGTGGCTTCTGACACTTCTTTTGCGTTGAACGGGCGAACTCCATATTCGTGATTGGCCATAAGCGTCAATAGATTCCCATTCGTATGGAACAGCGTGGGCTCCCCATAGGAGGGTGTGATTCCAGCCCGTGTGATTTCGTCAAGGAAACGTGCGCGCGCCTGATTTTGCCACGAATTCCAGTCATCGTCCCCCTCATAAAATAGAACAAATTCTTTGATGTCTTTAATGTTCGGAATCGTGATTAACGCATGCATCGTCATCGGCTGGCATGGGCAAGCCGGATCTTCATTGCGACCAAACGACCAGCCACACCCGGCCAACGCCCCCAAATCACCATCGCCCGTGGCATCTATAAAGGTCTTGGCCTGCCAAGCCTCCCGTCCAGACTTGGATTCCGTGACGATGTTGGTCAGACGGTTAGCGTCGTTTTTATAAGCCGCCACCACTCGGGTATGGAGTTGAATATCAATATTTTCATGCAATGCCATCTCTTCCAGCAGGCATTTCATCTCTTCAATATGATACACATAACGGCGTTTATTTTCGCCGATCCGTGCGCCGCGTTGCTCCAGCCGCTCCGTCAGCTCGCACGCCAGCCCAGGCTGGTTAAAATCAAAAACATACGTCAACATACCCGCGGTCCAAACACCGCCGAGACATCCATTGACTTCGAGGAGTCGGGTTTTTGCGCCACTGCGCGCGGCAGCAATCGCCGCACTGAACCCTGCGGGTCCGCCGCCACAGACGATGACATCGCATTCATTCTGAATGGATAAGGTTTTTTTGGCCTCGACGAATGAGGCCGGTTTTGGTGTTTTTTGAAGGGAAGATAAATTAGTCGTATCAGACATAATGGCTAGTTCCTTTGTTCGTATAATTTGTGAGAGCCTATTTTTATTTCTTTTTAGGCTCTTTATTTACCCCTTGATAATCCACCTCCAGCCCGTTGTGGCTGGTATTGGATTTAAACTCGACCTTTACCCCTTTTGGGGCAGCAACGCAGATCTTCAAGCTCTTACCGCGAAGCGTCCATTTCACCTGAACGGCTCCTTGCGGAATGGCCGTTGCGCCGCTTGCCTGCGTGAGGCCGCACATCCTTGGGCTAATTTCAAAGGCTTTTCCACCGACGGCGGTTTGGCGAATACCGAGTACGATTCGGTTGAGAAAATAGATCGGGCTGGATGCCCACGCATGGCAATGGCTACGCGTCGGAAATCCCTGAGTATTGAAATCACTGCCGGGGAACATTTCCCAGACCGTACTCGCTCCGGCATCGATCATCGGCTGGAACCGGGTGTGAATCGAGTCCAACACCGCATCGAATTCTCCCGCCGCTTCCAGCGCCTCATACATAAACTGCATAGCGAAAGGGGTACCAATCGTAACCATTCCATCCGGCGGGCGGATTAGATTTTCAACCAATGGTTTCCAGCGGCTAACGGGTTCGATACCACACATAATCGCAAGCATTGAGGTGTGTTGGCAGGTTTCTGGGCTAGGCGTTCCGTTGTCATACATCGCATCTGGATAGCTTTTCTTTTCGGCGTTCCAATGCCCTTGAATGGCGTAAATGAGCTTGTTTCGGCGGATGGAGTAGGCCTTCCGCACCGCCTCTTCACCCAGAGCTTCGGCACATTGCTCCGCCGCATGCAACGCCTCCACCAACAGCATACTGTTATGGAGAACCGTGGCATGCTCCCGATCCATGGGTGCCCAGTCCAGCAGATTCCATAATGTGGCACTAAAAAGGCCACTTTCATCGATGAAGGACTCGGCGCCTGCTAGATTTTTTTGAACGGCTGGCCAGAGTTTTTTGAGCAGGCGTTTATTGCCACTGTAAAAATAATGTTCCCAGACGTGCAGGCCCCAGAGAAAGCTCCAGGCGGGAATCAGACAATCCCAACTGGAGGGAACTTGACACCCTACCAAGGGAAAATATTCAAGCGACTGTGCGCCCAATTCCAAACTACGCGCCGAAACATCATAGTTTCCATAGGCCACAAAAGCATAGAGGGCCTCGTTACGAGCATCGCCTGTCCAGAGCGTTTGCTCATAGAGCGGGCAGTCGGTAAAGGTGTCCTCCATGCAGAGTTTCAGGGTGCGTTCCGACATCGTCCACAAGCGAGTCAACATCGGATCGCTACATTCAAAGGAACCCACAGCGTCCACCGGAGCGGTCGCTTCGATCAGGCGAAGCGATCGGATCTCCACGGAAGTCGTTTGATTGCGTAGCGTAACGAATAAGTGCTGGCCGGCCCGGCGCTTGAGCGAGGTAAAGCGGTTGATCCCTTTCTTTGTGGTATAGCGCATTCCATTGCGATTGAACGGGAGTGTATGCTGGAGAGTGCCGTCGGGGGTGATGTATTCGATCAAGGCAAAATCCACCACCACCCCGGCCTCAGCCTTGATCGTGAAATCGAGATAACCACAGCTCTGTTCACCAAGATCGTAGCTTAGTTCCACATCGCCCTTCGGGGAAGGATGGATTATTTTTCCATCGATTCTTCCCAAGGCCGAGTGGAGCGGTTTACGGCGATGGAATGCGGTAAAAAAATCTCCCATGAAGAGTTGATTTTCCGGACCGTCGATCTGTTGACCCAAAAGGGGAAACGGTTCATCTGAACTTTTCCAGAGGCTAGAAATCCGTTCGATTTCTGCAGCCCACTCCACCTTTAACGCCTCGGCCTGTTCGTTTTTGAACCAAAGCCAAACCATATCATCACCTCGAAAAAGGAGGTTTTCCAAGATTTGAACATTCCACACACCCCATGTTGCTCCGGGGAGATCTCGGAAGGGGAAATCGATGACTTTTTCATAGAGAAAAAGTTCGGCGAGAAAGAAAAGTACCGTGTGTTTTCCTGGACTTAGCGTAACCTTTCCAGATTTGAGTAGCCGCCCATTCACCGCAACCTTCCACTCCGCAGAAGAAAAATTAAACGTCTGCTTCCGGCGGAGAGAAAGAACCGATCCAAGAACAACCGGGCAACTGGTATAAAAATTGGCCGTAATCAATTTTTGATGCGCGAGTTGCGACGGGCTCATACACCATGTCGGACTGCTTTTTTTCACCACCGTAGCGGTGCGTATATCTTTAAAGCGCCTCGGGTTTTGGGTGAGTAGCTCGGTGCCGCGCGGGGAAAATGTCCCCGTAAGGGAATATTCGACGGCCGATTCCCAATCGGGTGTTTTTTCGAGTCGGGCGTCGTATTCTTCGATCGCCTCCATTTGGTGCGAAATTTTCGGAGTCCACTGCTTCCAGGCGTTCGCCGGCGCGGCCAACCAAGAGGCATCGGTGCCGCTCGTTTCCCCATCGAGTTCGAGTTCGGCCCAAAGCCCGGCCTGTTGCGGGATTTGGTGAAAGGTGCCCACGCCAAAATAGCGAACGGTTACTTCCAATCGATTTCCCTCTTTTTTTAGAAAAGGGGCGATGTCGTGTTCATCATAGGTGTAGTGATTGGGATAGGCCTTTGCGGGGCCATCGTTCAGCCATACCCCGTTCAGTGACACGCGGTAAAAGCTATCGGCCGTAATACGCAATACAGCTTTTTTGACCGTTCCAGATTCGAATTCTTTTTGGAAGAGTGCCGTTAAGTTGTACCCGCATGGTTCCTGTTGCGTGCACCAAATCCATTTTGATTGCGAGGTCATTTCATCTCCTTTAGATTGAGGAAAAACAGACGGTAAACCCTGTCGTTCGTCCCTGGCGAGGCGTGGCTAAACGTGGTAAAGTAGAGCGAATCCTGATTATGCATGCGGGCGTTTTCTAGGTTGAAATATTCTGATTCTTTATTTTGGAGATGCACACTTCCGAAGAAATAAGTATAACCACACCCGTGCCTTTCGGCTGCTTAAGCAACTGTATTATACAACAACCGCTAATTCTAGTTCAGTTAATTGAGTAGTAAAAGCATATGAAATGGCGATTCAGATTACGAGTCGGCGGGAGCACTCCAGTATCGGCTGGAAAACTTGGGACGCGGCGGATGAACACGCTTGCCTTCCTTGTTAAAATGGCGACCAATAGGAAGTAGGCGCAGGGGCTCCACGAGATCAAGTAGCCAGGTATGAGTCAATTTTTGAGCGATGATTTCCCCGCGTTGATCATACACCAGAATCATATGTCCCTGGTATTTTTCCCCGCGCACGACTCCACCATAATCGTCATACCGTCGTAAAACCTTGCTATCTCCTTTGAGTTCAAAGATTTTTTTGTTTTCAGTGGTCAACATAAAGCCCTCAATCTGCCGATCAAGCAGGATAAAATTATTTCCATCGTAATCGCCCGCAATCACATACATCTCGATCCTCAGCGGATGCGTATACTCTTTCATAGTTTGCTGCTTGACCACCACGCCGCCCGCGAAGTTTTGAGCGGTTGGGATTGCCGTAGCTTTGGGATTAAGTAGTACTTCGAATCGGGAGGTGTGTTTTTTGAAATCCAGCTTAAGGTCCGGCGGATTAAGCAACTCAAGCACCTTTAAATCCGCCGCCGAAAATTTGGATAGAGGCACTTTAATCACTTTTTCGCGCTCCGACTTCAACACCACGTTGCCACCGATCACCATCACATATTCGGCCTCGAAGTTCTTCCCACTGTTTAGCGTCCACGTTCGCTGTGCGGGTTCGACCGGAGGAACGGATTTCATTTCAACAGGGATATCGACGAGATCGGCTACGGGCAAAGACTCCGTCTCATAGTCGCTAAAGATCGGGCCGTTAGTCACCATCAAATGCCCTTCCCACATGAATTCATAGATCGCGTCGATCTGATCGGCTGAGAGGGCAGAGGTTTTAAATATGGGCAGCACTGGATTGTCCTGCGGCGTCGGCGCCCTTGGATACTCCACCCCTTCGACCTCTACCGCAATCATGGTTGCAAAAAGCCCTCCCGTGTAGTCACCACAAATCACCTCCATCTCCTGTGGAATACCCGGATCGAGTTCAATCCAGTCGGTGGCATAGGCGTACCAATGACCTAGGTGGTAATTCGTCGGTTTAAACCTCTTTACGCTCAGCGCATGTTCGAACTGGTTTTTATAGTCCATCACCACTTTTCCATCCAAACGGATCAACAAAAAGTTATCCGCCATAACGACAAAACGGAATCGAATACCGTCCCTATGCACCAGCTGTCCCTTGTAGTGCAACATATTGTGATACGGATACATCGTTGGTTCCCCGAAGGCCCAGGGTCCTAGCGATGAAATAATAGGAGGAATCATGATCGTCGGCGTGTACAACGTGCGGGGTGATTGGTAAAATCGTCTTAAGGCACTGGACTTCCAACCACTCTTAATGAACTTTTCAATATGTTCTTTGAACTTCCAGAAGTCATCCGGTGCCATGGACACGCTCGGTTTTCCGCCGTTACGGTCGCGCTTAAAGTCATAGATCACGCCTTCGAAATCATTTCCAATCGACTGGGCACTACCAAATATAGTGACCTCATTGAGATCGGGCATCAGATCAAATCCTCCACCTATGCCGCTCCCCAACCCCTCGCTCATGCTAGACATTTCAGGCAATTGAATCTGAGGCATATTTGCCCGGTTCATTTTGGTGACGATGCGCGTGGTGGGCTTGGGTTTCGATTTCTTTATCTTTACCTTTGGCTTCTTGAGTTTCATTTTAGGGCGTTCGATGACTTTAGGAGGCTCAAATTTTTGTTCCTCCTTTTTCACGACCGTAAAGACCACCAGCATACCCGCCAGCAAGAAAAGCGCGGCATGAATCACGATGCTCAGCACGACCGCGCTGGACATTCCTTTGGTTATTTTTTTGCTCTTTTTCGGGGATCTTTTCATGCTTTATACCTCTATATTATAATACGCACCATTTACATATGAGTGGTCTTCGTCGCCCAAAGCCACGTGCAAAGAGAGCGGGGAGTGGGCAATGGTTTCCCCCCGCCAACAGGCTTTAATTTTTTGTTCAATACGTTCATTTACCGAAAGGGGTACTCTTTCTAATTAAGGGTTGATTTCCACCTGAGCATGACGCTCTTCAAGGCCTTATTTTTTACTTCCCTAGTTTGTGGCTGAATTCCTATTTTTGTTGTTCCGTGGCTGCTTTTTCATGGCGCTCATCCAACTGGCGTTTGACCTCTGCGGCGCGGGCGGGCGAGATCTTGATCCGCGTAACGAAAATCAGAGCGAACAGCAGTCCCGCAGAGGGGATGAGGGTAAAGCAGAGTCGAAGGTTCAGGATTGTACGGGGCAATTGCTCGCCGCCGAGGTCGACATCGAACCCGGTGGCGTTGAGCAAAAATCCAGTAATTAAGAGGGCGAGAGAAACCCCAATTTTCATCAGGTAGCCATAGACGGCGCTGTACATGCCTTCGCGGCGGTTTCCCGATTCGAGTTCATCTTCATCGCAGATATCCGCCACAATGGAGGGGGAAAGCATCCAAAGCGACTGGAGGCTTGGAGCCATGAGCGCGAGCGGGATAAACTGGAGATAGGGGTTTTCTGGGGTGAAGGTAAACCATTTAATTAAGGTGCCAAACAGCGCGAAACCCAATCCCCATAAAAGGGTTTTCTTCTTACCAATACGACCGGAAACAAAGGTGAGAATCGGGACCGATAGGAGCCCGGCGAACGTATAGACGGTGCCTCCCAGCGCCATAATGGTGGCCGCCTGCTTTTCGTCGCCGCCGCAGACATAGTAAATGTTAATAAAAGTGCCCAGAGCGGTAATCATAAAGACGCCGAGACAGGTTGAAATAACGCAGGCCATCAGGAACATGAAATTACGGTTGCGGAAGGTGGCTTTGGCGCTCGACCAGAAGGGAATTTTTTCTTGGGTGGCCGCAACGGTCTCGGCAAGTCGTTCTTTGGAGAAAATGGCGGGGATGATGGCGGCGACGATAATGATGCCGCCCACAAAAATGGAGACGGTGTGGATGCCATCCACCGTGCCATCGAATCGGTCGAGCTGGGTCATTTTATATTGCCAGTGCATGGCCAGCCCAGAGAGCGTCGCAAAGATGGAGCGGAAAGCCATGATCCGTGTACGCTCGTTATAGTTGGAGCTGAGCTCGTAGCTCAGCGCATTACACGGAACAATGAAAACGGTATAGCAGGTGTAGAAGAGGATCACACCGGTCAAAAACCAGATAAAATTGGCGGTGTCGGACAGGCCCGCCGGGATTTGCCAAAGAGCAATCAAAACGAGGCCCGCTAAGAGTCCGCCCACCAGCATGAAGGGGCGGCGGCGGCCAAAGCGAGTTCGGGCGTTGTCGGAAATTGAACCCATGAGCGGGTCGGTGAAAGCATCCCAGATCCGCGAGATAAAGATAATGATGCTTAAATGAGCGGGGTTCATTCCCAGTGCGATGACCATGACGGGGTTGGCAATCGACATGATGCTATTTTGCATCAAGTTATCGGCGGCCCCACTCATTCCAAAGATTAGTTTCCGCCACAGCGATACATCATTATCGTTTATTTTCTTTTTCATGATTTCCTTCTTTTTAACTCTGTGGTTTACGGGATATGAGTACGGTATCTAACTGGCCAATCCCCATCGCGATCAATGGCTTTTCGTTATGAAGTCAAAAACAAAAGGGGCTTGTCACTTAGAGCAACCCCCGTTTCATGGATTCCCATTAAGCCATTACGGACGTGGATTCGGTCAAGGGGCTCTTAAGCTTCGGACGCCCAAAAAACCGAATGGCCCGATCGTTTCCATCGAAGCAGGCATCGATCAAGTCATCGAGTTGCGCTGTGGCGAGCCCGATGCACGAATCCGCCGCACCATAGTAAACGCGCACGGTCTTTCCATCCTCATCCAAGAGGGCATTGGCCGCAAAAGTGACATTGGGAACTCGCCCGCTCAGCTCATAGTCATGTTCGGGCCAAAGGACGGGGCTGGTCCCGCGCGCCAATACAATCGAAGGATCTTCCAGATCGAGTAAAACCACCCCCAGGCGATAGATAAAGCCGTTGCAGGTTTTGTCGACCCCATGGTAGATGCACAGCCAGCCTTGGTCGGTTTTGATGGGGACCCCTCCCGAACCCATTTTATGCGAGTCCCAACATCCTGGGCGGGTACCGATCAACGCCTTGGAACCGCTCCAGCGCATCAAGTCGTCCGAATAGCTGATATACATATCCGAAGGGTCGTGCGCCTCGGCCATCATCGGACGATCCAACCGGACGTAGCGGCCGTTTATTTTTTCGGGGAACAGGGCTGAATTTCGATTTTGAAGCCCCGTGTCTTCCTGTTCAATGCGCTCAAAGTGGATAAAATCTTGGGTGCGCACCACGCCCGTGCGCACGGTACGTCCGGAAACATGGCTGGCATACATTAGAATATATTCATCGCCCATACGGGTAATGCGTGGGTCGTAGATGCAATCTTCGACCTTTTCATCACTCCAGCGCGGCCAGTTGATCGCGGTGGGGTCGGGGGTGAACTTTTTGCCATCACGACTCCGGGCAATCCAGAAAATAATCGGAGTCGAAAGCGTCGCGGCATCCATTATCATAATGTATTCCCCGTTGTACTTGATCGCTCCGGGGTTCAGCACATACATGATGTCCGCGGGCATGTCCGCCGCCGTCATCACGGGGTTTCCTTCGTACTTTATAAATACTCGTTGGGTTTCAACACTATTTTTCATCGTCTACCCTTCCTTTTTCCCCGCTCGAGAGGGGTTGTTCTGTAAGTTTCATAGCATCGAGAACCAGCTGTATACACTCGTCTCCACGCTTGTAGACTGGCCGGCGATAGCCTTTCGGAAGTTGATCAATCGCTTGCTGGAGTAGAGCCCCGCCCGCGTTATCGTCCTGATAAATCAAGCCTTTGTCGGGGTCGTCCAACCCAAAATCAGGCTGGGGATACGATTTCCAATCGCCCGCTTCCACCTCGTCAAAAACACTTTCGTCTGCCAAACGTTGGAGCAGCTCCTTTCGTAAGGCGGCCAGAGGCTCAACAAACTGGGGGTCATCCGTTACATCGCGTTCCCGCAGGTCCAGGCCATTGCCGCTCACATCCATCAACCACTCACGCCGGTCGTACGCACTATAGGTATATTTCAGGTTTCGACTCACCAGCATGTACAAGCCCAGATCCTTTTGTTGGAATTGACTAATCACCGTACGGTCGGCTTCCGCGCCAGCGGCGATCGCGGCGAGGTCGGAACCATAGCCTTGGCTCGCCGCTTCGGGCAGTCCCGCCGCGGAGAGGAATGTGGGCCAAAGATCCAACAACGAAACCGGGGTATCGCATTGGGTGCCCGCAGGGAAGTTTTTCGGCCAACGCACCAGCATGGGAACCCGTACGGAGGGGTCGAGCATGCAACGCTTGCCCACGCAACCATAGTCCCCGAGCATTTCGCCATGGTCAGAGCTTAGAACCACCAAGGTGTTGTCCATTTCATCGCCCAGTTCCTCCAGCACCCGGCCTATGTTGTAGTCTACAAAAGAAATACAGGCCATGTAGGCCGCTCGCATGGTTCGCATCAGATTTTGATCCGTCCCGTTGTCGCGCCATTTATATCGGTTCTGGATCTGATTCCAGATATTGAGCATATCTTCGCTATTTTTCGGAACATAAGGAAAGCCCACTTCTTCCGGACGGTAGAGCTTTGACCACGGCACCGGCGATTCAAAAGGCGGATGGGGTTTCGTCCAGCTCGACCAGAGGAAAAAAGGACGGCTGCGATCGTGATTCTTTAGAAATTCGATGGAGCGATCTCCCACCCAGGTCGATTGATGCTCTTCACTGGAAAACTGCGATGGTTGCGGAATATAGTAATATTCACTACGCAGGCCGCCTTCTTCGATATAGTCATAGCCCCGCTCTTTGAGGTACGCAAAATAATCGCT
>JAJRRI010000090.1 GCA_024279685.1 Verrucomicrobiota bacterium | reverse complement strand
CGGAAACTCAATATTTTCTAATAGAATGGCATCGTTCTCAGCACAGACGGTGTCGCCGGTTGTGAACAATTTTTGCCCGGACATTCCGCCGATTTCGCCGGCATACAGCACATCAACATCCTCGCGGTGGTTGGCATGCAACCGGAGCAGACGCCCGACACGTTCGCGTTTGCGAGTGCGAGGGTTGTAAATGTTCTGCCCTTTTTTAAGCTGGCCGGAATAAATACGGAGAAAAGCGAGCTTACCCACAAACTTATCCGTCGTCATTTTGAAAACGAGGCCGCTGAGCGGCTCGAAGTCACTCGCTTCGCGCGTCACATTCTCTTCCGTTTTCAAGACCACGCCAGTAACGGCCGGAATATCGAGGGGGGAAGGAAGGTAAGCGACTACGGCATCGAGTAAGGGCTGAACCCCTTTATTTTTTAGCGACGACCCGCAGAAAACAGGAACAAGTTGATTAGAAATCGTGGTGCGGCGAATCGCATCGACCAAGGCGGCTTCGGAAACATCGGTGTTTTCCATGAAGGCTTCAAGTAGCTCTTCGTCCAGCTCGGCGACCTGCTCAATCAGAGCTGCACGGGCCTCTTCGGCCTTGGCGGCAAGTTCGGCGGGTATAGCTGCATACTCAATGTTCGATCCAAGCTCCTCTTCACTAAAGAGAATGGCTCGCATTTTAATCAGGTCAATAATGCCTTTGAAATCTTCGGCGGCTCCCCATGGAATTTGAACCGGGACGGCTGGGGCAGCTAGCTTGGTGCGAATTTGCTGCACCACATGGTTAAAGTCCGCTCCCATGCGATCCATTTTATTAATGAACACAATGCGAGGAACTTCGTATTTCTTGGCTTGACGCCAGACGGTTTCGGACTGTGGCTGAACGGCTCCGACGGCGCAAAAAACGCCTACAGCACCATCCAATATACGAAGCGAGCGCTCCACTTCTACGGTAAAATCTACGTGCCCAGGGGTATCGATAATGTTGATTTGGTGTTTATTCCAGAAACATGTCGTAGCTGCGCTCGTGATTGTGATTCCGCGCTCCTGTTCCTGAATCATCCAATCCATGGTGGCTGTACCATCATGAACCTCACCAATCTTATGCACCTTGCCCGTATAGTAGAGAATACGTTCCGTCGTCGTGGTTTTTCCGGCATCAATATGCGCGATAATTCCAATATTCCGTGTTGCAGATAAAGCGCTGCCACGACCTTCGGCTTCCCGGGGGGAATCCGAATTCCTGGATTGGCTATTATTCTGCTGTTTCACGGCGCTAGGCATTCTCTTTTTCCAATAATAGCTGGGGTTTACCAGCGGTAGTGTGCGAAAGCTTTGTTGGCTTGGGCCATTTTGTGCGTGTCGTCGCGTTTTTTGATCGCGCTTCCCTGTCCGCGATATGCATCCATTAACTCAATAGCTAATGCACGGCGCATAGGCACTCCACGACGTTTTTCCGCGAATTGAATCAACCAGCGGGCGGCCAATGCAATTGGGCGCTTTGGGCGAACTTCTAACGGAACTTGATAAGTGGCTCCACCCACACGGCGAGATTTAACCTCAAGGCGCGGGGCTACATTTTCGATCGCCTGGGAAAAGACCACAAGTGGATCCTCATCCTTCATCTGGCTCTCAATATCCGTAATTGCCCCATAGACAATGTTTGCAGCGGTGGATTTCTTCCCCTTCTTCATCACGGTGTTGATCATGTACGCGACCAGCTCGTTGCCGTAACGTGGATCCGGGATCACTTTTCTTTCTTCAGCTCTGTGTCTTCTTGCCATAATTCAAACTCTCGTTAGCTTTTGGGTTTCTTCGCACCATACTTGGAACGACCACGCTTGCGTCCATCCACACCCAGACAATCCAGTGCTCCGCGGACGATATGATAGCGCACGCCCGGCAAGTCTTTCACTCGGCCGCCGCGAACCAGCACCATGCTGTGTTCCTGAAGGTTGTGTCCTTCCCCTGGAATGTAGGCGTTGATCTCCTTCCCATTGGTCAGGCGAACACGAGCTACTTTCCGCAAAGCCGAGTTAGGCTTTTTCGGAGTTTGCGTTTTAACAAGCAAACAAACACCCCGGCGTTGCGGGCAGGTTGTCAGTGCGGGTGACTTACTCTTCTTCTTCGCCACTCCGCGCGGTTTTCTCACTAATTGATTAATTGTCGGCATAACATCCCTTCCTTAAAAAAGATAAGCGCAGGAATGTAGACATCCCTACCACTCATCGCAAGTGAAAGATTCAACTTTATTCGTATGACTCTCCGCGGTTCGTGCTTCTCGGGGCGTTCAGTGCTTGCGCCACACTCCACAACGAATTCGGAGAAAGGCGAGCACCATAATGAGTTCACCAATAAAATCTAGAAAAATCTTCCAGAAAAATACTAAAAGAAACCGAACGTCGAAAATCCAGAAAATAAACCCGACGACCGGCTATTCAGTTATATAAAAAACTCTCCCTAATAAAGTATTATGGGAGAGTCGAAAAAAATGGTGCTCGAGGTGGGAGTCGAACCCACACGGGCTAAAACGCCCACAAGACCCTCAATCTTGCGTGTCTACCAATTTCACCACCCGAGCAGATGGATAAAAAGAAGTGGGCGAAGATACCTATGCTCTAGGGGGGGCGCAAGGGGTAAAATGAAAAAAATGATTATGGCGTGTTGGATAGAAAATATTTAGAAGGAACTTCCATATTTTTGGCGATCCGGTATCCCCTATTCTGAGCTTTGGAGAAGCAACCATGGATTATGTTTTACAGATATTATTTGTTTTAACTCTGATGACCATTGGATTTGTGGCGGGCCGGCGCGGCATGCTGAGCTCCGCCGGAACCAGCGAGCTAGCACGAATACTGATTGCGATTATCTATCCCTGCCTGATTTTCTCGTCGGTCACGCAACTCAACCTACAGGATTTGGCGAAAAACTGGATCATGCCGGTGATGGCAATGGCGATAGCGGGGACAGGACTCGTGCTCGGACTGGTGGCACTCTCGTGCATGAAGGGGCTGAATCAACAACGCGCCAGTGCATTCCTCTTTCAGAATACGATCAACAACTACCTTTTTCTTCCGCTCCCTCTTGTGATGCTACTTTGGGGTGCGGAAGGCGTCGCACTCCTTGTTTTTGCATCGCTGGGCTTTGAAATTACGGTCTGGACGGTGGGCGTATTCTTATTCAACCGAACAAAAAAATGGTCTGAGGGAATTCGGATGATGCTCGGTCCGCCGTTAATTGCTCTGTTCATTTCGCTCGGCTGGGTCTGCGTGCGCGACCTATCCGAGATTGAACTATCCAATAGTAACCTACTGTATCGCCTCGTGGAGTTGCTCTATTTCGGAACGGAAACGATGGGCAAAGCTACAGTAGCCATTTCAATGCTGGTCGCGGGCAGCCGAATCGCCATGTTGAATCTCCGCGCTACGTTCAACCGACAGGTATGGATCTCCGCATCGCTTCGCCTGCTGGTTACGCCCGTCATTTTTATCCTAATCCTCAAGCAAATCCCCATGAGCGAAATGGCGTACGGCATCCTAGCCGTGGTCGCGGTGATGCCCGCGGCGGTGGCCAGTCTTGTTTTCAGCGAACGCTTTGGGGGCGACTCGGAATTCATTGCCACCACGCTGTTCATCACCCACCTTGGCGCAATCGTGACCATCCCCTTACTTCTCACCTGGGCTCTATAAAAGAGCTTAGCCCTCACCTTTCAAGGGATCTAGCCCTCCTCCATCTATTCTGGAACAAACAACTTTTGCCCCACATAGATGCTATCGGATTTGAGATTGTTGGATTGCTTGATGGATTTGACGGTAGTCCCGTACGCCGAGGCAATTGCGGAAAGGGGGTGGCCAGATTCAACTACGTGCTCGCGACCGGCGCCGCGACTGGGCTTGCTAGGTCGGGACGCCACGCTCTTTTTCAGCAGGCCTTCGACCCGTCGAATAAGCTCATTCATTTCCCGCGCCTGCTTGGTTTCAAGCGCGTT
>JAJRRI010000089.1 GCA_024279685.1 Verrucomicrobiota bacterium | reverse complement strand
TCCTTTTTCCGGACGGTAATGACCAACAAGGCCAACTTTGAACTCTCTTTGATCCGTAGAATGATTTGCCACGGCCTCCACCGGTAGCGGCACTACCCAATGCCGATCTTTATCCAAACCAAGCTTGGCTACTCCATCCAGCTCTTTGGTTTCGAAAAACATGAATCGGAATCCAAAACGGTCAATCCATCGCAACGCAAAACCCTCAATACGCGAACGCATTCCCCACTGAAGATTATGATTAATCGTGAAAATGAGTTTTTTTCGGAGCGGAAAGAGGAAAATACCTATGATCAACAGAGGGATGTTTGAAAACTCGCGAACCAAGATATAGCGATGGCGACATGATCTCCAAATGCGCCCCACTAATAATACATGTCGGATAAAAACACCCATTTTCCATAGAAAACGGGATATACAACCGTCTTGCTTCAACCCATTTAAAATAAATCCCTGCAGTGGATTAACCATAAAGACGATGTCGGAATGGCATAGCGAGCAAGCGGCTCCCAGCCCATCCAATACTCCATGATAATCAATCTTACTCATTTGCGTACACTATCCAAGATTATCCGAGCAAAGTCAAAAGGGTCGCTACGTTGAACGAAAGCCAATCGAAGCTCTTCGTCGTAATTATAATGATCGAGGCAAGCCGCATCGATGGCCGCCGCAAAGGCTCGGGGTTTAATTTGAGAATTTTTTCCGAGTCGATTTTCCCGAACTAAGCGCCCAAGTAGCCCTCCTTCGGGTGCAATCACCGGAGTCGATTCGGCGGCGGCATGAGCTAAACTTCCACTTGAATATTCAGGCCGTCAATAAGGTAACAAAATCCAGTCAGCCTGCTGAAAGACGGCCTTCATTTCTGTAGTCTGGAAAAAACGGGGATCGGAAACCACTTTTAATTCAGGACGAATTTTACGTAACCGCCTAAACGCCTCGGCATAGCGGTCCTCATAGCCTTGTTCTGGCTTTCCGAAAAAAAGAAACGTGGATTGTTGAGCCGTTTCTTGGGAAATACACGCAAGAGATTTAAACAATATACGAGCGCCCTTCCGCTCAGATATACTTCCAAAAAAAAGAAAAATTCGAGAGTCACCGCCCAAGCCGTACTGCGCTCGCAAATCGAAATTAGGTGATGGTTCACCGGGAAGAACCGGATCGGGGATCGGTTGATAGCATACCGTTTTGAACCGTTGGTTCAGGTAATCACAAGCGGACTCGCCGTTCAACAGGAAGATATGCTGGGGGTTTGAGCTCCTTAGAAAAAGTCCGGTCTTAAGATGTTTCGCGATAAATTTTAGCCGTTGCTTCCAATCGCCAGAGCGCAACTCGGGATATTGGACAAATAGAATGCCTGACACGAGGCATGGTGGACGGACAAAGCAGAGTGAGAGCTCCACAGAGGTTAGATCCATCAGTATCAGGTGCGTGGGTTGAATGCGGTCAATCAGTGTACGACAAGTTTTCCAATGCTTAGAAGTGTCCTCGTCCAGTGCTACGAGTTCGACGGAGTCCAAGCTGTCCGCCAAATGAGCAAGCCCGTTATGGCCGCGCAGCAACTTATCCGAAACGGCAAAGGTGTAGCGCCAACCCGCCCGAAAATTTTCAGAAATAATCTGATCAAGAAGGTATTGAATGAACTCAGCTCGGTGTCCACCCGACCGAGGCTCAAAGAAAAGAATGTGTCCTGATCCACCCGCCATACAATCCATAGTTGGTCTAATAGGCGCCATGGGAAAACAACACGACTCGAAGGGTTCGGGCCATGATGTAGATGTCCATCCACACCGACCAATTACGCACATAAAAACTATCCCACTGTTCCATCTCCTCTACGCTGCAGTCGCTTCGTCCCGATACCTGCCATTGCCCAGTCATTCCCGGCCGCACTCGGTTACGTAGCAGGCGTGATTTATCCGTAAGTTCTTCGTCATGATAGATCGGTAACGGACGTGGGCCTACCAACGCCATATCACCCACTAATACATTAAAGAGCTGAGGAATTTCATCGAGAGAAAAGCGGCGAAGAAACGTTCCAATACACGTAATACGAGGGTCATTTTTGAGCTTATAATAGGTATTCCATTCCTGTTGTAATTTAGCATCGTTCTCTAGAACGTTCTTCAGAGTTTTATCCGCATCGGGCACCATCGTTCTCAGCTTGATCGCCTTAAACGGTTTGCCGTTTCTGCCCACCCGAATTTGCATGAAGAACGGGTTTTTTCTATCCTTGAAAAAAATCAGTGCAGCCAAAAGAAGAATCAACGGAAGCCAAACAGGCAATAACAGTATAACGAGTCCAATTTCATAAAACCGTTTAAACCACGCCGCCAGTGGAATGAGTAGGTTACGAGAAACTTCAAGCCCCACCATTCCGTTGAAATCGCGCGGAACCACCCAAGAAAAAATACCGGCTCTAATATCCGGCAAGAGCACGACTTTTCGATAACTTGCCAGCGAAAGATCTATGACCTCGACCAGATCTCGATCGCGCATATGAGCGATCGAGACCATGGCGACCGCGGCCTGATCCGTGATATCATGCAGCCCGCCAAGAACAGGCACACCTAAACCCTCTGCCCCTTCGATATCATCGGCAAAGACACCTAAAGGATTGTATCCGATTGAACTTTCGGCATTCAGCACCACTAACATTTGCTCGATTCGTTCCTGATCGCCGTAGAGTACAACAGGACACCCCCATCGCTTAAGCCGACCCAAGTATTTTCTACAAAGTACTCGGCCGAATGGAATAAGTAATGCGCTTGCGGCATACGAGCTCATAAACACAATACGGCTAGGCATTCCTTTCAATAGAACCGCCGCAATTCCAGCCCCGGCAAATAACGCAAGCAACAGCCATTCGATTCTTCTAAGTTCCTCGACAGCACCTAACCCCCAGCCCGGGACCTGCCCCGTAACAACCGATGCGGCGCACCATGCTGGCAATAGAAGTAGCGAATATCGCAAGGACACCGGTACGCCGTGTAAATAATAGACCACCAAATCGCCTACATAAAGTGCTGATAGTAAAATCAGACCATCCACCATCAATAACCAAAATGAATTTGAAAACTGGTGGAAAGAGAGTTTATTGGTTATTTTATGACGTAAGACCATATCGAGTCAGCTCAACTATTATTTCCTTGGGTCAGCGAAGAAGGCGCGGATTGTTTCTATAACATAGTCCACCTGTTCATCGGCCATCGTCGGGAAGATAGGAAGCGATAAAATTTCCTGGGCCGCCTTTTCGGACGAGGGAAAATCTCCGTTCTTCCAACCCTTGGAGGCATAGGCCTCCTGAAGATGGATCGGTATGGGGTAGTGGATAATACATCCAATGTCCTTTTCCTGTAAATGCTTCATTAATTCATCCCGGCGATCCGCTCGAACGACGTAGAGGTGAAAGACATGTTCCGCATAGTCGTTTACAGTCGGTAAACGAAGAGCTACTACGTCGGACAAACCCTCCTGATATCGTTTGAAAATTTGGCGGCGGCGGATATTCCACGTTTCCAAATGCGGTAACTTAGCGGATAACACGGCAGCCTGAAGGGAATCAAGCCGACTATTTTCCCCTAACTCTTCGTGATGATAACGTCGGGGTGAACCGTAGTTACGAAGCGATCGCAGTCGATCAGCAAGAACACGGTCTTGGGTCGTTACAGCTCCTCCATCCCCGAAGGCGCCTAGATTTTTACCGGGGTAAAAACTAAATGCGGCCGCATCGCCGATTGCACCACACGTGCGGCCTTTATACAGTGCTCCATGCGCTTGAGCCGCATCTTCGATTACTTTGAGCCCATGCTTCCGAGCAAGCCCAATAATAGGATCCATATCTGCCACTTGACCATAAAGGTGAACGGGTATAATCGCCTTTGTTTTAGGTGAAATAGCATCTTCCAACGCCCGGACATCAATAAGAAAATCTTCATCCTTCATATCCACGAGCACCGGATCAGCTCCCACGGAAGAAATCGCCAGAGCGGTCGCGATAAATGAATTTGAAGCCGTAATCACTTCATCCCCCGGCCCGATATCCATCGCACGGAGAATCAGTTTCAGCGCATCCAAACCAGATGCCACGCCGATGGCATGGTCACACTCACAATACGTTGCAAACTCTCGCTCAAACCGATCGACCCCTCCGCCCAGCACAAAATCCGATTGATCCACAATCGCTTTCCACCGCACACAAACTTCATCCGCCACCTCAGCCGAGGCGGCCTTTAAATCCAAAAAAGGGATCTTCATAAAAACTCCAAATATCTTCATTATGAACGGGAGTATTAAACCGCAAATAAACATTAATGAACACTACCCAATATTTAAAATAAATTGGGGGCCCGCCAAAAATCATTTTTCTCGGCGTGTGCCGGAGCCATAAGCCCCCCGCACGAGGAACACGAACTTCACCTCACCCTATCATTTACAATGAGTTACTTTTACTACACTCTCCGGTCCGTTCATGTAAAAGGCGAAAAAAATGAGACGAAGTAGAACCGTACTATATCTAATATTCACCGACTGGATGATTCTGGTTGGCACGTTTGCTGTAGCCTTGCACTTCCGCCACTTTGACAGCGATATGAATATTATTTCGCGACACCACCTCATCCCCGAAATGAGCGCGGTAATTCTCTATACCTTCACCATGCTGGGGGTCTTCAGCGCGCTCGGCCTATACAAACGTAAAATACGGCTCAACCCTCTTCAACATCTGACGGGAATCATCAAGGCTGTATCCATCACTGTGCCCCTTTATCTATTGACCAAAGTCATTTTAAAATCAGATCTATTTATCCCCTCCCGGTGGGTTTTATTACAATGGGGTGCCCTTCTCTTTATCACCCTTTGTGTTCACCGCCTGTTCGTATTGCGCCTGCTAACTACACTGCTGTCCAAAACGGACATGCGGCGCCGCGTCGTAGTCATTGGTGATACCCCTCTGGCGCAGCAATTTATTAATGACTGCCGCCGGAAGCCAAGCTGTGCCATGAACATTATTGGCCTCATGGAGGATTCCGAAAAATCGGAGTTCGTAACTTCCATTCCCTCCCTCGGCACTCCAAAAGCCCTCCCCGACATAGTCAATACCTACAAGCTGTAAGGCGCCATCATCTGTAATCCGGAATTAACACATCAAGAATTAATGGATTTGATCGAGCGTTGCATTCGCCTGTTTGGCTGGGTGGATATACATTCCGACAAATCATCCGCGCTGCAAAAATCCGACAATGCCGACTCCTTCTTCGAAATCCCCTTCATCCGCATGCATGGAATTTCCGATAACCTGTTGCTCAAGATGGGAAAACGCACCTTTGATTTCGCCGCATCCCTCATCGGTATTCTACTCCTATCCCCTATTTACATCGGCACCGCCCTTTCCATCAAACTCACCACGCCCGGCCCCGTTTTCTACACCAAGGAGCGGGTCGGCAAAAACGGTAAAACCTTCGCGTTCTACAAATTTCGTTCTATGGCCGTCGGCGCGGACCAAGATGAAAGTCGCAATGAAAAAATAAAAGATTTTATCCAGAATCAACAGGAAGGTGAAATGCTGAGCAAGGTGGTGAATACGGCCTACGTCACCCCGGTCGGAAAGTTTATCCGCAAATGGGCTATTGATGAACTACCCCAACTCTTCAACGTGCTTAAGGGCGATATGGCTCTAGTAGGACCTCGACCGGTTCCCCCTGCAGAGTATGAACACGAAGATGAATGGCATCAGCGCCGCTTCCGTATCCCCCCCGGATGCACCGGCCTCTGGAAGCTTTATGCCTCCAAGGACGGCGTCACCTTTAACGACACCGTGCTCTACGATATCTACTACTCTCGAAACATGAGCCCAGCCATGGACCTGATGGTTATCTTCGGAACAATTTGGGTGATTCTAACGGGACGTGCCGACGGCTAGCGGAGGCGCTTTATGCCAGCGGTCAGAGATCGGACACAAAGTGAAAAAAAACAGGGAAAAAATATTCTACCACCCACTCGTTGCTCTCGCTAAAGGACACGGAGGCAGAGAAGAGACTTGTTTATTTAAAATCGCATCTCTTATCCCTAAGGAACTTTTCGGAGCGATAGCGACTCACTTCGTTCGTTAGAGGACACAGGGGTAGCTAGAAATGTTCGGTGGCACACATCACAGCAATCCAACGCCAATATTTTCACACTCCGAATACCCATTCTCCTTCGTTGACTCGCAACAGAGGGAATACTACTATTCCCGCATGAAAAAAGAGATGGGGAAATACTTTCTGGATTTATCAAAACTGATATTTGCCGGAATTGTTCTCGGTAATATATTCAGTGGTGCAGACTTCTCACGAGCACTCATTCTCAGTACCGGCCTTTCCTCAACCGTTTTATTTGCACTGATCGGCTTTATGCTCACGATCGAAGGAGAAAACTTATGAACACCGTTGAACTTTTTTTTATCGGATTGGCCGTGGTCAGCTTTATCGGGTTTCTCATTACCCTGATCCACCACCGGAACTACCGCAAACAGCACCCGCGACAAGGCTAACCTGACATTCCCTATAAGGGTTGTCAGGCTCATGAGTCGCCAGCCCACTTCGCTCAACGAAGTGGCACCAATCCGTTTTAGGATTCGTCCTGGCTGCACCGGACTCTGGAAGCTCTACGCGGCCAGAGACGGTGTCACCTTCAACGACACCGTATTATACGATATTTACTATTCCCGTAATATGAGCCCCACCATGGATCTCATGGTCATCTACAGGAACCGTTTGCCTTATTCTGAAAGGCAAGGCGGACGGATAGCTGAGAGACTATTCAAGGCTTCTCGCGAACGCACCTTATCTCATTACTTCGCTACTTTATTCGTTCCCCTTGCTCGTTCACTTTACCGACAGGTCGGGCAGGGTTCCCTACCACCAACGTAAAGGGTTCAACATTCTTGGTTACCACACTGCCGGCTCCGACCATGCAATACTTTCCCAAGGTCACACCGGCTATAATCGTCGCATTGGCTCCGATCGACCCCCCTTCTCCCACATAGGTTTCAACCAGCCAGTCTGATTCTGAACACCCCTGTTCCTTCATTTGCGGCATTCTTGGACTGCGAGGGCGAAGGTCGTTCGTAAAAACCACGTTAGGACCAATAAAGGCATAATCAGATATATGAATACCTTTCCAGATTAACGCATTATTCTTCAGGGTCACTCCATCCCCAATACGCACACTAGATTCAATAAAAACATGGTCTCCAATATTGCAGTCTTCTCCGACTACCACATCAGCCATGATATGGGCAAATGCCCATATCTGGGTATTTGCACCGATTTGTTCCGTCTCAACCAAAGCATTCGGATGGATGTAGGGATCACTCATCATATTCATTCTCTAGATACTAAATTTTTAATTATCTGCCTTGAGTTCTTCATCCCCAGCGCTTCCGCCCAATCCCGTCCAGGACGGAGCAATTCGCTCACAATTTGCACGGTCACGAATGTAGTCAATTTCATCGTATTTAATATTTGCCACAATAAGCAATACGGTACCCGGCTCAAAACCATGAAAGGTTCGCCAAATATGAGGATAAAGAAGTAGAGCGGGTTGGGTCTCAGAGGCCTTATCTCCGGCCCCTAAATACACGCTCTCTCGTAGGCCTTTTCCATCATCCAGATCGAACGTGCACCCTCCATTGAGAGCCACTACAATCTCCTCCGTTTCATAATGCGCGTGATTTCCGCGTACATCATCCGGTTGCATATCGGATGATACCAACACCTTGCCAATCGAAAAGGGTAACGTATTCTCCGGCTCAGTCCCCTGCTGAAACTGCACGAGTGAACCGCCACAATTCCCGTGTTTCACATTAAATGGAATAATTTTATATAGAGAAGGGTGTTGGGCATTAGGCGGTGGGTATGGGGTGGCAAGCACCGGACTAGAATCATTTAAACGGTTCATTTTTCTCTCCTCGACTGGACCAAAGCGCCTAGTTGCTTGGACAAGATCTCTAACCGACATACCAAATCGTCAACATCATTGTCAGATGCCAGTTCCAAATCGCGCACAATTTCTAGCTGAGTAATCAACTCCGCCGCTGACCCCAAAGAAAAATGAAAAAACCGAATCGAATCTCTATCTGATTTACGAGCATCCCCTTCAGCAATATTTGAAGGAATGGAAACGGCAGAGCGTTGCATTTGATCCCGTAAACCCCAATCCTTACAGAGCTCTGGTGATTTTCGGATCAGCTTATATACATCGACAGCTACCCTCTTGGCATCCTTCCAAACCCGCAATTCTCTGAACCCATTTCCCATGAGACTCTCCGTTTTGGGCGTTTGGCTTTGGGTGTTGGGCGGTTGGGTGCTGGGCGGTTGGGTGCTGGGCTCTGGGCGGTTGGCTTTGGGCAAAAGATACTTTCTCTCCCCCCCCCCTAACCCCATCGCCAAATGCCTAAAGCCTATTTCCTAACGCCCAACGCCTAAAGCCCATTCCCCAACGCCTAAAGCCCAACGCCCATTCCCTAACGCCTATCCTCTAAATCCCCAATTTCTTCTTATACAATTCAATATAAGTGGGGAGGTACTCGCGCAATGTGGTCTTCGGCACCCAGCCCAAGGCCCGCGCCTTAGAACAATCCACCGCATAGCGTAGATCTTGCCCCGGACGGTTTGGAATATGGACAATGGCTTCCTCTTCTGTTTTTCCCATGGCATCTACCACCATGCGGACGGCATCCATCACCGAATGCTCTTCGCCGGAGGAAATATTATAAACCTGCCCTTCTTCCCCTTTTTCAAGCACAGCCAGTAAACCTTCACAATTATCTTCCGCGTAGATCCATTCACGCAAATAGGTTCCATCGCCATGCACCGTCATTTTTTTACCATTCAGCAAAAACTCAATCGTCTTGGCCAACAGTTTTTCCGGATACTGACCAAATCCATAATTATTACAGCTCCGGCAGATAATAGCTTTGATGCCATGGGTATGGCGCCAGCCAAAGATTAGCTGCTCTGCGGCCGCCTTTGTGGCGGAATAGGGATTCGAAGGAAGTAATTTATCCTCTTCGGTGAATGCACCCTCATGCGCCGTTCCATACACCTCATCCGTCGAGATATGGAAAAGGATTGGACGATCGGTTTCATCTTTGGCGCGGATCAGTTCCAAAAGATTGTATACCCCGCCAATGTTGCTCTTATAGAATTCTTCATTGGCATGGATCGAATTATCCACATGCGACTCCGCCGCAAAGTT
>JAJRRI010000088.1 GCA_024279685.1 Verrucomicrobiota bacterium | reverse complement strand
GCTTTACCTCTTTTTGCTTCAGTAACAAAAAGTATAAAGTATCTCTTTCCGGCAAGAGAGGCAAAAAGGCCTCTCTTGTTCGGAAACTTCATGCAATTCATCCCTTAAAATAAAGGGGATGGATTAGTTGGGACAGGCTCTCGTTAAACAATAAGGAGGTCTCGATATGAAAAGAATGATGAGTATTGCGGCAATTGCGTTGTTTCTAGCAGGTTCCACCGTTTTCGCGTGCGACAGCTGTGGATGTAAAGCGAAGAAAACCGAATGCAAAAAAATCGGCCTGTACTGCTGCGAAGGACGGGGACAGCAAGAAAGCATGTTGCGCCCCGAAAGCTGACGCGGCCAAATAATTTGGGCCGCAGAGTTTTAGTTCAAAAAGCCTCTCCGGTTGGAGAGGCTTTTTTTGTCTTTAGTCCGGAGTTGATTAAAGCGCGGCCAACGCCGCATCGCGGACAAGGTCGCCGAGTTCAGTGGTGGAGGCGAGCGTATTGCCCTCGCGCCACAGGTCGCCGGAGCGATAGCCCTCGTCGAGCACCTTTTCAACGCCGGTACGGATTGCATTAGCAGCATCCGCTTCATCAAGCGTATCGAGCATCATCGCCACCGAAAGGATCATGGCAAACGTATTTGCCTTTCCCTGTCCGGCAATATCTGGTGCCGAGCCATGTACGGGTTCAAAAATTCCGACGGGGCCGCCAACCGATGCCGAAGGTAACAGCCCGAGCGAGCCGCCGAGTGTGGCCGAGGTATCGGAAAGAATATCGCCGAAAATATTTCCGGTCAGAATGACATCGAACTGGCGCGGATTGATGACCATTTGCATGGCGGCGTTATCGATGTAGAGGTGGTTGAGCTCCACATCGCTAAACTCTTCCTGGTGGAGTGCAATAACGGTATCGCGCCAGAGGCGGGACACAGCCAGTACGTTGGCTTTATCGACGCTAGTTACTTTGTTCCGGCGCTTGCGTGCCCATTCAAAGGCTACACGAGCTACGCGTTTGATTTCGCCGACCGAGTAGACCATCGTGTTCCAGACTTTTCTATCATCGCCTTCACCCTCTTCGCCGACGGGTTGGCCAAAGTAGATTCCACCCGTCAGTTCACGGACGGTGAAGAGGTCGAGGCCCGCTACGGTTTCAGGACGCAACGGGGAGTTTGCTGCTAGGGATTCGGGAACCATTACAGGGCGAAGGTTGGCAAATGCGCCGAGTTCCTTGCGGATTTTAAGCAGGCCGCTTTCCGGGCGTAGTGCGCCGGTAAGGTGATCCCACTTCGGGCCACCCACCGCGCCGAGTAGTACGGCATCGGATGCTTTGCAGGTTTCAACAACGGAGTCGGGCATGGGGTCGTTGTGTGCATCGATGGCCGCACCGCCCGCATTTCGTTCGGTATATTCAAGGGCAAAGCCACTTTTTTCCGCGATGGCATCGAGTACCTTAAGTGATTCTTTGATCACTTCTGGGCCGATACCATCGCCCGGTAGTAAAGTGATTTTATAGGTCTTGGACATGTTTTTTCCTCGGTTAAAATAAGCGCGAGATATTACTGAGGCGTATGGAGATTGCAATCTCTTTTCGGCTATAGGCCGCGGCGTCCGCCCCTGCGGGGCGGCTGGATGGTGGTGCTAGAGATGATCTCTTCAAGATAGCCAGAGAATTCCTGAGCCGCTTCTCCCTCATAGCCGATGTCGTTGGCCAGTTGCCGAAATAGGGTTGTGCGTTCGATTTCCATGAGGGGACGAGCTTCGTTGATGGCTCCGAAAAGCTCGCGCATGGTGTCGCGATTGGGTTGTTGTTCAGGATCGTTGAACTGTGCGCTCAATTCCCATACCGCGGCCATTTTTTCAATCAGCAGCAGATGGTTTTCATATTCGGCTTCGGTCATGAAGGTGCTATCGAGTTCCATGAAGTTGGCCGTGCGTTCGGCGAGGTCATAGCGAATGGCTTCTCGTCGTTCGGTACGATTCTTGATCATCTCGGCATAGCCTTCAGGATCTTCCGCCTTCATGCGGGCCATCCGTTCTTCCCAACTTTCCCGTTGAGGAGTTTGGTTGGCCTTGGCTGTGTCGAGTTCGGTGCGCAATAAGGCCAACTCGGCTTCGAGTTTCGTTAGGGTGTTTGTATTGATCGAGGGTTCGATATCGGGGGGCTTCAATTCTGGGGTCGGAGCTTGTTTCTGGGCCAGCTGCAATCTCAATTGGTTGGCTTCCGCTTCGGCGACGTTCTTTTGGTGGGCAGCCGATATTCCAAAAGAGAGCCCCCCGATGGCAACGATGAGGGATAGAGTGGTTGTTAAAATGGGAATCTTATTTTTCATAAATAACCTAATTTAAAGGGAATAACGCACAGAGAACGGATTTATTGTTCCGAGATAAAAATAGTTTGTTTCAAGCGTTGGTGGTCGTCGAAGGCGACGGACAGGCTGAGCAGTATATTGACGAGTGCGGCGATGACCATGGCGGTGAAGATACAGATCATGATCCCAATTTGATATTTGATGGCAATGATCGGCATGGTTCCGCCGAGGATTTGCCCGGTCATCATGCCGGGCAAGGAGACGATGCCCATGGTAGCCATTGTGGCGATGGCGGGATTGATGGCCGCCTTAACCGCATCGCGCAGGTAGGGGCGGGTGGCTTCATGCAGGGTGGCGCCGAGCATGAGGTAGGTCATAAATTCATTTTCATTTTTACGGATGCCGCTGTAGAAGCGTTCGAGGCTTAGGACATTACTGCGCAGGCAGTTACCTAGAATCATTCCAACGATGGGTACCATATATCGTGCGTCGTAGATAGGGTCGGGGCGAATGGCAATAAGGATAAACCATCCACTGACCAAGAGTGTGCTTCCAGCGATGCCAATGAGCGAGCGCCAAAAGAAGGGGCCGGGCTTTAAGCCCGCCTTGCGCAGGATGCTAAAATTGGCTACCCCCAACATGACCGCCACCCAAAGCAGGCTGACGAGCGGATGGTTGAGTTGGAATATATATTTAAGGTAGAGGCCAACGAGGATCAGCTGGAGGGTCATCCGAACCATACCGATCAGCATGTCGCGAACCATGCCCAGCTGGAGATAGACAAGAATCGCCAGCGGAACCCCCATCAGCGCATACATCGAAATCATCGCGGGGAGGGATAGGTCTGTAGTCATTGAATCGCCTCCACCAGTTGTGCTTTCGTTATTTCAATCACCCGGTCGCACGCGTTGACCCATTCAGAGTCGTGCGAAATAGAGAGCAAGGTGATTTCTGGACGGAAGAGTTCGGTCATAACGGCTGCTTTACTTTCGGGGTCGAGCGCGGACGTGACTTCATCGGCGAAGAAGATGGTTTTGTTAAGAAGGAGCGCGCGCGCGATAGCGATTCGCTGCTTTTCGCCGCCAGAGATGCGCTTGCACGGTTGGTCGAGAATACGAGCCGGAAGGTGCAGATGGTCCAGTAGCTGGGCCATTCGTTCATCGGTCGGTTGGTTGCCGTGATGCGCCTTGAAGTGAAAAGGGAGGAGCAGGGCGTCGCGGACGTTCTCCGTCCCGAGCATGGGCTCTTGGCCAATGAAGGCGATCTTGGAGCGAATGGCGGCGACGGTGGCTGGGGTTAACGTTAGGTCGTTGATAGAAATGGAACCGCCCGCGAGTGGAAGTGCGCCGCCCGCGCATTTAAGTAGGGAACTTTTTCCGCACCCCGATCTGCCGCGAACCACGATCTTATCGCCGCCGGAAATGCGCAGCGTTGCGCCATCGAGTAGCGTTTGCTGATGAACGTTTAGTACGATGTTTTTAAATACGATCATATTAGAGTCCGATGGCTATGATGATCGGCAAGGTGATCGCGGAGAGTAAGGTGCTGAGCGCCACGATTCGACCTGCGAGAGGGGCATCATTCCCCATCACCTCGGCCATTACATACGACATGCCTGCCGTGGGGCAGGCGAGGTAAAAAATAGCGATCATTCGATCGGTGTGTCCGAGATTGAACGAGCCAGCGAGTAGGAAACCGATTGTGGGAGCAACGACCACTTTAATGAGCGAGGCAATCAGTGTGGGTGATGCGGCTCCGCGTAGTTTTTCAAACTCCAGTGAGGAGCCGATGCTGATGAGAATCAGAGGAAGTGCCGCCTGGCCAAGCGCATCAAGCGGTCGAGCAATAAATAGAGGAAGAGAACCGCCGGAAAAGTTAATTATAAGCCCAACGGCACACGACAAGAGCAACGGATTTTTAATGAGCTGGAAAATAAAGGTTTGGATGGATGCGGCTAGGCTGGATTTTTCACGGCTGTAGTGCAGAAGTACGGAGACCCCCAGCACATTAAATAGGATGACGACGGGTGCGAGGACGATGGTTCCCAATGTTTCTGCGCCCAGCGTATAGGCAATAACGGGGAGGCCGATGAATGCGCCATTTCCACGAAATGACCCCTGAATGAAGGAACCTCGTTTTGGCCTTGGAAGCCGCATCCAGCGCGCAACGACCCAGGCGAATATAAGGCTCAGTACCGTTCCGGCGGAAAATAGCCCGACGATTTTTGTGATCGTCCCGGCATCAAAACTCGCCGTACCAATCCGGCTGATGAGCAGGGCGGGCAGAGCAAACCAAAAAACAAATCGGTTGAGCCCTTTAAAAAAGAGATCCGGAAAAAACTGAGTCTTCCGCAAAACTGCGCCAAGCACGATCAGAAGGAAGATCGGAGCAATGCTATTGAGAATAAACATAAACGAAGGAGCCTCTTGCAAACCCCCCAAAAGAGGGTTGATTTAACAAAGCAGGTATTCTGTCTCAAACGGAAAGCTGCTACTCTTCCTCCATCATAAAAACCACTAAACAAAGGAAGAAGAGTGAGCAAACTTTCCGATATCAACATACACATACAGC
>JAJRRI010000087.1 GCA_024279685.1 Verrucomicrobiota bacterium | reverse complement strand
TCACGTTTTCCAATCTCAAGACTTGGCTGCAAGGAACTCATCACAGCGTCGGAAAGCAACACCTGCAAGCTTATCTCGATGAGTTCGTGTTTCGATATAACCGCCGTTTCTATCCCATGACAGGGTTCGCCTCGATATTGGAATCGGGGTATCCGCCCCGACTTACCAAGAGATATATGGCGGTGCATGGGATCACCACGCTCGCTCGGTGGAGCCTTAACTACCACATGTAGTATGGTGGTGAGTCAACCGGATAGGTATGGGATTGACTTCTGAACGGACGTTGAAAGAGGAGTCGAAATAGCGGCTATCATTGGGGGTTTATATTCTCTGGTAAGAATCCATCCCCGGCTGTTTTTCTGGAGTAAGACAGAGAATTTAGACCTCTTTTAAATGTATTGATATGATTGAACGAAATCATGATAGAAGCCCTTAAGGAAGTGCCGTTCTACTCTGACCCCTATTCCTTCAGTCGTATTCATGCCGTATTATGGACATGCATAAGCTCTCTCATCAACCTCGAGAAGTCGCTCCACCATAAAAAACCCAGAAGAACCTTTTTATCTTCGCTCGGTATTCTATCTCCCACAACATTTTTTAAATTTACGCGCACGGCCACATGGACATGGATCATTGCGCCCTACCGAACTTGATGACGGGAAAGTAGACATAATCTCGGCCGCAGGGCGACCCTGCCGGATGAGTGCTGCCATCTCCTTCATTACCGGATCAACATGTTTGAAAAACTTTTTATACCCCTCACATAAATAGCTCAATTTCCCCCCCCCGGTCTGGGGTTTAATGAATCGATGCTTCGGGCATTCTCCATTACAGGCAAATAGGAACTCGCAGATGCGGCAGTCGTTCGAAAGTCGATCTTGTTTATCTCTTCCAAACTTAATCTGTTCTTCGGAAAAAACCATCTCCTCCAATGATTTCTCCATTATATTCCCTAATGCATAATCGGGATATACATAATGATCGCACGAATAAACACGACCGTTGTGCTCCATCGCCACCGCTTGTCCGCAGGTGCGGGCCAATGTGCATAAACTCGGCTCCATCCCGTACCAAGCACTTAACGCCGCATCAAACGCATTTACAAAAATACGCCCCACATCTTCTTTGACCCACTCGTCGAATATCGCGCATAAAAAAGTGCCAAACCCTTTGGACGAGACGGACCACGGCATCATCGCATTTGATTCAAATTTCGAACTCAAATCAGGAGGGCCGGCCAATCCCAGTCCCCTCCCCTCTGCCGCCCGATCACCTGCTCGTTCGACGATCGGAATAAACTGCATAAAAACAACACCCTGTTTTTTCAAGAAGCGATAAATTTCGACCGCCTCATCGGGGCTTTCTCTTGTTACGCAGGTGAGCGTATTAAATTCAACCCGCCATTTTTTTAATCGTTCCAGCGCCTCAAAAACACGCGCGAACGAACCTTCGCCCTTTTGATCCACTCGATATCGATTATGAATAGGTTCGGGGCCATCGAGACTTAATCCAATTAAAAAGTTTTCACGGAAAAAAAATTGACACCACTCGTCGTCGAGATTTGTTCCGTTAGTTTGAAAGGCATTACTCACCGTCCGTCCATCGGAATATTGACGTTGTAAAGCAACGACCTTCCGAAAAAAATCTAGCCCCAGCAAGCTGGGCTCCCCGCCTTGCCAGGCAAAATTAATTTCTGAGGTATGTTGACTCCGAATGTAGTCTCGAACATACGTTTCCAGCACCGTATCGCTCATTTTATACTGCTCGCCCGGTGGAAATAGATTTTTCTTTTCGAAATAATAACAGTAGTCGCACTTCAAGTTACAAAGCGGACCGATCGGCTTTGTCATCACATGAAAAGACCGAGATACGGGCAGAGTATTTTGAGCGACTGTATTCATCCTGAATCCGTTAGATAAAATTTAAATATCAAGAGTTACCTGTTGGGCTAGAATGACGAATATAG
Organism: Verrucomicrobiota bacterium; assembly: GCA_024279685.1. GTDB lineage: Bacteria > Verrucomicrobiota > Kiritimatiellia > Kiritimatiellales > Pontiellaceae > Pontiella. The sequence continues at coordinate 3,452 of JAJRRI010000087.1, read as the reverse complement.
CCGTTCGCTCCTCAATCTATTACTAACCCATGCGAAACAGAGCATAGGGCCGAGTAGAAAGCAAGGATTTTGGCATGCCGGTAGACAGGACGAGAAGACTGTTGAGAGGTGTCCGGCCTCCATACGAGCTGTGATAAAATCACGCTCAACAAACAAAACCGCACTCAAGGTGCAAAAGGAGGCCGGACATGAAACAACATAATACAATCGGAATGGATATGGGAGATCGGAGCCATAGTATTTGTACACTCGACCCGGAGGGCCATGTGATTTCGCGTAATACAGTGGGGAATACTGCGGTGTCGCTACGTAAAAGCTTTAAGAATCAGAAACCCGCATTATTTGCCATCGAGGCGGGGACTCATAATCTGGAATAGCTCCGAAATAAAGGGGTTTTTATATATGTGGTAGAAATCTATTTCTTTTTTCTGTTATCGAGCAAAAGGTCTGTATATTGTGGAGTTTATTCATAGAGACACTATATGTTGTGTATTATAGGCTTGGTAGCATTTGGGAACTCGGCCTAATACCTAATGTTTAAGCAGGTTAAAGAGGGAAAAACGATGGAGATTAAAGTAAAGAAACGGGATGCTGAAAATGTCGACTATGATGAGCTGAAAATCTATAGGGCGATCGAAAAAGCGGTCAAAAGTGTGACCAGGCACGGCTCGGGGGACATAGAACCCCATATGCAGACCCTTATTGCGAATATCACGGCTTCGCTCGACAATATTATTAAAGGCTATGTCCGCCGCGGCGACGAGCAAATCGACGTGGAAATGATCCAAGATTTGGTAGAACAGCAGTTAATGGGAGCGGGCCTCTACGATGTCGCCCGCGCATATATTCTCTATCGAGAAGAGCACAAGAAGGCTCGGAACCAGCGCCTGCGCCCCGATGCATCAGCCATACAGGACTACATGCTTGTGAGTCGCTATGCACGCTACCTTCCAGAGCAGGGTCGCCGAGAAACCTATGCCGAAGCGGTCGTCCGTGTGCGCGACATGCATCTGCGCCGTTACCCCAAAGCTCAGAAGGATATTCAATGGGCGTTTGATCAGGTGCTCGACAAGCGCTGTTTGCCCTCCATGCGTTCGATGCAGTTTGCCGGACCCGCCATCGAAAAAAACCATGCTCGTATGTATAATTGCACCTTTGGAATTTGCGATCGCATTGAGTTCTTTAGAGACGGTCTCTTCCTCTTGCTGTGTGGTACAGGGGTTGGGTTTAGTGTGGAATTTGAACACGTTGAGAAGCTTCCCGAACTGGCACAGTCGATTGATGAAGGCTCAGTACGCCACTTTAACGTTCCCGACACGATCGAGGGCTGGGCCGATGCCATGCAGGAGCTCGTCTTGAGTTATGTGGAGGGCTATCTTGTTGAATTTAACTACTCAGAAATCCGCCATCGCGGTCGTTTCTTGAAAACGTCCGGAGGCCGTGCGCCCGGCCATGTTCCGCTCCGGCGAGCCCTTGAGCGGGCTCGCGATATCTTTGAGGGTGCACTGGGGCGTAAGCTCAAGCCGATCGAGGCCTATGACATTATGATGCATGCGGCAGATGCTGTGATTGCCGGTGGGGTGCGTCGCTCTGCCACCATTTGTCTTTTTTCGCCGGACGACGGTGAAATGATGAATGCTAAACGCGGAAACTGGTTCAACGAAAATCCACAACGGGGTCGTTCTAATAACTCCGTAAAACTGATCCGTAACGAAACCTCAAAAGCACAATTCCTCCGGATTTTTACGAAGCAGAAAGAATGGGGCGAACCTGGATTTTACTTTGCCAACGCTCTTTCACACGGATGCAATCCCTGCTGTGAGATCGGCCTTAATCCGCATCTTGAAGTGACGGATTCTGAGGGAAAAGTGACCGTCGAATCGGGTTGGCAGTTCTGTAACTTGACAGAAATTAACGGTGCAAAATTGCTTTCAGAGGAGGACTTCCGTATTGCCGTTCGAGCGGCCACAATCATTGGAACCTGCCAAGCGGGCTATACCGAGTTCCCCTATCTTGGAAAAACCACGGAAACGCTTTGCCGCCGCGAAGCCCTGTTGGGTGTTTCAATCACGGGAATGATGGATTCGCCTTTAATCACGCTCGATCCGATCCTGCAACAGAAGATGGCCCAGTATGCGATTGAGATTAAGCGCGAAGTTTCGCTGAAAATTGAGACTGAACCGGCTGCGCGTTTGACTTGTGTTAAACCTGCGGGGTCGACCTCATTGCTGTTGGGCACGGCATCGGGTATCCATCCGCGCCATGCCCGCCGTTATTTCCGCCGCGTGCAGGCCAATAAAACGGATCCGGTCTACCGTTTCTTTAACGAGCAGAATGAACACATGTGTGAAGAATCTGTGTGGAGTGCAAACAAAACGGATGATGTAATTACCTTCTGTGTCGAAGCCCCTGAAGATGCTCTTCTTCGGAGTGAGATATCTGCTATGGATCTGCTCAAGCACGTTCACTCCACTCAACAAAATTGGGTTGTTCCAGGGACGGCTCGTCCAGAGATGAACCCAGGGCTTTATCACAATGTCTCGAACACCCTGACGGTACGTGATGGCGAATGGGATGCGGTTGCCGAATACATCTGGAAAAACCGCGCGGATTTCACGGGAATCAGCATGCTTTCTGCTTCTGGAGACAAACTCTACCAACAGGCTCCGCATGAAGAGGTGGCTACGGCTCAGGATGAAACCTTATGGAACGAGCTCATTACTAACTTTCGTTCCGCCGACTATACGGAAATGCAGGAGCATGAAGATGCCACCAACCTGCAGAGTGAAGCGGCTTGTGCCGGCGGTTCTTGCGAACTGGTGTAGGTGTTCTTGTTCGGAAAAAACCAACGCATTCCGCTGTCACCCCATCAGGGTCTTTTCATTTAGCGCTCATAAAGCTTTCTGCCCAACCTGTCGTCAAGCGGTTTTTGATACCGCAGACGGAGAGCTTCGAAACTGTAGTATCGAGCCGATCACAAAAGCTACGGCAGTTTACCTGCGCCATAGCGTCAAGCTCTCTTATCGCGATGTTCAAAAAGTGCTGTCGGGACTTTTCGGCATATCAATCATTCGTGCCTGCATCTGCTATGGAGTTTTCTCATCAAACAGCCGATGCTGGGGCGGCACTCTACGAAGATTTACGCAACAAAGTTCGTGCCGCCCACATCATCCATGGCGACGAAACCCACTGGCGCATCGACGGAAAAAGTGCTCAGCTATGGTACGCGGGCAACACCGGATTCAACTTTTTATCAAGCGGGTCTTCTTTGGATGCAGGGTTAGTTTATGTTTTTCCAGCCGCAGGGTTAACGCATCCAAGAATGCCTTTGCCTCCCATTCATACTGGAATCCCATCACAGCGTCGTCGGCGAACCGCACCATGATGCAGTCGCCTTTGGCCTGTGTTCTCCGCCACTCTCCAAACCATCGATCCATCACGGTGTTCAGCAT
>JAJRRI010000086.1 GCA_024279685.1 Verrucomicrobiota bacterium | reverse complement strand
GAGCAGGACACTTTGCAAATTCTCTGCAACCAATTTGCGGTGGCACTGGAGAATGCCCGCTTATACACAGAGGCTCAGGATAGCAAAATCCAGAATGAAATCATGCTCGATCAACTGGTGAGCGGCGTGGTAGTGGCGAGTCCTGACCGTAAAATCACATTGATTAACCACGAGGCTGAGCGAATTACCGGACTGACAAAGGGGCAGGTCCTTGGCCAAGCGATGGATGTATTGCCGAAAAGAATTGTCTCCGTGCTGGATACCACACTATCCACCCAAAAGGGTGTGCAAAACATCGCTACGGTCCTATTCCCCAAAGAAGAAGAAAAAAGCATGCATGTTCGGGTGGGGTCGGCCTACCTGATGGGCCACGACGACAAGCCGATGGGGGCACTGCTCGTGTTTACTGACATGACAGAGCTTAAAAGCCTCGAAGAGCAAGTGCGGCGGGCAGATCAGTTGTCTAGCGTCGGCACACTGGCGGCGGGCATGGCGCATGAAATCAAGAACCCGCTCGTAACCATTAAAACCTTCACTCAGCTCTTGCCATCACGCCATGCTGATGAAGATTTCCGGAACGATTTTGCGATGCTGGTCGCCGATGAAGTCCAGCGAATCGACGGTATCGTAAATCAATTACTCCACTTCTCAAAGCCTCCCCAGCCGCACCTCATTCCCATGAAATTCCATCCTACGATCGAGAAGAGTTTCAAACTCATGCAGGAGCAGTTCTCCCAAAAAGGCATCGTGTTGAAAAACAAGCTGCACGCCCAACACGATCTCATTTCTGGAGATACGGACTTACTGACTCAGGTCCTTGTAAACCTCAACCTAAATGCCATTGATGCCATCGGAAGCGAAGGAACCATTACCGTAACCACCACCAACTGCACGTACACCTTCGCCCAAGGCGGAAGCCCAGAAAATGCGGTAAAGAAAAGGTGTGTCCGGCTACAGATCAGCGATACGGGGAAAGGAATCGAGAAGGATCAGTTGCAAAAGATATTCGACCCATTTTTTACCGATAAAAGCGAGGGCACCGGCATGGGCCTTTCCGTGGCTCATGGAATTATCCAGGAACACCATGGCATGATCAATGTGGAAAGTACTCCGGGTAAAGGGACGTCATTCTACATCTATATTCCTCTAGCCAACGAGGCCGCTGCCCCATGAAAAAGCTTCCGTCATGCATCTTATATAGCCGCGATGAGGATTTAATTGGACGTCTCCTTCGAATTTCCTCCAGCATCACCGGCATCCAGCCCATCGAAGCTCAGAGCGATCTCGAGCAATGCTTCTCGCAATTTGGCGACACTCTTTTATTAGCCGACTTGCGCGCCCCGAACTGCCTCGAAGTGCTTTCTGAAATAAAAGCAAACTGGCCGCTATCGGTCATCGTTATTTTGGGGGTTGATCGCTCGGATCCCATGCTTACGGCGGAATGGCTAGACCCCTTTGCCACCATCGGATTGGAACCTGATCGACGTGAGTTCCAAGCCTTGCTTAAGCAGGCCACTGAATGCTTTGCTTTGCGGAAAAGATCCCAGCTGCTCGAGAACGAGCTCACCAAACTACAGGCTCAAAAGATTGAGCCCGCCCCGCAGCTCCGCACTTTATTTTCCGCCCCATTGCAAAACTTCTCCAAGGCCCAAAAAAACTTCGATAATCTTGATCTACTATTCGATAGCGTCGTCGAGGGGTTGGTGGCCACCGCCCGGGTCTCTCGCGCGGGAATTTTCATCAAGCCCGACCCCGAAACCCACTATACTTTTCAGTCCGGTATGCGCTGCCTGCAAGCCACCGAAAAGCTCTCCGTCCCGGGAAATAGCCCTTTTGTTCGCTGGATGGAAATGAATACCCATCTGGTTTCTCGACAAACCCTTGAAAATATCCCCGACCCGGAAGAGCGTGCCATGCTCAAGCAGATGCTCGACTCGCTCGGCGCGGAAATCATCATCCCACTCTATGCGACCGGTGGCATAAAAGGCTGGATTTTTATTGGCCAACGCTCGACCGGAATTCCATTCGACGTTCCCGATCTCGAGGATCTCACCGGCCTCGCCGACCACATTTCCACTACGCTTGAAAAAGCGATGCAATACGAAGAGACCGCCCTCCAAAAAGCGCTGGCCGAAACTCTACTTCACTCCATCCCATTCGGAATTGTTGCGTGCGATGAACATGCGACTATCCGCTGGTTCAACAATACCGCGCGCGAAATTCTCCAGACCGAAGATGAAACCATTATCGGCCAACGAGCGGAAACACTCGGGAGCCAGGTGGCCGATGTGCTCCGCCGAGCCCTAGAGCGTCCCGAAGCGGAGACCCGAGAATGGGCCGACCCCCGTACCAAACGCACCCTCTCCGGTGAAACGCGCTGCTTGATGGACCGAGGTGCGTGCGTGGGAGCCGTGATCATGCTGCACGACATTACTGGAGCTAAGCTTCTTCAGGAAAAGGAAGACCAACTCGAACGCGCGACGTTCTGGACCGATCTTGCCGCGAGCATGAGCCACGAAATCCGCAATCCACTCGTTGCCATCAAAACCTTTTCGCAACTCCTACCCGAACGCTATGAAGATCCTGATTTCCGCGCAGACTTTAGTGACCAGGTGGTGGCCGAAGTCGATAAGCTTAATCAAATCATCGAAAAAATTAATGATTTTGCCCATCTACCGGAACCTGTTTTTCAAACGATGGATATTCGCAAGCCCATCGAAAATGCAGTGACCCATATTCAGATGGATCTCGATCACGAGAATCTTAAAATTCACTTATCCGCAGATGACTCCGCACTGCAGATCACCGGCGATGCGAGCCTCATGGAAGAGTGTGTCTACCACCTACTCAAAAATGCGGCCGAGAACCTTGATAACAAGGAAGGCTCACGAATTAATGTTACCGTTAAAGGCCGGGACCCAAAAAATGGGCGTGCCAAAGTATTCATCACGGTCACCGATAACGGCGGCGGAATTGACCCCTCGGTGCGCGACAAGCTCTTCTCTCCATTTAGCACGATCCAGGCCAGAGGATTTGGGCTGGGGCTACCGATCGCCAAGCGCGCGGTGGTGGATCATAATGGACAGCTGGATATTGAAACCAGCTCGGGCGGAACATCCGTCACCATCACCATTCCCGCACTCAGTTCCGCTGAAAAATAATTTAAGTTTTACGGGATCAGAGCAGTAGCCTCTGGATTTTTAGAAACCCTTGAAGGTTCTCTCACGAACTAACTGGCGAGCACACTGGATACCTTGGAAATAACTTTATCCGGTGTAAAAGGCTTTTCTAGTAGCGCGGCTTCGGGCGGCACGCCTTCTTTAGTCACGTGTGAGCGGGGATATCCCGACATGAAAAGGAGCTTGATTTCTGGGTAGAGTTCGCGGACCGCCAGAGCGAGTTCGGCTCCTCCCAGACCGGGCATGACTACATCGGTGAAGAGTAGATCGATCCCCCCGTCATATTTCCGCGCAAGCTGAACCGCCACCCAACCATCATCCGCCACAAGCACCTTATAGCTCTGATTTTCCAACGTCTGAAAAATGAGCCCACGAATCATAGGATCGTCCTCTACCAGCAGGATGGTTTGCATTCCACGTTCAACCGCTGCCTCGGGGGTCTCTGCTTCTACCTTGCGAGCCGACTCTGGGTCGGGGACGACAATCTCTTCGGAGATAACCTCCTCCGCATGAGCGAGCGGAAGATAGATCATGAAGGTGGTTCCTCCGCCAAGTTTGCTGGTCAGGTCAATACATCCATTCGCCTGTTTAACAATGGTGTTAACAATCGATAAGCCCAGTCCGGTTCCTTTATCGGAGCCCTTCGTCGTGAAAAAGGGTTCGAAGATCCGGTCAATTTTTTCGGGAGGAATCCCTTGTCCGGTATCTCGGACCGAAATTTTCGCATAGGTTCCTTCTACTAATTCTCCCCCCTTTTGGCCTTCGCCGCCCGCCACCTCCTCTAATGAAACCTTAATGGTGATCCGTCCACCACGGGGCATTGCATCGCGGGAATTTACGGCTAAATTCATAAGAACCTGGCCGAGCTGGATAGGGTCAATCTTTACATAAATAGGATTCTTAGACGCTTGTGTGATGAGCTGCACCTTTTCCCCAATCAGATGCGAGAGCATTTTATCGGTATCCGCCAGAGCCGTATTGAGGTCGAGCACCACCGGATCGGTCTGCTCTTTATGACTAAAACTTAAGAGTTACCGGGTGATGAATGAAGCTTTCCGAGCCGCATCAACGACCTCTTGTGCATTCTGCCCCGTCTCTTCGGATTGCGGGTCGGCGATGATGAGACTGGAGTAGCCGTCGATGACCGTCAATAGATTATTAAAGTCGTGTGCAATACTTCCGGCGAGCCGCCCAACGGCTGCCATTTTTTGGGCATGGTGCAATTGCTCCGTGAGCATTTCCCGTTCACTTTCAAGCGTCTCTCGTTCCACCGCCGGGATGATTATCCGCTTATTCAGCAATAAGGAAAGTAGGCCGAATATGAGCCCGCCACCGAGTAGACACATAAAAACCGCAAGGATCGTAAGAAAAGACCCATGCCCCTCCGAGAACGAAAATTGCCCATAGAACTGAAGTAAAAAAACCAGGGTCCCTCCGGTTAAAATGGCCGCTAAAACCGAGGCAACAGAAAGCGTTAGTAGGATTCGTGTTTTTAGGTTCATAGCTCCTTGAGGGATATGCACACAGCTAAGAATGTAGTCTTTTAAACCCTGGGGCACACGCATAAAACCGCTTCAATTCAACCGGAAAATAACCTAATTCACGTCCGCCCATGCCCAAAAATTTTTCAGCATGCGCAAGCCTACCGCCTGCGATTTTTCGGGGTGGAACTGGGTGGCAAACACATTGTTTCGCCAAACGCAGGAACAGTAGTCAATCCCGTACTCGGTCTTCCCCGCCACCAACGCATCATTCTCAGGGCAAACATAATAAGAATGCACTAAATAGAAAAAAGAATCATCCTCAATCCCATTGAACATCGGGCAGTCCGACTGAACTTCCTTCATGCGGTTCCACCCTATCTGCGGCACCTTTAACTCTTGAGAACGATCAAACCGCTTGACCGTTCCGGGAAAAATACCAAGGCCAGCCACCCCCGGAGACTCTTCGCTCGATTCAAATAAGGTCTGGAGTCCGAGACAAATCCCCATCAGCGGCTTGCCTGCCTGAATCCAATCCTCAATGGGGCTAACAAAATCGTGTTCGACCAAATGCTTCATGCAGTCGCCAAAGGCTCCAACACCGGGAAGCACCACCGCGCGACAATCGGCCATCTCCTGCTTGCGTGTAATAATTTTTGCATCGAGCCCCAAAAATCGGCATGCGTTTGAGACGCTGCCTAGATTCCCCATTCCGTAGTCAATAATGCCAATCATTTTTTCATTTCCTGTAAAAGAAGAGAGTGCACAGTGTATCTAGGTCGAACCTCAAGAAAATATAAAAACCAAATGAATACCAGATTCACTGAACTCTAATTTCTATTAAACGAAGTCACACCATCACTCAGCGCCGCTTCGGCTTTGGAGCGCAGAGCTTCGCGAGCAGCGTTTCGAACATGAGGGCGTGCGGGATCGAACCCTCCGACAACATCCGCTCATGCGTGTCCACCACCAGTTTTTTGCGTGCCGCCAGTCCACGTGCGGTGTAGGCAACGGATTGATTGGCAAATTTTCCAGCACGGAACCAATGCATCTTGCGCGGATCATCCGCCAACTCTGAAAAATATTCATCGAGCTCCGTGTCGGAACTCCACTGAATGCGATTTCCGTTCAATCGAAACCAGCCTGCGTCCGAATATTCCCTAAAGCGCAAAAGGTTTTGGAATAGACTTTCGATGGCAATAATCAGCCGAATCGGGCTTTCCTTTTGGAAAATGAGTTGCCGGAAGAGTCGAATGGCATCGCCTAACTTACGCTCCGCCACGGCATCGGTAAAATCCCATGCGATCGCTTCGCCGGAGGCCGAGGTAATCATCTGCACATCGGCAAGGACAATCCTTTTATCGTCGCCCTTGTAGAGCACCATCTTCTCGACCTCGTTCATGATCTGTCGGGTGTCAAACCCCGTCTTTTCAATGAAGGCATCGGCCGCTGCAGAATCAAGGGCGAACCCCTCTCGCTTAAAGAGAGTGACCGCGCGCTTAAGAGCCACCGGACGCGCTTCATAGTCGCGATCGGAAATGGCGTATTCCACCACCTCGCCCGCCGTGTTAACGGCCTTGTAGAAGGCCGAACGCTTATCGACATCCGGCGCGGAGATAATCAGGAACTGGTCATCGGCCAATCCGGCCTTAATATCCGAGGTCAACTCGCCCAGCAGGCGCTTCACCCGCTCGTTCTTCATGATGACCTTATTTTTAAAAAAGGAGGCCTCACGAAACCACACGACTTTCTTTCCGCCAAATAGGCCGACGGTACGGAACGCGGCCACACATTGATCGAGCGCCGCTACCGCATCATCAATCTTCGCGGCACTCCCATCGATCACCTCCAGCACAAGCGACTGCTCCACCTCTGGGCAAAGCGCATCCACCCGCTTCCGGGCGTTGGCCCCCACCAGATACTCGTCGTTTCCATAAAAAAGATATACGTTGTCCGCCATAGGTTTTGTCCTCTTCCAATCCAAGGAAGATATGATTTAATGCCCGCGTTTGAAATCACAAAGCACCTGTAGAAGGCGGGAATCTCCATTCTCTTACGCTTCCAAAGGTTGGAATAATTCGCTACAAGTATTCCACCTTTTAGAAATCATTTTCAGCAGGGGGAGTAGATGTCGGGAAAAGAAGCGAAGGCTCGAATTAAAATCAATAGACTGCTGGTAGAAGCGGGCGGGCGGGTTTTTTATTTTCTCATCCTGCAACACAAAAATTTATTGCAGATGACCTGACTCCCTTAGAACTGGACCGTTTTTAAAGAGCGTTTTCCGTAGTAAAATGGTTCTACGTAGAATTTTGTGGTGGAGAGCACGTAGTAGGAGAGTTTTTAGACAGGATGAACAGAATCTACAGGATGGATATCTTGCTAATCTCATAAAAAACAAGGCTCTGGCAGAGAATAACTACAGGACCATAAAGTAGTAAATTCAAAGAAAATCGCTGGAATTAGGCTGTGATTGAACAGGATTATTCAACCGCATCCTGTAGATCCTGTTAAAAGAAAAGTAAATGCAGAGCTACCCTAAAAATATTCGAAGAGCCAGTAAAATACCAAAAGGAGAACTCGACATGAAAAAGCGATACACCGAAGAACAGATTCTCCGAATTTTTAAGAAAACCGCGAGCTGATGCCCCGCTTCGAACCCACGATCAAAGCAACCAGCGCCCGCGTCTTGGAGGAAGAAAAATGAATACGAAGTCATCGATCAATCCGATAGATATTTTGATCCGCCTGAACTGGACGGAGAGCGAAGAGCTGGAACTGAAGGTGGCGAAGGGCGGGCTGCCGAAGAGTTTATGGGAAAGTTATAGCGCATTGGCCAATACCCATGGCGGGGTGATTTTGCTGGGCGTTGAGGATGACGGCACAGTTTGCGGGTTGGACGATATTCCTGCATTGAAAAAGTCGTTTTGGGATACGGTGAACAACCGAGGCAAGGTGAGCGCTAATCTGCTGACGAATACCGATGTTTCTGAAGTGAAAACCGATGAGGGCGTGATTTTGGCCATCCGGATACCGCAGGCGACCCGTTATCAGCGCCCGGTCTATTTGGGGCAGAATCCGCTGACGGGAACGTATCGTCGCAACTATGAGGGCGACTACCATTGTACCGAACAGGAAGTGGGGCGGTTGGCGGAAGGATCGGACAACGGGGAAGGAAGGACTGACGGTTGCCGGGATTCTAATGTTCGGTACGGATGAATCCATCAGCGAAGCCGTTCCCGCGTATCATGTGGATTACCGTGAAAAGTGATCGGACGATCCAGACGTGCGCTACACAGACCGCTTATTCGTGGATGGCACGTGGGTCGCCAACCTGTTCCAGTTTTACCTGCGGGTGATGCAACGCCTTTCGAGGGATATAAAATTACCCTTTCAATTGGATGACAATCTGTTTCGCAAAGGAGAGACGGTGGTTCACGAGGCCATTCGCGAAGTGCTAGTGAATGCATTGATCCATGCAGATTATCAAGGGCAGGGCGGAATCATTGTTGAAAAGTATAAGGATCGCTTTGAATTTTCAAATCCGGGGCTATTGCTGATCTCGCTTGAACAGTTATTTAAAGGCAATGTGAGCGAATGCCGTAATAAATCGATTCAAAAAATGTTCGCCCTGTTTGGGGCGGCGGAAAAAGCGGGTTCTGGAGTAGATAAAATCCAGCGAGGTTGGGGGTCACAACATTGGCGTTCTCCGGGGGTTCGTGAGCAGGTTCAGCCTGATCGGGTTCAGTGGATGTTGTCCATGGTCAGCCTAATTCCAGAAAAGTCGTTGCATCGACTGAAGAACCTCTTTAACAAACGGTATGATCAGTTTTCAAAACAGGAGGTTCAGGTATTGGTGACGGCTGATTTGGAGGGAAATGTCGATAATGCCCGTATGCGTCAGATTACATCTATGCATACTGCTGATATTACCCGACTTTTGCAAAAGCTTGTAGGTCAAGGCGATTTGGTCCAAGAAGGCCATAGACGTTGGGCACGCTACCGCCTTATGTCCGCAGTGGACTCCGCACATAAGGATCAGAGCTCCGCACATAGTCGCTCCAGTTCTCTTGCCGAATTTTCAGATAATGAGAAGGAAGCGCTCTATAAAATCGCCTTGCCCGCACTTACTCAGAGTCGGTTGCCCCCTAAGGAAATGGAGGCGTTGATTCTTGAAATTTGCCGATACCGTTGGCTGACTCATCGCCAGATGGGTGATGTGCTGCAACGTAACCCTGACGGGCTTCGTTATCGGTTTTTGACGGCATTCGTTGGGCATGGGTTACTTCGGCTCAAGTATCCCAACACACCAAACCGTGCGGATCAGGCCTACACCTCGGCAGAAAAGGAATAACCATGAAAAAGACGATCTGGGCGCCCTGGCGCATTGAATATATTCTAAGCGAAAAGACGGGCGGCTGTTTTCTCTGTACGATGTTCGCCGAAGAGAACGACCGCGAAAATTTGCTCCTCAAGCGCGGAAAAACCTGTGCCGTCGTGATGAATCGCTACCCCTACACCGGCGGCCACTTGATGGTAACGCCCTACCGCCATCTCGAACACCTCAAAGAATTGACCCCCGAAGAGCGGTTGGAAATGGCCGATCTCACGATTGAAGCCATCGAAATTCTGAAAGACGAACTCAAGCCCGATGGCCTAAACCTGGGCTACAACCTCGGAGCCGCCGCTGGGGCCGGACTGAAAGACCATATTCATCAGCACATTGTTCCTCGCTGGGTTGGCGACACCAACTTTATGCCGGTGCTCGCCGACACCCGCGTCATGCCGCAGGCCTTGCTGGAACAATATGACGTGCTCTTACCGCGATTCAATTAGTCCCTCAATGGATTCGTGGGCTTCTACGCCTGGGAATTAAAAATAATCTTTCTGCTTCCGGAGCTCGGTAAATCGCTCAACGGATGGAGCGCGCAGGAAGGGGTTGGTTTTCTTTTCTTCGGCTAAGGTAACAAAAATCGCGGCGGCGGGATCTGTGCGGTAAAGATCACGGCGCGCTTGCATATCCGCATTCTCCGGCTCGACCGAGAGCGCAAACTCCATATTGGTGACGAGGTAGTCGTGCCCACCCAATATGCGCGTTTCATTCGGTAGCTGTTTGATCAATTGAAGACTATCGAAAAACTGCTTTGGCGTGCCGCCGAGCAACCGTCCGCATCCGCCATTGATAAGGGTGTCCCCTGTAAACAAGGTATTAAGCTCCAGAAAGTAATAGATCTTATGCACCGCCATGTGCCCCGGGGTTGAGATCGAGCGGCAGACGGTTCCCAGAACGGAACTTTCACTCGATTCCACCGCCGGACTGATGGACTGCACCCCTAGGTGATCCTGAATCGCACGGCATCCGCCAATATGATCATGGTGCGAGTGGGTAATCAGCACCTTTTGCAAGCGCAGATCATTTTCTTTCAAGGCTCGAAAAACGGGCTTCGCTTCGCCCGCATCAATCAGCACCGCTTCACCCGCACGGCAAACGAGGTAGGCAAAGTTATCCTGTAGTACCGGCACCGCCAGCACCTCATAATCATTCATTTGGAATCGAGTACAGTGCATGTAATTAGTTAAAAAATACAGCCAGCCAGATGGTTTTTTCGGTGGAGGAAGTAGATTCCACGCGATGTCGCTGGTGGGCGGAAATCAAAAGAGGGTCGCCGGGGTTAAGTTCAACTCGCTCATCCGCCACCGTGAGTATCGCAGAACCGGAAAGGAGCACGATCCATTCGTCCTGCTCCTGATCGTACCAAAAGCCCTTCGGCGAGGCATGGCCATCGGAAATAATCCGTTCGATTTTAATCGAATCACTTTCCGCCAAAATAGAAACCAGCTCCTCCGGCAAATCGTTTGGAATATTCTGAAATATATTCATCCCCATTCTATACCCAAAAAGAAATAGCTCAGCAAATGCCGAGCCTCTTCGTTGAACTCAAGTGATTACTCAAAGTTAGAATGCGAGTAGCACACGAAGCTGTGCCCCACCGAAATCATACCCCGTGGCGACAGGATTATTCGCCGTGACCTCTGTTTTAATCGGAATTGAAACATAGCCCCCTTCAATACGGACCACATCGGCGATTTCAACCCCAATATTCGCCCCAAACCCAACTCCATCCGATTCCCATCCAAAGAAATCACTGCCCGTTTCGGGAATGGGAAAGTTGATCCCGCCATTAATGTAGAACGTGCGCGATTGGGTAAAATAAAACTGCCCGTAAATCGAGGGGAGAAGAATGGCGTTCACGTAGGTTTCATCAATCCCTCCAACCCCCCCAATACTCGTGGCATCGCCCCCGCCATTAAACAACAGATCACTTCCGACAAGAATTCCAAATTGCTCAACTGGGCGATACTCAACCCCTAGATATAGATCGATCCAGCCCGCGGTATCGTCCAAGCTGAGATATCCAGCCGCATTATATACATCATCGACATAGTCGCCATATTCAGGCGCAATCACAAAGCCAAGACCAACAATGAAATCAAATTTATCTCCTTCTTGAGCCTCTGCCACGGCATGGCACGCCGAGAAAGCCAATACGAGTCCGACTACGATCTTCCACTGTTTATATTTCATTCCACACCCTCTATTTTGTTATTTCACACTGCCACCGCGCCTAACGGAAGCCCTAAAAATTGAATAGATGCTACTCTTCCCCAAGCAGCAAACGCAATACCAAATTGGCCTGCACATGAGCCGCAATTCCGACGCGTGGAGCCATCAGGCCGCAGCCGGGGGCGGCGCCGGTTTTAAGATCGCCGACGATGTGAATCCACTTCCCCATTTTTCGCACTCCGATGGTTTCGCCGGAACCATAACCCGCAAGGCCGGAAGCGGCGACGATGGGCTTGCCGGGGAAGGACTGCAACAACATGGCTTTTTGATCGGCGCGATCGAAGGCTTCGACCAATACGTCGGCTTCGGAAAATAGGGTCGGGATATTCTCGGGGGTCAGGCGGATGCAGTGGGTTTCGTAAGCCACGTAGGGGTTAATCCGATTAAGATTGGCTTCAAGCGCCTCGGCCTTGGTTTGGCCCAGTTGGTCGATGAAATATTGCTGGCGATTGAGATTGCTAGGTTCAACGATATCAAAGTCGACGAGGATCAGTCGCCCCACCCCGATGCGGGCGAGCGCAACAGCAACCGCGGACCCGAGGCCGCCCAGGCCGGCGAGACCGACGGTGGCGCCTTGTATTTTTTCATGCACGCCCGGCGTATGACGAGCCATCATGAGGGCTTCGAGTTCGGCGGCGGGCGGAATCGCGCCGCGCTGGATTAGATTAACACAATCACCATCGGCCAGTACAAGATCCTCGGCAACCGCCGCGCCGTTGTAGACCAGCACATCGGCCAACGGTTTTTCGCGATCGCGAAGCTGGAATAGGGAACTCCCTCTCGCCACATCAACTGTCCGCTCGTTTAGCTGAATTTTCATGCGCCCTGCTTGCTGTTGATCCATAGGCGGAAGAAGCGGTCTGGAATCACCACCCCCCCTTCCTCCTTGTCGATAATGTCTTTTTTCAACAGAACTTCGATGGCGCGCTGGACGTTCGATGAACTGCCTAACTGATATTTCCGAAGAAACTCAGAGGCATAAATCTGAACTTTCGGCCCCTCCGTCGCTAAACCCCGCAGGAGACGGCGCGGATTTCGCGCGAGCGATTCCCATAAATTCATGAAGGCGTAGCTTTCGCGATCCAGTAAAAGCTGGGTCGCCTGACCGATCATTGCGGAACTCACTTCCTCTCCCTCATCGCAAAGCTCCCACAGCGGGTGGCACAGATGCTGAGTGTAAAAGGGATGCCCCTCGGTCAGCTGACATAAAGCGGTAATGGTCGCGGCGCTGATCCCCTTCCCGGTGGCGGTAAATTTTTCATCGATAAACGTTTGCCAGTGCTCCTCGGCGATCAGTCCAAGGGGATAGTGTGCTCCCGAGCGATACAGGGGACGTTGCGAATCCATGAACATTTGACGGATCAGATGCTTTCGACTGCCGCAGAAAATGTAAGCCACATCGGTTTGATGCTGGATCGAACTTCGTAGGAGACGCTCCACGATATCACTTTCATATTCCAAAATTTGCTGAAACTCATCGAATACCACGACGACCTGTTTTCCTTCTTTTTTCGCCGCCTTGGCCGGCATCGCCAACACCTCTTCAAGGAGGGGTACATCCGGGCGTTTCTGGTCGAACCCAAATGTGATGATGGGTTTGCCCTCGTCGTTGGTGGTGACCGCGGGAACCAAGCGGCTGAAGAAGGTTTTAGCGGTATGCAGCAACTTGTCCGTATTTGTGGCCATCGCCTCGGAAAAGGCCTTGGCGCAAGCCAACACAAACGAGGTCTCGCCATCGGTTGGCCAGAGATCGATATACACCGTCAGGTATTGCTCCTCCGGCAGCTCAGCCAACACCTTGCGGATCAGCGAGGTTTTACCCATCCGTCGCTCGGAATAGACAAACCACTTTTCAGAATTTTCCATGGCGCGGCGCAAATCTGCGGCTTCTTGCGTGCGATTACAAAACGATTGGCCCGATACCACGCCACCATATTGAAAGGGATTTCTCATATTACGCCTCCTGCATAACGCAATATGCGTAATTCTACACTTCACCGCAAGTACATTCCGCGCGCCTTTATTACGCAACATGCGTAACGCAAGGCGCGTAGTGTAATATATCAAGCAATCTAAGCCCCCTAGATTGAACCGAATCTAATGAGCGATCGTGCAACACGACGGCAGAGCAGAGATTTTCGGCCGGAGTGGAGTGGTTGACGATCTCGAAATTTTGTGTGGCCGTTCCGGTCTAGAGGAACGGCAGAGCCGATCAAGACCGGCGGCGTCCGCCCGAGTGGCCTTGACGACCATTACGCTGGCGGGGACCGCTCGGCGGTCCACCTTGTCCTCTGGCGGCACGAATGCTGACCGTACGCCCATCGAGTTTTACGTTGCTCATCCCTTCGCGCACCGCATTCGCGGAGTCTTGCTTTACATCAAAAAAGGACTGATCGTGACCGAGCGAAATTTCGCCCACTTGATTCGATGGAATTTTACAATTTTCGCAAATAATCCGAACGATGGCTCCGGCGTTAATCTTATTGGCGCGGCCCATGTTAATGGAGAAGCGTTTAAATCCTTCTTCGCTGCCCCCCTCTCGCCGCCGATTGTCCGAACGTGGCCCGCGGTCGCGGTCGCGCGATCGGGAATCGCCGGCACGAGGCTTCACATTGATGTCGCCCGCATGGCGGTAGTATTCGAGAAAATGATTAAACTCGACCGAGACAAATCGCTTGATGATCTCTTTTTTGTCCAACTGACAGAGGGCTTCGTAGGCCAAAGGTAGATAGTCTTCGATCTCCTTTTCGTTGACCGGAGATTCGATGACCTTATTCAAGAGGGCGATCAATTGGTTTTCACAGATGGCCTTACCATCGGGGATTTTTTCGAGGGTAATTTTAATGTTATTGCGGCGTTCCAAATCTTGAATACGGCGGCGCTCGTGCATATTGATCAGAGCAATAGAAACCCCTGATTTTCCGGCGCGGGCGGTGCGACCACTCCGGTGCGTGTAGGCGGCGATTTCATCGGATAGCTTATAGTGAATGACGTGCGTGATGTCGTTTACATCGATGCCACGGGCGGCCACATCGGTGGCCACAAGAATGGTGATGGATTTCTGGCGGAACTTGCGCATCACCCCATCCCGCTGGGCCTGGGAAAGATCGCCATGGAGTGCCTCAGCGGAATATCCGTCTTGCATCAGCTTCTCAGCAACCTGCTGTGTTTCGGCGCGAGTACGGCAAAATACGAGGCCGTAGATCTCGGGGAGAAAGTCGAGGATGCGCTTAAGGGCTTGATAGCGATCCTTCTCGTGTATCATAAAACAGAGGTGCTCAATATTAGCTGCTGATTCGTTGCGGCCGCCGACGGAAATTTCGACGGGGTCGGTCTGATAGTTCTTCGCAATGCGCGCAACCCCTTTGTCCATCGTGGCGGAAAAGAGCCACGTCACGCGGCCTTCCGGCATTTTTCCGAGAATCTTATCGAGCTCTTCTTTAAAGCCCATGTTGAGCATTTCGTCGGCTTCGTCGAGCACGACCATCGCAATTTGATCCAGCTTAGCGGCCCGGCGCTCGATGAGGTCGAGCAAGCGGCCCGGCGTTGCGACAATAATTTGCGCGCCGCGCTTCAGGTCGCGAATTTGGGTTACAATGGGTGATCCACCATACACGGCGACTACTTTTAGATTTCTCCGGTGCTTGGAAAATTTATTCAAGTCGCTGGCGATTTGCAGACAGAGTTCGCGAGTCGGGCAGAGGATAATGCCCTGCGGAAAGGCGATATCAGGGTCAATACGCTCTAGCAAAGGCAGGCCAAATGCGGCGGTCTTACCGGTTCCGGTAGAGGCCAGGCCGACAAAGTCGCGCTTGCCTTCGAGCAGGACCGGAATGGCCTTCTCTTGAATCGGGGTGGCTGTTTCAAAGCCCAAGGCTTGAATGGATTTCAGGGTTTCAGGGCTTAGCCCCAGTTCGTCGAATCTCATGACGGGTCTCTCTCTTTTTATGTTGACCAGGGCTCTAATCCCGCGCCCATCGCAAGAGTTTGACCCCGAATTTATAAACCGAACGATTCCGGCTTCGTAAAAACGAACGCGCATCTATACGCGCATCCCGCGTAGATGCAACCTATTTAAAACAACAAAGCCCGCTCGATGAGCGGGCTTTACATGCGCAACGGAGCAGGATGCTCCGGCTATATTCGTTTAGTGCTTAAAGTGGCGCATTCCGGTGAGGGCCATCGCGATGCCGGCTTTATTGCAGGCGGCAATGACTTCATCATCGCGAATGGAACCCCCGGGTTGAACAATAAATTTTGCGCCCATTTCGTGGGCCGCATCGATGCTATCGGCGAAGGGGAAGAAGGCTTCGGAAACGAATACACATTCACCGATGACCTGCTGGATTTCTTCTTCCGTAATATCGGGCTTCTCCGCCTTGAGGTTATCGACGGCCTTGGAGACGGAGAGCTTTTTGAGCGCATCGACGCGGTTGGGTTGTCCGGCTCCCATACCAAGCACACGGAATTGGCCAGGCTTATATTCCTGCACCAACACAATGGCGTTAGACTTGGTGTGCTTGGCGGCGGAGATCCCGAAGAGCGCGAGTTCTTTCTTAGACTCCTCGAATGGAGCCTTGGTGGGAACTTCCCATTTTTCAATCAACTCGGTGTCGAGATCCTGCACGAGCAGTCCCCCGTTAATCTGTTTAACCATACGCTGCGGCAGGGCTTTGCCCATGGGCTTGGTGAGTTTGAGGATACGCAGGTTCTTTTTCTTCATGAGGTGTTCGAGGGCATCGTCCGCATATCCAGGGGCAATAATCGCTTCGATGAAGCGCCCATCGAGGCACTGTGCGGTTTCAAGGTCGACTCTTTGGGTAACGGCGATCACGGAACCGAACGCGGAAATGGGATCCCCGGCCCAAGCCGCTTCGAACGCTTCGGCGAGCGTCTCGCCGGTGGCGTAGCCACAAGGATTGGTGTGCTTGATCACGGAGACGCCGGGCTTTCCTGAAAGATCTTTGACGGCTTCGAGCGCGCCATCCCCATCCACATAGTTGTTGTAGCTCATGCCCTTGCCGTGCAGGACTTCGGCATGGGCAATGGATGATTCGCGCGATTCGGCGTCGGTATAGAGCCATGCGCTTTGGTGCGAGTTTTCGCCGTAGCGAAGTTCGGTGCCGTTGGAATAGGACTTAACGAACGGCTTGGCTAGCTGTTGTTCGGAAACCTGTTCCGCGAGGTAGGTAGCAATGGCGGCGTTGTATTCGGCGGCGCGGGCGTAGACCTTCTGGCCCAATATGAAGCGGAATCCCTCGGTCGTGGCGCCGTCGTTTGCGCGCATTTCGGAGAGGGTCTGCGCATAATCGGCAGGATCGGTAACCACGGTGACGAATTTCATGTTCTTCGCGGCCGAGCGAATCATAGTGGGGCCGCCAATGTCGATCTGCTCAATGGCTTCGGAGAGGGAAACGCCTTCTTTGGCGATGGTTTCTTCGAAGGGATAGAGATTGACGCAAACGAGATCGATCTGGCCCAGTTCATATTCCGTCATCGTTTTAACGTGTTCGTCATTGTCACGCATGAATAGGATGCCGGCATGCACCTGTGGCGTGAGGGTTTTTACGCGGCCATCGAGCATTTCAGGGAACCCGGTGAATTCGGAAACATCTTTAACGGGAATGCCGGCCTCGCGGATCGCTTTGGCAGTCCCCCCCGTGGAGAGGAGTTCAACGCCCATTTCATTCAGGTTTCGGGCAAAATCGAGGATGCCTGCCTTATTGGATACACTCAGCAGAGCGCGTTCAATCTTCACGTTCATAGTCATCTTCCCTTTGCTTTTTTAATGTAAAGGGCGGAATATTGCCCATCCCGCCGCCGGATTACAATGCGATTCCGAAAAGGATGCTGAAAAAATGACAGAGACTCCCCGCCAGCACAAACAGATGCCAGACGGCATGCGACCAACGCAATGATTTCCAGGCATAGAAGACGGCCCCGACCGTGTAGAACAATCCACCGGCGACAAAGAAGGTGAAGCCGGTCACTCCTAATCCTTGATAGAGCGGTCCGACAACCCACACGCAGAGCCAACCCATGAAAAGATAACTCGCTAACGACACGGCCTTAAAGCGCCCCGTGAAAAATACCTTAAAGAGGATGCCAAGTATGGCGCATCCCCAAATGAGACTAAAAACCGTCCACCCCAATGCGCCGCGTAGCGGAACGAGCGCGAAAGGCGTATAGGTTCCGGCAATGAGCAGGTAGATGGCGGAATGATCGATCACCTTCAACGCCCGCCGAGCGCGCGGGCTCCGGGCCGAATGGTAGAGTGTGGAACTGAGGTAGAGCAGCATGAAAGTTACGCCATAGATAGAACAGCTGACCACCTCCCACGCCCCTTTCCGGAGAACGGAAAAAATGAAGAGCGTCACGAGCACGGCAATGCCGATGAAAAAACCAACTCCATGCGTAATGGAATTGGCCAGCTCTTCGCTCGGACTATGGCCCCCCTTCTCCTCCGAATTCATCTCCATAATTCTACGCTCAATCCCTCAGAAAATGGCAACTCTTCTTTATGCCTTTTTTGAAAAAATAGTCCTGATGGTAGTCCTCGGCAGGGTAGAAAATAGCGGCGGGATAAATCTCTGTCACGATCGGCCTCTTCCATTTTTTCTGTGCTTCAACCATCACCTTTTCGGCCGCAGCCTTTTGCCCGGGAGAGGTATAGAAAATGGCCGAGCGATACTGGCTTCCCACATCCGGCCCTTGGCGGTTGCGCGTGGTCGGGTCATGGGCGCGCCAAAAAATATCGAGTAACGTTTCGTAGGAAACCGTGGACGGGTCATAGACGATTTCAACCGCCTCGGCATGGCCGGTATCCTTATAACAAATCTCTTTATAGGTCGGGTTTTCGGTCCGGCCCCCAATATAACCAACGGTCGTCTCGATCACCCCATCCATTTGCTGGTAGATCGACTCCACCCCCCAAAAACATCCTGCGGCAAATACAGCCTTTTCCATCTCAGCCTCCTTTTTCTCGGCACACACTCCAACGGCCCAAATCGCCAGACTAACCATAAGCATCTGTTTCTTCATCATTATCTCCTTGGCTCCCTTAGAGGGGAATGCGGGGATTTACATTCAGAGTTCAACAAAATTATCTCTGGCGCGGACGCCCGATCCGGCCGACCACCGCGAGCGCAAGGAAGATGCCGACCATGATTCCCGTAAATTTCCAGATTTCCCGTTGCTTCTGAAGCAACTGCCTTGAGGAATAACGGACAATAGGAGTCCCTCCCTGGCGCAGCTCATAGATGTGTCGCTTCCAGACCTTGGGAAAACGCCGAGCGTAGCGCAGTTGCACTGAAGCTCCCTCCGCCAGGTTTTTCAAGATGTTTTCAAAATAGAATTTGTGCTCCATATAGTAAAGTTGTTCGCGGTTTTTCACGATGGCATAGATCATCAACTCATTTTGAATCACATCGAATTTCCCACCCTTCTCCCATGTTTTAACGCGATAACGGGTATACAACCCAACATCCTGTTTCAATTGAAGCGTGGACGGGATAATCAAATTGTCCACCACAACGCCCCACACACAAAAACAGAGGATGAACATACCCCATAAATATTTTCTCATAGCGATCTCCTTCAATTCTAATCTCTCAAACTATGGATCGATGCCGGTATCCGTCCATCAAAGCGTACAAAACGCCCCAACTCCCCTGTGTTACGTACAGATCATACCATGCTTTCACCAAACCGTCCGCTCAAAGATATAAATTCACCCGCCACTTTTCCGAAAGTAGAGATCAGTCGCCTCGCTACAGAGGCGATGGGGCTCTAGTACTCAGTCACTGATTAGATGACGGGCAAAAAAACAAGGAGGCGAACTTGCCTCCTATCATTTTTTGCTTTAATATCTATGGATATACGTAGATTTAAATAAAGGAGAACATTATGGGATATCCAACAAAAATTCAG